>CAJURI010000031.1 GCA_910588795.1 uncultured Duncaniella sp. | reverse complement strand
TCTGCCGTTCAAGAAGTTGGACTCACTATTTTATGGTTTAGCGGACAGTAATAGTATTTTTTATGTTTGGGTTTGTGATGTCCGTAGCCGTAGACCCCGTCCGGGAAGTCGTATTCATGTTCCACTCCCCAGTAGCTGTGCATAGTTCCGCACGATGGCATGGAGACCGAGAGCACCAACATGGCACATATCGCAATCAATAATGTCGAAACTTTCCGTCGTCTCATAATCTTGTAGTGAAATTTAGAGGCCACCATAAAAAATGGCTTGTGTTGATTTTATAACAAAAATCTTTCCCTATAGGTTGACTTTACACTTGATATTACGTAAATTTGCGGACAGGAAAAAACCTTCCACTCTAAATTCATAAACTGATCACCATGACCACAAACGTATCAACACAACGCATACAAGCCCTCCGCGATGAGATGGCGAATGCAGGACTCAAAGCCGTAATAGTTCCGCGCACGGACCCTCATCTGAGCGAATACATTTCAGCCCACTGGCACACGGTGCGCTACCTCACAGGTTTCACAGGCTCGGCCGGCACACTCGTCGTCACAACCGATGGGGCATATCTGTGGGTCGACAGCCGGTATTTCCTTCAGAGCGAGGATCAGACCAAAGGCTCGGGGATCATTATTATGAAAGACGGACTTCCCGAGACTCCATCAATCAACCGATTCCTATGCGACAATCTCAAAGAGGGTGACACCGTAGGTATCAACGGCATGCTTATGTCGCTCAACGACACCGCCAGGCTCCGCTCAGTCCTTAACAAGAAAGGCATTAAGCTTGATGTGAATTTCGATCCCATCGACCGAATATGGAACGACCGTCCCGCTCTTCCGTCGGATGCAGCCTTCATACATGACGAGAAATATGCAGGCAAAAGCGCGGCGGCAAAGCTCGCCGACCTCCGTCGCGACTTCGCTTCAGAGGGCGCACAGGCCTACTTCACATCCGCACTCGACGAGATAGCATGGCTCCTCAACCTGCGTTCCACCGACGTCCCCTGCAATCCGGTGGCGACCTCATTCCTCTATGTCGGAGAGAAGGATGCATGCCTGTTCATCAATCCGGCAAAACTCACTCCTGAAGTCACAGCCTACCTCACTGCGTCAGGCGTCTCTACGGCCCATTACAACGAAGCACTCGCATTCCTCTCCGGAATTCCGGCCAGCATAAATGTGCTCCTAAGCGGCGACCGCGCATCTGGAGCAGTAGCCTCAGCTCTCGACGGACATTTCATCGTCAGCGACTCTCCCGTGCTGATCCCCAAAGCCGTGAAGAACGGGGTGCAGATGCAGGGCATCCGCGACGCCCATGTGCGCGACGGTGTGTACATGGTAAGGTCCATCATGGAGATCAAGCGCACTGTGGAGAGCGGCTCGCGCCTTACAGAAATCGGTGTCGCAGAGATTCTCGAACGCAACCGGCGCACCGACCCGCTGTTCTTCGACCTCAGTTTCGACAGCATATGCGGATTCGGACCTCACGGAGCCATCGTACACTACTCGGCCACTCCCGAGACCGACGTCGAACTGTCGACCGGCAACCTGCTCCTCATTGACTCCGGAGCCAACTATCTCGACGCAACCACCGACATAACACGCACCATAGCCCTCGGAACCCCCTCGGCCGACATGCGCCACGACTTCACTCTCGTGATGAAGGGACACATAGCAATAGCCACGGCAATATTCCCCGAAGGGACACACGGACACCAGCTCGACGCAATGGCCCGCATGCCGCTATGGAAAGAAGGCAAGAGCTACCTTCACGGCACAGGACACGGAGTGGGACACTTCCTCAACGTGCACGAAGGCCCGCAGAGCATACGCCTGAACGACACCATGGCTCCCCTGATGCCCGGAATGCTCACATCCAACGAGCCAGGCGTATATCTCGCCGACCGCTACGGAGTAAGATGCGAAAACCTTGTGCTGACAATACCTTACGAGACCACTGAATTCGGCAACTTCTATGCATTCGAGACAGTGACAATGTGTCCGTTTGACCGCGACCTCTTCGACACCTCGATCATGACGCCCGAAGAGATCAAATGGGTTGACGACTACCACCACACAGTTTACGACAGACTCGTACCGTCCCTTACCGCCGAGGAGAGAGAATGGCTCGCAGCCGCCACAGCACCATTGAAATAAACATGCCTCCAAGCCTTACCGCGTCATGACGCGGTAAGGCTTGGAATGCATATTCTCACCATATAATTCCCTTACGAAAATGCCTCTAATAATCCCTGTACGTGGATTCACCCCCGAAATAGGACCCGACACATTCCTTGCCGAAAACTGTACCATAATAGGCGACGTGAAGATGGGCAGCGAATGCAGCGTATGGTTCAACACCGTGCTGCGCGGAGACGTCAACTCCATCCGCATCGGCAACCGCGTCAACATCCAGGACGGATCAGTGCTCCACACACTATACCAGAAATCTACAATCGAGATAGGCGATGACGTGTCTATAGGCCACAACGTCACCATCCACGGAGCCAAGATACACAATCTTGCACTCATAGGCATGGGAGCCGTGGTGATGGACGATGCCGAAGTAGGCGAAGGAGCCCTCGTAGCCGCCGGATCGGTGGTGCTCTCACGCACCAAGATCGGGCCGAATGAGCTGTGGGGAGGAGCCCCGGCCAAATTCATAAAGATGGTCGACCCTGCCACATCACGTGAGCTTAACACCAAAATAGCTCACAACTACCTGATGTATTCCCGCTGGTACACCAATCCGGACAAATAACTACGTTTTCGCACCCTCACTGCTCTCAGCAGCGCGTAAGGACACCGTAGTACCTGACACAGGACGACAAACTTGGCACAAAATGCCACACAGTATTGTGAAAACGGAAAAAACTCATTACCTTTGCAGGCACGAAACGTATGCGCATGCATACGTTCCATCGCCCGGATGGCGGAATCGGTAGACGCGACGGTCTCAAACACCGTTGGGGCAACCCATCCCGGTTCGAGCCCGGGTCCGGGTACAAGCATGGAAACAGCTGGCAATCAATTGATTGCCAGCTGTTATTTTTTTACGGTTCCAAGTCGAAATATATACCAACGACAGCTTATCAGCTGACCTCTGTCAGGATACCTGCATGCAGGAGCAGCAACATGAGCTCTGCCTCGGAGATGCCGCCGAGCTTGGCTCGCAACATATCAAGCAGACGCTCCTTACGCTTCTTCACAGTTATTTCGGCGATGTCGAGCAGATGCGCTATCTCACCATTCTTAAGTCCCTGCTCGAAACTCAGGTCAAACACCTCGCGATATATTCCGGGCAACGAATCGATGGCGGCATACAGCGAGTCAAGTGTCTCCTGACGTATCATAGCATGCGACACATCCTGCTCAGCCACATCATCAGTGTTGCCCATATAATTATGGTGCACCTGGCGTCGGCGCACCACCTTGAGCGCGCGGTTGTGTATGCACAGCAGCATATAACGCCTCCAATGGTCGGCATCAACAAGACGCGCGCGGTTGACATACGTACTCATAACCGCATCCTGCACACAATCCTCGGCAAGATACGACAGCTCATCACCGAGCATCTGTGCCGCATAGCGCAGAAGACCGGAATACATCACCTCGTAGAGCGGATGCATTCTCCCGCGCATGAAACTGCGATATATGGATGCATAATCGACCATACTGTATTACTAAAACTGTTCTTGCAGCAAAAATACGCATTTTTTAATGCTTTTTCCCACAATCTCGATTCTTTTTTAAAAAAAGTTGCTTTTTGACTTATACTTTTCCGAGATGAGTGGATTATAGTAACAGGAAAAAGAAAAAACCTGTTATGCTATCCGACCCACATATAATAAGCAATCTATTATACAAAAGGATCCTCGGCAAACTATCTGACCGCGAGAGATCCGAACTTGAAGCCTGGATCTCAGCCGACCCCAAGAATGCGGAGCTGGCACACACACTCACCGACACCGGATTTCTTGCCGACGAGCGTGCCAAGCGCAGCGACATTGACTATCGCCGTCCGGAAGCCGACCTGCAGCGGAGGGTCAACACCATTAAAGCAAAGGCACTGGCAAGACGGGCTTCAGTTGCGGCATCGATAGCTGTCATTATAGCGTGTGCCGCCTGGATATTTATGACCGAGACCCCTTACTTCATCTCCGACGGCCCCCTGTCGTCGACAACCAACACAATAATCATCGACAGCATAAAGCCGGGACGCCTCAAGGCTGAACTTTCCACCACACATGGCACAACCATCCGGCTCGACAGCCTCACCGCATCAGAGTCCACACCGGCACTGAAAGATATAGCCAAAAACATTCCTGTCATCGCCCCGGGCGAAAAGCTATGTCTCGATGTGCCTCGCGGAGGAGAGTTCAGAATAACATTGTCCGACTCATCAGTCGTGTGGCTCAATTCCGAATCCCAGCTACGCTTCCCTGAAACATTCGGGAGTGCCGAACGAAGGGTCCACATAAAAGGGGAGGCATATTTTGAAATACGGAAAGATCCCGAACGTCCATTCTATGTGGAGAGCATGGGCCAGACAGTGAGGGTCTACGGCACCACATTCAACATCAAGGCATATCCCGACGAGGAAATCACCTATACGACCCTCGAATCAGGCTCCATATCACTGACGCGCAACATTCCGGAGAGCGGAGAGCTCGTACTCTCACCCGGCCATCAGGCCTGCCTGGACAGCAGGAATTCCGAAGTGACAATGCGAAACGTCAAGACCTCCGTGATCACGGGGTGGCGTCACGGACGCTTTGTGCTCGAGGGACAGCCGTTTGAAAGCATCATGCGCGACCTGAGCCGATGGTACAACTTCGAATACGAGTTTGCCGATCCGTCACTCAAGGATGACATCTATCTCGGAAGTATACCGCGCTACGGCGATTTCAAGGCCGCAATATCGATCCTTGAAAAATGCGGCGACGTAAAGTTCACCACATCAGGCAACAGGATCATCATCTCACGTAAATAACCTACCACATATATAATCAACCCAATTCATTTATCACATTATGAGAAAGAGCTTACTATCCATCCTTCTCACAGCTCTTCTGATGGCTCCGTCCGCAGCAAGCGCACGTGACTTCAAGGCTTCGTTCTCCAACGACAATGCCGAGAAAGCCATAGCCATCCTTGAAGCTGCCACAGGCTACGACTTCGTATGCAAGAAAGAAATCGTCAATGGAGTAAAACGCAAACTCGACGGCACCTACTCCGCAACCTCTCTCAAAGACCTTCTCAATGAAGTGGTTCGCACCGGCATGGGTCTCGACTACGAGATCGTGGACAACATGGTCATACTCCGGCTACCGTCCGAAGAAAAGACCGGCACCTCACAGCAGCGTATCACAGGAACCGTCACCGATGAGAACGGCGATCCCCTCCCCGGCGCACATGTATATATCGCCGGGACCAAGTCCGGAACTGCCACCGACATCGACGGAAACTTCTCTCTATTCGTGCCTGCAGGAGGGAATAAGAGCCTTATTGTAAGCTTCGTTGGCATGAAACCTTTCGAGATGGCACTCAACAAGAACATCAAGACCCCTCTCGACATAAAGATGCAGACCAACTACTCCATGATGGACGAAGTGGTCGTGACAGGTTACCAGGAGGTCAAGAAAGAGAAAATGACCGGCTCAGTCGCCACTATCAGTTCCGACAAGCTCAATGAAAGATACATGCCCAACATTCTCAACAACCTCGAAGGACGTGTTGCCGGTCTTTCCACTTACGGAGGCAAACCGGTGATCCGCGGTATCGGTACCCTTTACGGCGAGACCAATCCTCTGCTTGTAGTCGACGGACTCCCCATCGAAGGGAAGATCGAAGACCTCAACCCCTATGACATCGAGAGCGTCAACGTCCTCAAGGACGCAGCTGCAGCAGCCATCTACGGTGCCCGCGCAGCCAACGGCATTATAGTCATCACCACCAAGGACGCCAAGAAGCAAGGGAAGATCGACATCGACTTCTCAGCCAATGTGACATGGTACGAGAACCGTAACGTGGATTACCACGACAACTTCTATATGAATGCCGCCGAGCATGTCGAGGCCGAAAGCAAATACTGGGAATACTACTTCTTCAACAATGACGGAAAGATAAACAAGCCTATAGAATCCACCACTTCCGAGATTATCATGGGGTCTGGTGTCACAAGGCTAAATCACGCTTACTGGCAGTTTGCCAAAGGTGACATCACCCGCCAGCAGCTCGACGCCACAAAAGCCAAGCTAAGCCAAGGCAACTATGCCCAGGATGTAGCCGACAACATGTTCCACCGTCAGGTGATACAGCAGTACAACCTCGCACTGCGCAATAAATCGGACAAAGCAAGGAACAGCCTCGTGATAAACTACAAGTACGACAACACCGGACTCTACAACCACAAACAGGACTGGCTCAACGTAAGCTACAAAGGTAGCCTCGATGTGGCAAAATGGCTCACCGCGACATTCTCTTTCAACGGTGTCTTTGCCAACAAGCAGGAGTACGGAGCCACAAGCTACTATATCAAAATCTACGATCCTTTCTGTCAGGAACCGTATTATCCGTATTATGACGAGAACGGAAACGACCGCCTCCACTACTTCAACTATGGCAACGACTACGGCCAGTTCACCATGCAGGACGGCATCACCGACATGGCTGTAAGATTCCGTGACGAGGCACGGCAGGATGTCAAGAACACCCGCCGACAGGAGATGCGTTATCATGCCGACCTCCTCTTCAAAGTGCTCCCCGGACTCACAGCCAACGCCCAGTTCATCTATGAGGTATCCGATCTCAACGAACGCCATCACGCCACCGAGGAGAGTTTCGCAGCTCGCGAAATAAAGAACATGTTTGCTAAGCAAAACAACGACGGCACCATAGGCTACCTGACCCCGGAAAACGGAGGCTTCCTGCAGACATCTCACACTCAGGGTGACTACTGGACCGCCCGCGGACAGCTGAACTACAACAAGACTCTGTTTGACAAGCACGATATCGCCGTCATAGCTGGTATGGAATTCCGCTCCACCAGGACACGTGGCGACAAAACTCTGATACTCGGCTATGACGAACAGCTCCAGAGCAGCTCCACCCACACCGTGGACATAGGTTCACTCAACGACATGTGGACAGCACCTTATTGGCAAAATGGCAGATACCCTGTATATGCCTCCTCTCCTATAATACGTAACGGCATCGGACTCATCAAAGAGGTCACACACCGATATGCTTCAGGATATTTCAATGCCACTTATACATTTGACGAGCGTTACAACGTCTTCGGGTCTTTCCGAAAGGACTATGCCGACGTGTACGGCCTGAACGCAAAATACCGTGGCAAACCGCTATGGTCAGTCGGTGCCGGATGGAACATCCACAAGGAGGATTTCATGCACGACCTTACATGGATCAACTTCCTAAAGTTGCGCTACAGCTATGGTGTCACCGGTAATATCTACCAGGGTGCCACATCCTATATGACAGCCTCATCCGGATCTATCAACCGCGACACCAAAGTCCCCATGGGTTCAGTGAGCAGTCCCGCCAACCCCAACCTTCGCTGGGAGCAGAACCGCACCAACAACTTCGGTCTGGATTTCAGTTTCCTCGGCTACCGTCTGCGCGGCTCTCTCGACTACTACCGCAAAGAGGGCAAGGACATATTCGGCAACAAGCTTCTCGATCCGACATCAGGATTCACCTCAATGAATGCCAACGTGGCCTGCATCCTTAACCACGGTGTGGAACTGACACTCGGCTACGACTGGTTCCGTCCGTCAGGCAGAAACGATTTCTCCTGGACCACCAACATGACATTCACCTATAATAAAAACAAGGTGACATACGTGGAGAATCCTGTCACCTCCGCCACAGGTCTGATCAGTACCCCATACAAGACCGACTACCCCGTCAACGCCATGTGGGCATACCGCTTCGCAAAGATCGATGACCGTCCTGGGCATGAAGGTGTGAGCCTCTACTACACCGAGACAGGAGCGACCACTGAAGAAGCCATATTCCTGAGTGCCGACGCACTCGCATTCGTAGGCCACAGTGACCCGTCGACAATCATAGCTCTTGACAACCAGATGAGATGGAAAGGATTCTCATTCGGGTTCACTGCCGCATACTATGGCGGACACCAGATGTTTGCCCGTCCCCACACAATACGATTCTCCAATAACTGGTTCGGACCTATCGACATAATGTACCTGAACGCCTGGACCCCTGAAAAACCGACCGACATTCCAGGCCTCGGACAATGGTCCAACCCGACAATACTTGCAGGAGAATCCGACACAGCTACCAACAATGTCTACGATGCAGATTTCATCAAGATCCGCAACATCACATTTGGATACGATCTTCCAAAGAGCATACTTAGCAAAGTTGGGGTGAACAACTGCTCCCTCCGCTTCCAGATCAATGACCCCAAAGCCATATGGACAAGAAACAATGCCGGAGTTGACCCCGAGACACTCGGCATACGCAACCAGTCCTCATATGTAGTGGGTCTCAATCTAAATCTCTAAATCAGCACACAATCATGAAACTTAAGAATATAGCATTTTTTGCAATAGCATGCTCTGCCATCCTGTCATCATGCGAGAGCTTTACCGATGTCGATCAGAAAGGGATGAACCTACTGTCAAAGACATCCGATCTTGAACTTCTACTCAATGCCAATTACTACGGTGACTGGAAAGATCTCACAATCATCTGCGGCGACGCTCTCCCAATGGACTACATCCCGACATCTATCGAAGAGCCAAACAAGAGTTTCACACAGATACTTCTGGCGTGGGACGAAAACGAGCATGCAACGCGACTTCCGGCCCTGGCGACTGACGATGAATTCTATACTGATTGCTTCAGCTATATAGGCACTGTGGCCAATCCCGTACTTATGAGAGTTGATGAAGCAATCGGTCCGGAAGACCACAAAAACAAGCTTCGCGCCGAGGCTCTGACAATACGTGCCTACTATGAATGGTTAGTGGCCCAAAAATATGCAGCGGCATACGATCCAGCCACTGCCGAAACAGAAAGATGCATACCGTATCTCTTCGAGACGCATGACATCCAGATCCCCAGCGAACAGCTTACACAGAAGCAGGTGTACACCAACATACTTGCCGACCTCGACAGGGCTATCGGTCTCGACTGTCTGCCGGTTGCGGCTCTCAACCGCGAAAGGGTATGCAAATCATTTGTCTATGCTGTAAAGGCCCACGTGCTTATGAGCATGGGAGACCAGACTGAAGCCGAGAAAGCCGCCAGGAAAGCTCTTGAATTCGGAAGCACAGTCACTGACTATAAGAACCTGATAGTAAGCAAGGTCAACAGAGGCGGGACACCTATTGAAGTATTAGTATTGGGGCCGAAATTCCAGATGGAGGAGGATTACTTCACAAATAATACACAGTGCAACGGCATGCTTATAACTCCTTATAACGACAGCATGTTCGAACCGGGGCACTACCGTAAAGACAACCTTTCCACCGGCTATCTTTCGTCAAAAGGATCATATGATCCCGATGATCCCGAAAAAGACCTTGAAGCAATCAAAAATGACTATATACGATATTATGGCGTTCCTTATAACTCTGTAAGTGACCTTGACAGCCAGCACAACACATGCGGCATAAAGACATCACACATGTACATGATTCTCGCCGAATGCGCCATCGATCGTGGAGCCATCGACGAAGCTATGGGCTATCTTGACAAGGTGCGCGTTTGCCGCATCAATCCCGATGTTTACCAGCCGCTCGAAGGGCGTGTGACCACAAAGGAGGAAGCAATCAAGTATCTCAAGAAATCATGCCATGGCGAATACGTCTACACAATGTGGAACTTCTTTACACGCAAACGCTGGACCCGCAAAGCCGACTACAAAGAGACCCTCACCCGCGAACTGTTAGGCAAGACCTACACCATTACTCCGGAGTCACCCCTATGGATATTCCCCTTCCCAAGAAACGTGATGGAGATGAACCCCAACATCCAGCATAATTATCCCACACGATAAATTTTTGCTTACAACCATTAAAAACATCACATAACGCAATGAAACATCTTTTAGTTCCCGCTGCCGCCCTGCTTGCGCTTGCGGCATGCAACTCCCGCCCGGCAAACGGATTTGTGATCAACGGCACCATCGATGGTGCCGACGGCGAACCTGTCTACTTCTCCTATGACAACGGCACCGAATTCATATCCGACACCGTAACCATAGCCGACGGCAAATTCACATTCACCGGTGAAGTGCCTCCGTTCGGAACACACGGATACATTAAGTATGGTGAAGAGAAAGAACCTCACACCGGCGACAATACCAAAGGTTTATATTTCGGAGCTGATGAAATAAACATCGATATCAATAAGGGGAACGTAATGGAATCCGCCGTGACAGGGTCATCCCTTCAGGCAAAATCGGATGAAGGACGCCATCTCGGAGACTCACTCAACGACATGCGCTTCGCCTTGTACGATTCCATCAAGGTATATCCCGAGAAAAAAGAGGAGTATGAGGCCCGAGCCACGGAACTTTTCAATCAATGGAAAGAAATGCAGTGTGATTTCATTGCAGCCAATTCCGACAATTACGTAGGTTATGATATGTTCAAAATCATCAGTGATAATATTCCTCTTGAGGTCACCAAGAAACTCTATGACGGTCTTTCTCCCGAACTGAAAGCCTACGACAAGGTCATAGCACAATCCATTGATGCACGCGAAAAAATCGCACCCGGCATGCCTGCTCCCGAGCTCAAGGGCTACGACCCGCTGCGCGAACAGGAGGTGAAACTCAGCGACCTGAAAGGGAAATATGTCCTGATCGATTTCTGGGCCACATGGTGCAAAGGCTGTGTGATGGGACTTCCGCACGTAAAGGAGCTGTATGACAAGTACCATGACAAGGGTCTCGAAGTAGTAGCTCTGTCAAAGGACTACAACATCAACACATGGAAAGAGTATATCAGCACCCACGACATGGCTCCTTACTACAACATCCTCACCTACTCTGACACAACTGTCGACGACAAGGGTAACATCGTGAACGATGAGATGGAGAACAGGCAGTGCCGTTTCTACAACATCAAGTTCATTCCGCGCACATTCATTGTCGATCCGGAAGGAAATCTGATGACCCAGCCAAAGGATGAAGAGGAGACCGATGCCATGCTGAAAGAAATCTTCGGCTTCTAACACAACCATGCAGTAGGGCCGAGGCGTGCCCCGGCCGCCCGCGAGCAAAATATCACCGGCAACCATGCCCCGGCCCTCCTACATGTTTCAAAATCTCTCAAACCACTCTTAACCAAAACCCGATGAAACGTTATGCATTCCTGGCAATTGCCATTATGATGGCAATATCGGTATGTGCCAAAGAAAAACTAAAAGTCCTCTATGTGGGAGGCTCCGCTAATGTGGTCAGGTCCGTAGAAGGACTTGATCCTGATATGGTAAAGAAATCCGTCAAGGAACGAATGTCGCATTTCGACAAATTTCTCCGCAGCCGGTTCACATCCGTCAAGAGCATCCATGCCGAAGACTATACACCATCAATGTCGGCCGACTATGATGTCACCATCTTTGACGGAACGCCAAAAAAGATCTCAGACAATGAATTAAATGGAGTGGAACAGGTACTTCCATACGATTTCACCGATGCAGCCATATGCATTGCCTCGGAAAGCGAATACGTGACACGCTCGCTCGGATGTAAGAATGACTGGTATTGCCTCTGCCTGCAAAACTACTCCCATAACTGGAAAAAGGATCATCCCATATTCAAGGGACCTTTCAAAGTGAATCTCCCTGTTGAGATACGTCCAACACCGGAAAACACAATAAAGCAGCACAACATGCTGAAAACAGAGTGTCCGGCCGAACTGGAGATGTGGCAGGTGCAGACAACTGTTTATGAAGAAGGCAAAAATACACGCATAGGAATGGTGAGCGCAGACGGAGGATACACTGACTCACCCGATACTGAATTCATCTCCGGAGGTGAAAGCGCGAAGCCCATTCACGCTGTAGCTATAGGCCGCCACGGAAACTTCCTGCACTGGGGATTCGCATCCGATCCCGAGGGGATGACTCCCGCCGGCAAGGATGTATTTGCCAACGCCGTAGTGTACATATCCAAATTCAAGGGTCATCCTATCATTGCCCGCAAATTAGACCGGTCAAGCTATGTCCGTGATGAATCATTGCAATGGCTGGACTACAGCATCTCCAAAGAATCCTGGCAAAATATGGAGACATTTAATAAGCGCATACGTGAAGAAAAGCTTAGAGCTGGAGACCCCGATGTTAAATACTATATGCCCAAACCGTACTATAAGGTTGTAAAAGATTATTCCCCCGAACTGTATGAGGTATTCGGGACCGATATTGATGAATATTTCCGTTTCTACAAGAAAAACCACCCGTATCTCTATAGGGACCCTGAAGATCCTTTCAGAATGAAAGTGGATACCGACTTGCGTGAAATCGGTGTGGCAAACTATGATGTTGCCATGCTCGATTCGGCGATTACGATATGGGAACGAGGCGGCAAAGAGGCGGCAAAGGGTGAACGCCTGCTGAAACGCTACACCCTCTGCAATTTCACCACCCCGCAGGAATACAGGAACTGGGTAGACACAAACCGCGACAAACTCTTCTTCACGGAATCAGGCGGCTTCCTATGGCTTGTCAACACAAATGTTCCCAACGCCGTAGGCAACGATTACACACAACGTATACTCGACCTGAATGCCGAGAACGATGCCCGGAGGAAAGCATATGAAGCCAAGCATGCAAAACAGGCCGCAGCTCTTGAGACAAGCCGCGACAATCCTGTGGCTCTCGCTTCGGCAATACAGACCGATGCCAACGGCGCAAAGGAGATGGTTATCACCATGACCATACATCCGGGCTACCATGCATATGCCACCGTCGATGAAAAGGATGTGTTCATAAAGACAACCCTTGACCTCACCTATCCAGAAGGGATCGAGCCTGACGGAGAAATGATAATGCCACCGGCCCAATCTACCGGAAACGCGACATCCCATTATACCGGTACCGTCCAGTTCCGACAGAAAATAAAAGGTGAGGGCAAAGGGGAAATCTCCGCAAAGGTCCGTTATCAAGTGTGCGACAACAGCGAATGCAAAATTCCTGTTACACAGACACTTAAAGAGACAATCTAATATTTAACCCAACATAGCAATAGGACAGTTTTGTCTCATCAGAATTTAAGCTTCAGAGATTGATTTATTTTGATTGATTTTTACTATTGATTGATTTTTATGATTAGTAAAGCCCTCCGGTACATTTTGGCAATGCACCGGAGGGCTAAAATTATCGGTATGAGGCGGATTTATTTCGGGAGATTGAATGCCACGGTCATTTCGCGCATCTGCTCGTCCGACATTCCATCAGGCTCGAAGCCCATGTTCTTGGCGGCGATGTATATGAGAGCCGACTTGTTGAGCACATCGATCTGGTCGAATGCAGCCATCACGTCAGTGTCGACGGCAAACACTCCATGCTTTTCCCAAAGGGTCACGTCGTAGTCGCCAAGCTCCTTGATGGTAGCCTCGGCAAGCTCGTTGGAGCTGGGAAGCTTGTAAGGGATGATGCCGAGTCCGCGTGGGCAGAACGCCTTGGTCTCGGGGATCATGCTCCAGAGCAGACGTGTGGCCACATCTTTCTCAAGGAACTTCTTGCAATGCGACATTGCCACAAGTTCTATGGGATGAGTGTGGACCGAAGCCTTGTAGTTGGAACCCTTGCCGATAAGATAGCTGTGGACCGCAAGATGAGAGGGAAGCTCGGAAGTGGGTGCCACAGGTTTGTCGGCTATGATCTCGTAATGGGCGCAATCGTCAAGGATACGGATCACAGAACCGTTCTCCATAGGCCAGCGTGCAAGATCGCGCATACGCTTGTTTGTGCCCTTGCAGAAGAAATAGCATCCCTTGAGATTGGGAAGAGTGAAACCGATAGGACGGGGCTCGGAGATGGCGGGCATGGCACGTATGGCATCGTCGATATGTTCTGTGATGTTGACTGTGATGTTGCCGCCGTTACGTTCGGCCCAACCTTTCTGCCAGAGATATCCTGCAACCTCGGCAACCTGCTCCACCTCATGTGCGAGAGCAGGACGATTATCAAGAATAGATGACATGGATTGATATGGTTTATCAGTGATCGGAGAGTGAATGGTTTATACTAACTGCGGAAGGAAGCATGACACTATGAGCACCACGATACCTGTAAGAAGCACCATGATAGTCTTTGATGAGCATCCTTTCCACTCTTTAAGGATGATTCCCCACACATTGGAGAACACCACATTGAGTGCCATAAGTATGCAGAATGAGAGTGTCATTAGTGTGGGCGAGTCGGTAAAGAAGCCCTTGCCGAGAGCAAGTCCGAAGAACTGGCTGTACCACAAGGCTCCCGCGAGGAAACAGTAGAAAAGGTTATTGCCCCACACGGCACCGTTGACATAATCGCCCCAGGTACGGTTGCGGCTGTTCTGATAGAAGCAGTACACGGCATTGGTCACGAAGCCTCCGAGCGTCACAAGGAATGTGGCCGGAAGGGTGCGGAACATCGGATTGGTGAGATCACCGAAATTGATGCCACTGCCGAACTCCAGACCCACATTGAAACAGCCGCTCATGAAGCCGGCAAGCAACGCGATGGTGATACCCTTGGGGAAATTGAAGTCCTTGACCGCAGCCCTCTTCTCCTCCTCGCTCAGCGAGGACGCCTTCATCGAACCTGCCACACCTATAATGGCTATGCCGACAAGAGTGACCACGACTCCGAGTATCACGGAGAATGTGAGCTGTGACAGGGGATCATTCTCAGGGAAGAAAATATTGAGAAGCACCGGCCCCATGATGGTGCCGAGCCCCGCACATGTGCCGAGAGCTATTGACTGACCGAGGGCCACGCCGAGATAACGCATGGAGAGTCCGAATGTGAGACCTCCCACGCCCCACAGCGCGCCGAAGAGGATTGTCATCCACAGATTGAACGACGGAGCCTCGGCAAACAGCTCGCAAAGCGAGCGTCCGGCGGGGACAGCGAGCAGCGCGCCGAGCAGCGGGAGAACCAGCCACGCAAACACACCCTGCACTATCCAGTAGCTTTCCCAGCTCCAGGAACGTATCTTGTTGATGGGCACATAGCAGCTCGACTGACAGAAAGCACCTATGGCTATGATCAGAAGTCCAAGAAAAATCATATTATAACTTCTTTTATGACCGACACAAAAGATTCAAAAGGACAAAAATACATCCACATGCTATCTCATAGAGAATAAATTTAAGAGGTTGTTAAAAAACAAATGTTAAGCCAAAGCGGTAGGATTTTGGGCTAAATTGTTATTAATCAGAGGGAGCATAGCTGTAGCTATGTGACCGATGATTAAGGACAAGTTAGCACAAAAGACTGCCGTGAGTGGTAAAATGTTAATAAAATATAATTTATAATGCAGCATATGGAATTATAAGTTAGCTTTCTCGCATCCATTGTCATGGCCGCCTTTCGTCCTGTCAGTCGGTCACATAGCCACAGCTATGCTCCCTCCTTCCTGAACGAAATCCGGTTCATGACAATGGACTTTGGCTTTAACATTTGTTATTAAACAACCTCTAACACTTGTGTTTCTTCTGTCCTTTTGAACCTTTTGTATCCCTTTTTATCGTTTTGAGGTTACGTCGGCCTCGTATTTCTCTACTGCAGGGATAAAGCCCTCGCCCACAGGAACATTGTTCTTGAGGCAGAACATATCGTAGACAGCGTTCCAAGGCAGGTTCTTGCACTCTTCGAGGAGAGCGAGACGCTGGAACTTCTGATCGTTGAGCTCATACCGGCGGAGTGTCTCGGTCGGCTCGAGAAGAGCGCGGAGCATGCACTTCTGGGCGGCACGGCTGCCGATAACGTAAGCACCGATACGGTTGAGAGTGCCGTCGAAGTAATCGAGACCGTAATGAACACGGTTGAGGGCTCCCGCACGTACTATCTCGCTGAAGAGGTCGAGGGTGGGATCGTCCATGATGGTCACGTGGTCAGAGTCCCAACGGATAGGACGGCTCACGTGAAGCATGAGCTCGGGAACAAAGAGAAGCATGGCTGATACCTTGTCGGCGACGCTCTCGGTGGGGTGGAAGTGACCGGTGTCGAGAGTGATCATCATGTCGCGCTTGGAGGCATAGGCTGTGTAGAAATCGTTGGATCCCACTGTGTAGCTCTCCAGGCCGATGCCGAACACTTTTGACTCGACACAGTCCTTCATCCAGTCATACTTCTTCTCGAAGATTTGGTCAAGGGAATCCTTGAGAAGCTCGCGGTACATGTAGCGGTTCACAGTGATGTCCTTGGAGCCGTCATGCACCCAGGTGTTCATGATACAGGGATCCTGCTGGGCCTCGCCTATAGCCTGAGATATGGCACGGCAACGCTTTGAATGCTCGATCCAGAAGTCACGTATCCCCTTGTCGGGATTGGAGAGCGAGAGGTCACCGCTCTTGGGATGGGAGAAAGAGGTGGAGTTGAAGTCGAGCTTGATGCCGTTGGCCTTACCCCAGTCGATCCAGCCCTGGAAATGCTCTACCGAGCACTCGTTACGGTCGACATACTTGCCGCCAAACTCGCCATAGATCTCATGGAGGTTAAGACGGTGCTTGCCGGGGATGAGCGACATGGCATAGAGGATGTCCGAGCGGAGCTCGTCGATATTGCGGGCCTTGCCGGGATAGTTGCCGTTGACCTGGATACCACCGGTGAGGCCTCCTTCATGAGGCTCGAAACCAGCCACATCGTCAGCCTGCCAGCAGTGCATGCTCAAATGGAAATCCTGCATCTGCTCAAGCACCTTGTCAGTGTCCACGCCAAGGGCGGCATAACGTTCGCGGGCTATCTCATAAGCCTTCTTGATTGCTTCTTCTTTCATGGTTATAGTTCTGATTATATGTTTGGATTATAAGTTTTGGTTTCCGTCGAGTTTACCGCTATCCTGCGCATATCGGCGAGAGTGTCAGCGCGCCCGCAGCCACGGAGCTGCACAAGCACATTCCCGAGAGCCGTGCATTCGGCAGGGCCGGCCACCACAGGTATGCCGCAGTCGTCGGCTATCATCTGCATGAGATGACCGTTGCGCGAGCCTCCGCCTATGACGTGCAGACGCTTTACAGGTGACGGCGAGAACCCCTTGAGCACATCGAGCATCTCAGCCACGCGGCGGGCGAGGCTGCGGTATATCACACGCACATAGTCGGCTGTCGTGACGGGCACCTCTTCGCCATGGGCCCTGCAGTAAGCGTTGATGGCTTCGACCATCGATCTGGGATTGGCAAACGATGGGTCGTCGGGATTGATTATCGACCGGCACACGGAGTCGTGACACGACGCGGCAAGCTCTGATATGTCGGCATCCTGAAGCCCGAGCTCGGCACGTACGCGCTCGAAGATCCACAGTCCGCAGATATTTTTCAGGAAGCGGGTGGTGCCGTCGATCCCACCCTCGTTAGTGAAATTGTATCCGAAGCTTTTTTCATTTATAATGGCCTCGGGCGACTCTATGCCGAGGAGCGACCATGTGCCGCAGCTCAGATAAGCGTAGTCGGTATCGGGTGTGGGGACTCCGATCACAGCCGAAGCGGTGTCATGGCCTGCGACTGCTATCACGGGGATTTCGCCGAGACCTGTTGCCTCCTGCAGCTGTGGCAGGATCGTGCCTATGACATGGCCTGGCTGCACCATAGGCCCGAACTTCGACCTTGACAGGCCGATGGAATCGAGAAGCTCAGCGTCAAGGTCACCTGTGGCCGGATTCAGCATCTCGGAGGTGGAAGCCACAGTGTACTCCGTCACGGCGTTGCCTGTGAGCATATATGCCACGGCATCCGGCATCCACAGTATCTTGTCGGCCGAATCGATCACCTCGGCACCGTTGCGGCGAAGGGTATGGAGCTGGAAAAGCGTATTGAAATCCATGAACTGTATTCCGGTCTTGGCATACACTTTCTCGCGTGAGATCACCTTGGAATACTCGTCCACCGCGCCCTCGGTGTGGGTGTCACGGTAGCAGTAGGGCAATCCTGCAAGAGAGCCGTCGGCATAGAAATAGGCCACGTCGCATCCCCAGGTGTCAATTCCTATCGAGGACAGTTCGGAGCCTGACTCGGACAGCTTCGCTGCTGCCGCCTTCATTGCCTTCACAACTTCCTGATATATGAGAGGGAGATTCCAGAACAGATGACCGCGGATAGGGAGCATGGGATAGTGGAAACGTGTCAGCTCACTCATTACCACACTGTCACCGTCAAAGCCGGCAAGTATTGACCTTCCCGATGTCGCACCGAGGTCAATCGCAAGATGATAGGTTTTATCCATTTTTCAGTGGTTAGATATACGGTATTAATGCAAAGTTACAAAATTTATATTATATCCTTACAAAAATTAGCTAATTTTGCACATTATTTTAACCATATGGACAGCAAGCCTCACAGAATGGAATCCGATGACACCCCCGTAGGAAGATACGCCCCGTCACCCACCGGCAGGATGCATCTCGGCAACATGTTTTCAGCCCTGCTCTCGTGGCTGTCGGTCCGCGCCCGCGGAGGACGCTGGGTGCTTCGCATCGAGGACCTCGACCCGCAACGCAGCAAAGAGGAATACGCCAGGCTCATCGAGGATGACCTCGGCTGGCTTGGGCTCGACTGGGATGAGGGAGGGCTGTCAGGGAGCGGTCCGCACGGCCCATACCGGCAGAGTCTGCGAGGCAGCGTCTATGACAGCTATCTCGAAAAGCTGCGGGCCACAGGATACACGTATCCATGCACCTGCACGCGCGCGGAAATAATGGCTACACAGGCTCCACACCAGAGTGACGGAAGAGTGATCTACGGAGGGCACTGCCGCCCGGCATCGATGCCGTCGGCCTCGCCTCAGCCTCGCTGCGTCAGATACGCCACACGGCTTTATGTCCCGGATAAGGATATAACATTCCATGACACCCTATATGGGGCGCAGAGCATCAATCTCTCCCGTGAGTGTGGCGATTTCATACTCCGGCGCGCCGACGGAGCATGGGCATATCAGTTTGCAGTGGTTGTCGACGATGCCTTGATGGGAATAAATGAGGTGGTGCGCGGATGCGACCTTCTGCTTTCGGCCGCTCAGCAGACCTATCTGTACCGTATGCTCGGGCTTACACCTCCCGTCTACGCCCACGTGCCGCTAATATGCAATGCCGACGGTGTGCGCCTGTCCAAGCGTGACCGGTCACTCGGCATGGATGAGCTGAGAAAAAGACATTCGCCACAAGAGATTACAGGCTTCCTCGCCCATTTATCAGGCATAATCCCAAGCCCGGAACCGTGCTCTCCCCACGAACTGATCAACGAGTTCGACTGGGCCAAGATCCCCCCGAAAAAAGAAATACTCATCGACCAGACATCCATATAAGAGGATATGTCATAACGTCCGTATATAAAGATTTTACCCTTGCTGCAGCTATCTGCGACAAGGGTAATTTCTTCAGGAAGGGTGTTTTGGCACACCCTATTACACAATTATACTTATTCCTATCTGATAGCTTCGAGCACCTGCGCGGCTATCTGCTTCATACCTTCACATGACGGATGCCCCGAAAGCTTGTCAATGTCGTGAAGCTGGATATAAGTCACATTGTAATGGTCACACACAGTCTTGATGGATGATTCTATCTCAGGCTTGAGCCCATTGTTGATTATGAAATAAATGGCTGTGCCGGGGAAGCGGTTGACCGCCTCGGACAGCAGCCGGCTCATGGCCGGGCGGAATTCGTAAAGATCCTCGCGTGCGACATTGCTATAAACGAATTCCCCTATCGGAGACCCGGCCCAGCTGTCATTGGTCGCCCCGAATATGAGAAGTATGTCGGGAGAACCAAGTCGCGGCAGACGCGTAATGAACGAACGGTCAGAGTAATCCTCGCCCTGGTAGCCGGTAAACGATATTGTGGCTCCGCTATAGGAGTCATTTACTCCGAGTATATACCCGCCGTCATTGATGAGCTGCCACCACCAGGTCTGCTTCACATCAATGACATCAGTCTTTTTAGCCCTTATTTTTTCTGCCGTAGGGGTGGTGTCATACCAGCAGGCATAGCTGTCGGGTATGTAACCTTTGAATGTCGAATACGAATCGCCAAGTATGGACACTACAGGCTTGGCTGAATGCGGACCTTTGGCATCAGCGGGCGACGATAGCACCAAAGAGAACAGTGCGACAAAAACATAGACAAGAAATGTGTGGTTACGTAGCATGTTTGTGAATATGATTAAAAAGAGTGATGTCTGCTTATTGCATCCCGTATTACGAGTGAGGCAAGTGTGATTCCGAATATCGAGGTGATATGCATGAGCGAACCGTTTGTCACGGCCTTGTTGAACGACATGGGTGCCATGCCGCCATCCTCAGTAGCGGCAGGTTCATATGCCGGAGAATTCGGCACAAGCTCATCGGAATACACGCACTTGAACTTGCGGGCGGGAAACCGGCCCGACTTCTTGAACTTGCGGCGCAAAGCCGCTGCGAGCGGGCATCCCTTCACTTTCCAGAACTCATCCACGGCTATTCGGGAAGGATCAAGCTTGAGGGCCGCACCCATTGATGAAAAAAGTTTCATTCCCTTGTGCAGCGACATTGCCTCCGTGGCATTAAGGATAAGAAGAGCCTTGTCGGAAAGTGAGTCTATGGCATCGATCACATAATCATAATCTTCCAGACTGAATGACGATGCCGTGGATGTATTATACAGAGTGTGAAGCGCGGTAACAGAGGCTTCGGGATTTATGTCAAGAAGATGTCGTCTTAACACATCGACCTTGACCTGGCCTACAGTGGAGACAAGAGCCGGAAGCTGACGGTTGACATTTGAAGCAGCCACTTTGTCGGCGTCGACGATCGTCACATGGGTGACCCCTGTGCGCACCAGTGTCTCGGCAGCCCAGCTTCCCACGCCGCCTACACCGAATATTATAACTTTGATTCTGTCAAGACACTCCAGCCCGTCATTGCCAAGCAGACGTGCTGTACGGTCGAATATCTGTGAGCGAAGCATATTTAAATGTCACAATCCGCGATTATACGATAGTCCGGCGGTGAGCGGCGGCATGTCAGGATCCGCGTGCAACTGCTGTCTTGATGCGCTGCCACACAGTGGGCTTCTCCTCGTCAAGGCGCAGATGTATATGCACATCGGAATTCTCTTTATTAAGGAATATTATGGACGAAGGGAGGACAATGGCTATGACTTTCTCGAACTCCACGATCTCGTGAATGCGCTTCAGCTCTATTGTCGAGAACGGAGAGGAGGGCTCTATGCTCCCAATATAAAGATTGTCTTCATCAATGAATATCCCGTGATTATCCATCGTATAATCAAAGATAAGACCCAGATTAAGTTCATCCGGCGACTTTGGGGGGCGGCTGAACTGCTTGTAAAGCGTGTTGATGACTTGTTTTGTTACCATTTTAGCCGAAGTTAAGTGGGTGAGCTATGTGATGAATCTGAGAGAAGACGCTCACATTCTGTGTTCCTGATACTAAAACGCCCTTACTATGCGTAATGTTCGATATATGTGTAAAGATCTTAACAAAATAAAAAAACGGGTGTTGCACCCGTGAGGTGCAACACCCGTACAATCAGCTTTTAGGCAAGGAATCCGAGGAGCACGCCCGCAGCAACAGCCGAGCCGATAACGCCGGCCACATTCGGGCCCATGGCGTGCATAAGCAGATAGTTGGAGGGATCATACTCCAGGCCCAAGTTGTTGGAGATGCGGGCCGACATAGGCACAGCCGAAACGCCGGCATTGCCGATGAGGGGGTTGATCTTCTTGTTCTTGGGGAGGAAGAGATTGAAAAGTTTGACAAAAAGCACGCCGCTTGCCGAGGCTATTATGAACGCCATGAATCCGAGCAGGAATATGCGCACCGTCTCCCATGTAAGGAACTCCGATGCCTGGGTGGATGCACCCACTGTCATTCCGAGGAGGATTGTGACGATATCGGTAAGGGCGTTGCTTGCAGTCTTTGCAAGGCGGTTGGTCACGCCACACTCGCGCAGAAGGTTACCGAAGAAGAGCATGCCGAGCAGAGGTATGCCTGACGGCACTACAAAACAGGTAAGTATCATACCCACTATCGGGAAGATGATCTTCTCGTTCTGCGACACGGCACGCGCAGGCTTCATCTTTATCACGCGCTCATGCTTTGTTGTGAACAGGCGCATCAGCGGCGGCTGTATCACAGGCACAAGTGCCATGTAGGAATAGGCCGACACGGCTATGGCTCCCATCAGATTAGGGGCAAGCTTCGACGACAGGAAGATGGCGGTAGGACCGTCGGCACCGCCGATGATGGCTATGGCACCGGCCTGATCGGGGGCAAATCCCAAGAGCAGGGCCACCATATATGCGCCGAAGATGCCAAACTGTGCGGCCGCTCCGATAAGCATAAGCTTAGGATTGGCGATCAGTGCCGAGAAATCTGTCATGGCACCTATGCCGAGAAATATCAGCGGAGGATACCAGCCCGCGCTCACACCGTTATAAAGGATGTTAAGCACAGATCCCTCCTCATATATGCCCACTTCCAGTCCGGCAGTGGTATTGAAGGGGATGTTCCCGATGAGTATGCCGAAGCCTATAGGCACGAGGAGCATGGGCTCGAAATTTTTCTTTATGGCGAGCCATATGAAGAAGAGGCCCACCAAAAGCATCACGAGGTGCTCCCATGTGGCATTATAGAAACCTGTCAGGTGCCAGAACTCCTGAAGGTTTTGCATTATGAAATCTCCAAAACTCATAATATAGGTAATTAAGAGATTATTCGAGAGTTATGAGGACTGCACCGTCGAGCACAGAGTCACCGACGCTGACAGCTATGGATGCCACCTTGCCATCCTGTCCGGCATGTATGGCGTTCTCCATCTTCATAGCCTCGAGCATAACTACGGTATCGGAAGCCTTCACGACATCTCCGACCTTGACGGGGATGCTCATCACCACGCCGGGCAGAGGAGCCTTCACCTGGAATCCGGCGGCCGATACGGGAGCCTTGCTGATCACCTTTGCGCCGGTGTCGGTGCGGGGTGCGGCCGACGGGCGGGGCTTGCTCACTATAGTGACAGGCTTGTCGGTCTTCTCGAGCTCCACCTTATAGGGGACGCCGTTGACTTCTACCTTGGCGAGATTGTTGTCTATGTCGCCCACTTTCACCGTATAGAGGTTGCCGTTTATGCGATACTTATATTCTTTCATGATTTAGTTTACTGATTGAATTGTGGTGTTGATTAACGGCGCGGTAGCTCGCGCAGTGAGTAGATTTTAGAACTCCATGGTGAGTAGGCACGACGCACCTTATTGATGGTGAGCACCGCGCTCTCACGGTCGTGAGCGTCAAGATGGTCATGAAGGGCCATGGATATGGCGGCTATTGCCTCGCCGGAATCATTGTCCGGACGTCCTTCCGCAACTATCTCCGGCATGGTGTCGGCAAGAGCCTTCTCCTTGCGCTTTGTGGATATGCGCGCACCTATCTTGTTGATGATGTTGAAGCACAATGCAAGAACAAGAAGAGCGGTAAACACGATGCACATTGCCATTATGGCCATACCGAAACCGTTCTTGTCCTGATCGGCAAACATGTCCACCTTCTTGTTGGTGCTCTTTATGACATTGTTGCTCGAAGGAGTGATGTACTTCTCGTCCGAGCCGTCACGCACTTCCCACGCGTCCACGACATTCACACCACCCTCGCCGTCGACTTTGCGGGCATAGGTCTGTCCGGGCTTCAGATCCCCGGGCACTGTGATCTCGTCGATCAGCGACTTACCGTCGGCATCATATATGGCGATGTAATTGTCCTCGCCGGGAGTGAACACGAAGTTGGTGTGGAACGTGCCCTTGTTAGGCTGTCCGTCAGCCCAGAACAATATGTGCTGGCGGGCCGGGATCTCAGTGTTGACATCCCCCAGGGGCACAGGGTAGAGCGTAGGTTTCGACGGATCATTGGTCAGGAACACACTCGAAATCTCGAGCGGGCCGAAGGTAGAGTTGTAAAGCTCCACCCATGCATTGTACCTGCCGAAGTCGTCGACCACGCTGGTGGAGTCGTTGACGATCATCACCTCATTGATCCTGAGGCCGCGACGGCCCTGGGCAGAGATGGCGATGACGCCTGCGAGTGCCACCACTAAGAGGGTTAATATTCTCTTTTTCATATTGGAAGCGTGGGGTGTTTATAGAGGTATGTTGCCGTGCTTCTTGGCGGGATTGACCACCTTCTTGGTGGCAAGCTGCTGGAGTGCGCGGATGATACGGAATCGGGTGTTGCGTGGCTCTATGACATCGTCGATATATCCATAGCGTGCTGCATTGTAGGGGTTGCAGAAGAGTTTGTTGTACTCTGCCTCCTTCTCCTGAAGCACCTGTGCGGGATTCTCGGAAGCCTTTGCCTCCTTGGCATAAAGCACCTCGACTGCTCCTGCGCCGCCCATCACAGCGATCTCGGCTGTAGGCCATGCGTAGTTCATATCGCCGCGCAGCTGCTTGCACGACATCACGATGTGGCTTCCGCCATAGCTCTTGCGCAGTGTCACGGTCACCTTGGGCACTGTGGCCTCGCCGTAGGCATAAAGCAGCTTGGCTCCGTGAAGGATCACGCCGTTGTACTCCTGTCCTGTGCCGGGAAGGAAGCCCGGGACATCGACGAGGGTGACAAGGGGGATGTTGAACGCATCGCAGAAACGCACGAAGCGCGCGCCCTTGCGTGATGCGTTGCTGTCGAGCACGCCGGCAAGGAACTTGGGCTGGTTGGCCACCACGCCGACTGCCTGTCCGTTGAAGCGGGCGAAACCTATGATGATATTCTTGGCATAGTCGCGCTGTATCTCGAGGAATTCGCCATTGTCGACTATCGCGCCAATCACCTCATACATGTCATAAGGCCTGTTGGCCGAATCAGGTATGATGTCATTGAGAGAGTCTTCAAGACGGTCAATGGGGTCATTGCACTCCACCAGCGGCGGCTCCTCAAGATTGTTCTGAGGTATGTAGCTGAAGAGTTTGCGTATGATCGACAGGGTCTCCTCTCCGTCCTCGGCAGCAAAGTGAGCCACGCCGCTCTTCTGCGCATGCACTGCAGCACCGCCAAGAGCCTCCTGGGTCACATCCTCGCCGGTCACTGTCTTGACCACTTTCGGACCTGTGAGGAACATATATGAGATACCCTTTGTCATGATTGTGAAGTCGGTAAGCGCGGGTGAATATACCGCACCGCCGGCACACGGACCGAGGATCGCAGAAATCTGGGGTATGACTCCCGACGCAAGGATATTGCGCTGGAATATCTCGGCATATCCTGCAAGAGCGTTGATGCCCTCCTGGATGCGGGCACCGCCCGAGTCGTTAAGACCTATCACGGGAGCACCCATCTTCATGGCCATGTCCATGATCTTGCATATCTTAAGTGCCATGGTCTCGCTGAGTGATCCGCCAAACACTGTGAAGTCCTGTGCGAACACATACACGAGGCGGCCTTCTATAGTGCCGTAACCTGTCACAACGCCATCGCCAAGGTAGCTCTTCTTCTCCTGTCCGAAGTTGTAGCAACGGTGACGCACAAACATGTCGATCTCCTCAAACGAACCCTCATCGAGGAGCTGGGCTATACGCTCGCGGGCTGTGTACTTGCCGCGTTCGTGCTGTTTCTGTATGGCCTTTTCGCCACCGCCCAGACGAGCCTCCTCGCGCAGGGCGATAAGCTCTTTTACTTTTTCAAGCTGATTGCTCATTCTATTGTCGTGAATTTACAGTTTAAAAGTTTATAAAGCCTGGTTTCTGAAGACGACTGTTCGGGTCGATCCCCGCTCCATAACCTTATAAACTTTTTTACTCTTTAAATTTTACTTTTTGTTGGGGTCCTCGCAGAGCTCTATGAGAGTGCCGCAAGTTGACTTCGGATGAAGGAATGCAATATTAAGACCTTCGGCACCCTTGCGGGGAGCCTTGTCGATGAGACGGCATCCCTTGCCCTCTACCTCGGCAAGCGCGTTTGCGACTCCGTCCTCGATAGCAAGTGCGATGTGCTGTATGCCACCGCGGCCGCCATTGTTGGCGATAAACTTGCTTATCGCGCTCTCGGGAGCTGTCCCCTCAAGAAGCTCGATCTTGGTCTGACCGATCTTGAAGAATGCTGTGCGCACTTTCTGGTCCTCTACTTCCTCAATAGCAAAACACTTGATGCCAAGGGTGTTTTCATAAAAGGCGATGGCCTCCTCCAGATTGGGGACTGCGATGCCTACATGTTCGATATGCGAAATATCCATTGTAAGTATATGATTATAAGGATTGTTTTTTTAGGATTTTTTAACCGTTGCAAATGTAGTCAAAATTTCGGTAACCACAAATTTATACGTGCCGAGTTTTTCACAGATTCTTCAGATTGGGGAGAAGTCCGGCCACTATGCCCAACAAAGGGGTGTAGGCGCACACGTTGTAGACAGCCTCTATACCGTAAGTGTCGGCATATCCGCCAAGAACGGCCGACGCTATTCCGCCTACTCCGAACGAGAACCCGAAAAACAAGCCCGAGATCATCCCGAGTTTTGCAGGCAACAGCTCCTGCGCATAAAGGAGTATGGCAGGGAAGGCCGACGACAGCATGAATCCGGCACAGAAACTCAGCGCCACAGTCACCGGAAGCGACACATGCGGCATGAGCAGGCTGAATGGCGCAGTGCCGAGTATCGACACCCATATCACTATCTTACGCCCGTAACGGTCGCCCACAGGCCCTCCCACAAGAGTGCCGACCGCAGTGGAGACAACAAAGACAAAGAGAAATATCTGCGACTGCGATACGCTCACCCCGAACTTGTCTATGAGATAAAACGTATAGTAGCTCGACAGGGAAGCCATGTAGATGTACTTGGAGAATATGAGCACGGCTATCACAGCTATAGTGAAGACAGTCATGCCCTTCGACAGCGGCAGGCACGCATGTCCGGACGCCTCACGCGGACGTTCACGCAGCCCCTTCAGGTACAGCCCATACCATCTGCATATAGGCCTCATGGCTGCGAAGCATAAAGTTGACGCCACAAGGAACCACAAAATGTAATGCCGCCCGTGAGGAGCGACTATGAGCGCGACGAGCAGCGGGCCCACCGAACCGCCCAGATTGCCTCCTACCTGAAACACCGACTGTGCAAACCCTCTTCGCTCTCTTCCGGCAAGCGAAGTGATGCGCGACGCCTCGGGATGGAGCGTAGCCGACCCTATACCCACCATGAACACCGACACAAGTATGCCCGCCATAGTATCGCAATAGGCAAACATCACTATACCTATCGACGTGGACACCATGCCGGCGGGGAGGCTGAACACAAACGGACGTCTGTCGAAAGCATATCCGACCACCGGCTGAAATATCGAGGCCGCCAACTGATACACAAGCGTAATGACACCTATCTGGCCAAACGACAATCCGAGATCGGCCTTCAGCATCGGGTACACAGCCGTTATGACCGACTGCAGCAGATCATTCAGACAGTGAGCCGCACTCAGAGCAAGCAGCACATGAAACGTGGGCATTTCAGCCAGCCGCCTCATCTTGGATATTAAGTTCATTATACTAGCAATATGATTTTTTCGCGCTGCAAAGTTACGCAATATTTCCATATTACTATCGCTCACATATCCATCATCCCCAAAGAAGCATTCTAATCTACAATGATTGCTGGCTCATCTTGCCACGCCCGACCCATATCCATTCACGAACCAATAGTTGGGCCCTGTCTTGAGCGGACCGGATGACAGTTTCATCATACAAAACACGGCGACCTTCCATCAATGCCTCGTATAGCACTTGGGTGAAAAAATACTTTCTGTCCATCATTTTTTCAACTACCAGCGGGATTATTTCGTCACCCATTTCCAACAGTTCTTTGAACTGAGGGGCCTCCATGCGTGAATATATGGAACTGCTAACAAGAATCCGCATATCTTTCTTCGACGCATCATACCACTCATCGTGCAGACGTTCGAACCTGTCACGGACATCCGTCCTTACTTTCTGCGCACTCCGGATTATAACCTGCCGCTCTAAATCCGTAAGTTCAATGCTTTTCGCTGCAGAATCAACACACATACCACCAACGCCATCCGATAATGCCAACGTACTCATCGGGCACACCGCCATGAGCAACAAAACAACCATGAGAAAAGAGAATCTGTTCATCCTTAATTCCGCAACACTATAATTTAACTTTATTTATAAGTTCCTGAGCAACA
>CAJURI010000030.1 GCA_910588795.1 uncultured Duncaniella sp. | reverse complement strand
GACTTCTTGGAGTCATATGCGAAGTAAGCCTGGCAGTACTTGTCGGTGTTGTCGCCGATGATCTTCACGGAGTTCTTGTTGGCGCCCACTGTACCGTCGGCTCCGAGGCCGTAGAACTTGGCTTCGAAAGTGCCTTCGCCGCCGAGAGCGATCTCTTCCTTGAGGGGAAGTGATGTGAAGGTGACATCGTCAACGATGCCGAGGGTGAAGTGGTCCTTGGGAGTGGGAAGAGCAAGGTTCTCGAACACAGAGATGATCTGTGCGGGTGTGGTGTCCTTGGAAGCGAGTCCGTAGCGTCCGCCTACGATGACGGGTGCGTCGGGCTGGCCGTAGAAGCAGTCCACAACATCGAGATACAGGGGCTCGCCGTTTGCGCCGGGCTCCTTGGTGCGGTCAAGCACAGCGATGCGCTTTGCGGTCTTGGGGACAGCTGCGAGGAAGTGCTTGGCTGAGAAAGGACGGTAGAGGTGAACGGATACGAGACCTACCTTCTCACCCTTGGCGCGCAGGTGGTCGATCGCTTCCTGTGCGGCCTGGGTCGAAGAGCCCATTGCGATGATCACGCGGTCAGCTTCAGGATCGCCGTAGTAGTTGAAGAGTCCGTATTCACGGCCTGTGATGCGGGTGATCTCCTTCATGTACTCCTCGACGATCTCGGGGACACGGTCATAATATACGTTGCATGACTCGCGGTGCTGGAAGAACACGTCGCTATTCTCTGCCATGCCGCGTGCCACAGGGTTCTGCGGGTTGAGAGCGCGTTCGCGGAACTCGGCAAGAGCCTTCTGGTCAACGAGGGGAGCAAGATCGTCCTGGTCCATAGCCTCGATCTTCTGGATCTCGTGAGATGTGCGGAATCCGTCGAAGAAGTTGATGAAGGGGACGCGGCTCTTGATGGTGGAGAGGTGTGCTACACCGGCAAGGTCCATAACTTCCTGTACGGAACCTTCGGCAAGCATGGCGAAGCCTGTCTGGCGGCATGAGAGCACATCCTGATGGTCACCGAATATCGAGAGAGCGTTGCTGGCTATGGTACGTGCTGAAACATGGAACACGCAGGGGAGGAGCTCGCCGGCAATCTTGTACATGTTGGGGATCATCAGGAGGAGACCCTGAGATGCGGTGTAGGTGGTGGTCAGCGCGCCTGCCTGGAGTGATCCGTGCACTGCTCCTGCCGCACCGCCTTCGCTCTGCATTTCCTGTACGAGGACTGTCTCGCCGAAGATGTTTTTGCGCCCTGCGGCTGCCCATTCGTCAACATATTCAGCCATGGTTGACGACGGGGTGATGGGGTAGATGGCGGCTACCTCGGAGAACATATAGCTCACGTGGGCGGCTGCCTGGTTGCCATCACATGTCAGAAATTTTTTTTCTTTGCTCATAGTGATATTTATAGAAAAATATGTATCGTTACAATAACTTAGAAGGTATTAGACGATTCCGTTAAGGAGAAAATTCCGCGCCTTGTCCGGCTGGGAATACCCCGCACAAAATTACAAAATTTCTCAGAAATCCCAAAGCGTAATTAAAATATGTGTGAGTGTAAGTATTTTTTATTTAGATTATGGCACTTCCTGCCTGCGACAATTGCTCTATGCCCGGCATATATGTGCCGTTTGTGGCATTATAGCGTGCGGAGATAATGAAATGAGCCGTCGACAGTAAGTGAAATATCAAGTTTACAGATAGATATGGTGTCGGGACGAGAGAACTATTTATGCCGCCGTGGTGTTATACAGGCAAGTCAAAACAAGATGTAATTATGAAAAGAATATTCCGATTCATGCCGTTGGTTACGGCATTGTTAGCCTTTACGGCATGTAGTGACGACGATGATAATGCGGTGGACTCCTATACTCCGGCCCCCGGGACGGACATAACCGCACAGATCGACCCTGCTTTCGCTCAGAAACTGCAGGAGAAAGGATACATAAAGAATGCCGACCGTATCCTTTACAGCGATGTCATGGACCTCAAGATTGTGGACGTGGGCGGCAATCCGCTAAGTGGCGGCGATATCACCTCTCTGAAGGGGATCGAGTACCTTACGGAGCTTGAGCGTCTCAGCTGTGATTTCAATAAGCTCACCTCTATAGACCTTACCCACAATCCTGACCTTGAGGAGCTGAACTGCGATGCCAATCAGCTGACGTCGCTTGATCTGAGCGGCAATCCTGATCTTGAGATCCTCAAGTGCGCTCGTAATGCCATAGCTACGCTTGACCTGAGCGGCAATCCCGATGTAGAGTTTGTGGTGTGCGGAGAGAACCGTATTACTTCCATAAATGTGGCGCGTTGTCCGGAACTGAGGCAGCTGCAGTGTGAGAACAATCTGCTCTCCTCGCTTGACATATCGTCCTGCCGTCAGCTCAGCCTGCTGGATATCGAAGGCAATCCCGGCAATGGCACAGAGTTTGCTGTAAAGGCATGGTTTGACGCGGCATCTGTCCCCGCCCACTTCACCTCCGCAGCATGGCAGTATGACGGAGCGGTTGTCACTCCGGTGTATTCAAAGGCCGTAATGTAGTTCGTATCAGAGCTTTCCGGCGGCAAGCTTCCTGATTTCGCCGGCTATCATCTCTACATCCTCCGCTGTCACCCACGGGCCTGACGGCAGGCACAGCCCCCGGCTGAACAGTCGGGAGCTGACGCCGTTGGTATAAGCCGGGGCGTCTTTGAACACAGGCTGCATGTGCATGGGTTTCCACAGAAGGCGTGTCTCCACATTCAGCGACTCGAAATGAAGTCTCATCCTGTCGGGAGTCAGTCCTCCGGTGAGTTCCGGGTCGATGGTTATTGTCGACAGCCAGAAGTTGGCGTCCGAACTGTTGTCGGGGTTGCCGTGGAATTCAACGCCGTCCACGTCGGAAAGCAGTGTGGCGTACAGGGCCGCGAGCTTGCGGTGGTGGGCTATATGGTCGTCAAGCACAGTCATCTGTCCGCGTCCTATGCCGGCGCAGATGTTGCTCATGCGGTAATTGTATCCTATGTGTTCATGCTGGTAATAAGGGAATGCCTCGCGGGCCTGGGTGGCGAAGAACACAGCCCGGGCGCGGCTTTCGTCATCAGGACACACGAGCGCGCCCCCTCCCGAGGTGGTTATCATCTTGTTGCCGTTGAAGCTGAGAGCTCCGTAGGTGCCGAATGTGCCGCATGCATGCCCTTTGTAGCGTGATCCGAGAGCCTCTGCGGCATCCTCGACCACAGGTATGTCCCATCTGCGTGCCACCTCCATGATCTCGTCCATCTTTGCCGGCATGCCGTAGAGGTGCACGGGTATTATGGCGCGGGGCTTCCGTCCGGTCTTTGCTACACGGTCGGCTATGGCGGTGTCCAGGAGTTCGGGATCCATGTTCCAGCTCTGCGGCTCTGAGTCGATGAACACCGGTGTCGCCCCCTGATAGGTGACCGGGTTGGCCGACGCCGCGAAAGTGAAGCTCTGGCACATCACTTCGTCGCCCGCCCTGACTCCTGCAAGGACAAGCCCCAGATGTATGGCTGCTGTCCCTGACGAGACAGCGGCTATGCGTATATGGCTGCGCGAGGGGTCGTCCTTTGACATGAATGCCTGAAGATCCTTCTCGAAGGCATCCACATTGGGTCCCAGAGGCACTACCCAGTTGTCGGCGAAAGCTTCGTCGATATATCTCTGTTCATTTCCGCTCATGTGGCAGAGGCATAGATGAATGCGTCGTGTTGCTGTCATTTCCTTATTTGAGATATCAGACGGGTTGAAATTTTACGGACGCAAAGTTACATAAAATAATAGTTTTTAACCATGCTGCAGGCATATATAATGAAAAAACTTCCTATATTTGTTGTCTGCAAGACTCGTAAATGAAACATCACCTAACATAACATTTATTTATGAAAAGCAAGATTATCCCGGCCGCGCTTCTGGCCGTCGCGCTCATTGTGCTGGGGTTTACACTCAAGGCCGGTATTGACAATATCGCGTTCCGCGACAGAGAGGTCACTGTGAGAGGACTTGCGGAGCGAGAGGTCCCTGCCAATCTGGTGACATGGCCCATTGCCTACAGCATAGCAGGAAATGACCTCGTGACAATGTACAACAAAGTAAGCTTTAACAATGAGATAATAGTCAAATTTCTGACCTCCAACGGGATCTCGCCCGATGAGATCTCCGTAAATCCACCTGACGCATATGATGCCGCAAGCAACCGCTATGCCTCGGACTCGTTCAAGTACAACTATTCCATAAACTGCACTGTCACCGTGACCACCAAGAAGGTCGACAAGGTGCGCGAGCTGCTCAACCGTCAGAGCGAGCTGCTTAAGGAGGGGATAGCGTTCTCCAACTCCTATATAAATTATCAGTTCACAGGTCTTAACGACATCAAGCCTGAGATGATTGCCGAGGCAACGAAGAATGCGCGTGCTGCTGCCGACCAGTTTGCAGCCGACAGCGACAGCCGTGTAGGCAAGATCAAGACTGCGTCGCAGGGCCAGTTCTCGATAGATGATTCCGATTCGAGCACGCCGTTTATCAAGAAGGTAAGGGTGGTGTCGACCATAGTCTACTATCTTGAGGATTAGACGGTGAATACTTTATAGTCCGGCTCTATAAGAACAATGGAGGGTGTGTCAAAACACCCTTCCTAAAGAAATTACCCTTGCCGCAGATAGCTGCAGCAAGGGTAATTTCTTTATATACGGACGTTATGACACATCATCTGTGGCTTTGTCATGTGTGCCGATAGCGGGTGTTGTGAGATTGATCGTGCGTATTATTTCTTATAACGCTGTGAGAGGTGGATATACAGTCTTATCGCAACGTAATGCAGGGCGGAACGGACGGCCTGAAGCAGTGAGGTATGCTTCAGCCTCATTTCAAGATGCCGGAGCGCGGCGAAGCTGTGCGGGGAATCGGCATACTTTCTGAATATGCTCTCTTGCGTGCGGGTGTCCATCCTCACCTGTGTGTCGGTTATGGAAAAGCATGCATTCACTGTCAGCACGGGCAGGGAGTCGGACATCTGTAGCAGTGAATACAGGAAATAGAGATCTTTGTCCACGTCACATTCGGACGGAATGACAGCGGCACGCATCAGGTCTGTGCGTGTCACCGGCGTGCAGTTGTGCAGGTTGAAGCCATGTGAGTACAGGTTGGGAAAATAAGCTTCGTTCATTCCGTCGGGGAATGGCCGGCCTATTGTCTCCATAGTTTCCATATGGCAGTTCAGCCCTATCAGTCCGGCATGGGCTGACGGAGAGCCGCATCCTTGCCAGGCCGACAGTATTGTCTCCACGGCATCCTCGGGCATGAAGTTGTCCGCATCGATGCACACGCATAACTCGGTGGATATATTGGCATAAGCGGCCGCGTAGACTGTGTGAGGTCCTCCATGCTCCTGATGGATATATGTCACGTGTATTCTCCCTTCCTGCCTGAACCCTTCGACGAGCCGGCGGGTGAAATCAGTGGAGCCGTTGTCGATCACAAGCCATTCGAAATCGGGGCATGACTGTGTGACAAGGCTTTCGTAAAGCCGCCGCAGGGTGTGGGCACTGTTGAATGTCGGTGTGAAAACTGTCAGTGGCTTCATCGGTCATTACTTTCCGCAGACATTCCGCAGGTATTCCTTCACTTCGGAGATCGAAGGGTTGACGGCGACGATTATTCCGTTTCTGTCTATCAGGTATGTGCCGCCGGCGGCATTGGCTATGCGGTATCTGGTCCAGATGCCGTTGCGGTCATCAATCTCCACAAGGTTGAGCCACGGGTATCCGTCACGGCTGATGGCTTTTTCCAGGGCTGCGGTATTTTTGTATTCACGTGCGATACCTACTACGGTGAATCCCTTGTCCTTGTATTCCTCATATATAGGGATGACCTGTCGGGAGAAGGTGCGGCATGATCCGCACCAGGATGCCCACATGTCAACCAGCGCGATTTTTCCCCTGATTAGCTCTGATAGAGTCATGTCGCGGCCATTGAGGTCCGGAGCCGTGAAGTCGATGAATCTGTCCCCCTTGCCGGTTGTTCCGGAGGCTGCGATTGTGGCCATTGTCACGGAGTAAGGGTGCTCCGGCTCCCATTGCGAATAGCTTTCACGGTAAACGTCGATTATGTCGGCGATGTTATTTCCGTAAAAGTAGGCGTATCTCATCAATATCCCCATGCCCGTGACCGACACATGCTCCCGGGCAAATTTTATGTCAAGCTGCCGCATTCTGTTGGCAATGGAATCGATCTTGCTTTTCAGCATATTGCCGGCAGGTGTGTACTGCATGTCGATGTTCTCCAGGGAATCACGCTTATGGAAGAGGTCGTTGCGCACCTCCGGGGAGTTGCCGCTTTGCGACAGCTTTTCCATCACTTCGGAGAATTCCTTTGAATGCAGCAGATTGTTACGATCCAGAGTCTCCATCTCCTCATATAAGGAGTCGATCATGGCTATTTCGCTTCGTCCCTTGCGTGACTTCTGAAAGTCGGAGAGAGTGGCGTTCATCTCTCCGCCGCTGACATCTGTTTGTACGTTTTCGCCGTTGTGGGTCACTCGTATCTCTACCGGACCGTCCTCGGCAACGAATTCTATAGGGCGGAAGCTCCCGTTCATGAATTCGGCACCGTCGGCAAGCTCGTATATTTCCGGATGTTCGCAATAAAGGTCATGGCTGAAACGTCCGTTTCTGACAGGAATTATTTTCTTGTTCCATACATGGTGGGACGAATAGCAGGGGAGGAGTATGAGGCGTGAGCAATTAGGATCGTCGGTAGTGCCGGAGATCCGGCAGTGTATTTTGCTTTTTACCGGCGACAGTCCGGTGTGGACGCCCAGGATCCTGAATCCGTCGGCCCCCTCCTCTATGAGATCGATTGTCGTGTCGTTCTTTTCCTGGGGAGGAAACTTCAATGAGATTCGCATTGTGCCGTTCTCTGGCATGACGCAGCGGTCACCGAGAATGTACCCTCTGTATGATGGCTCTGCAATGTATCGTCTGCCTGTTTGTCTGCCTTTCAGGTATGTCCCTTTGTTGAGGCTTACCCAGTAGCCGGGGCTGTTGTAGAAACTCGCATTGAGTATGGTCGCTGTGTCGCTGAGCTCAATGGAGTCGATGTTCAGCAGCTGTGAGCTGTTTTCCTTGTAATAAGGCTGATCTATTATTCTCGGCGAGGCTGCATTCACGGACAATGCCCCTGAGGCAAGTATCGCCAGAGTCAGCACTGTCTTTTTGAGTAGAGTCATAAGAGAGATATGAAAAACGGTGAGAGGGGAAGGTCTTATTCTTGAGTGCGGAGCTTTTCGGCAGCCTCTTCAAGAAGGTTGATCTTGGCCCACTGTGTCTCGTAGTTGAGACCCTGGCTTTCACGGTTGCGCACTTTGAATCCGCAGGTGGGGCTTATCGAGATATAGGCGGGATCGACATAGCGCGACGCGGCCTTTACAGTCTCGACAATATCATCGACATTCTCAAGTCCGGATATGCTTCCGTCGACGAGTCCGAGTATCACACGCTTGCCCTTGGGAAGATGGCTCAGCACTTCGGTGTGCTGCGGCTCGCGGATATCAAACGGCAGGAGGAACGAGTCGGCATCGACATTCTCGAGCATCTTGATCAGGTGGCGCAGCTCCTTTTCGTCGCCCCAGCGCGGTGTGCGTGTCTCATCGGCGGCTATGCTTAGAGTGACTTCAAGGTCATCGGGGGTGTCGGCGAGGGTGGTGTTGAGCAGGTGGAGGAGAGTGTCGGTTATGACATCGGGATCCATGCCTCCGAGCAGAAGCATCTTCTCGAATTCAGGTTCGCTCAGGCGTCCCCACACGGAGCTGTCGAGCTGTATGTAACGGCATCCGCGCCTGTAAAGCTCATCGATTGTGAGGCGGTAGGCTTCTATTATGTCCTCCTCGAGAGTCTCGGGCGACTCATATATCTTGCCCGGTTCGCCGTTGGTCATGAGCATGATGCGCATGTACAGTTCTCCCGGCGAGGGGATGGTCTGGCGCACGCTGGCACGTCCGGAGGCAAGCTCCTGCATATGTGAGAATTTTTCGAAGAACGGGTGTTCGGGATTGTATTTTATTCGGCCGCTGAAGCGCAGGAGGTCATGGTGCACGGTGTCATCCTGGTACACGCGCCCGGTGTCGATGCGGTCACGTTTCATCCCTTCGAATCCTTCCCAGAAGTCGCGGTCCCATGCCTTGCGGCGCATCTCGCCGTCGGTGACGATGCTCAGACCGGCTTCGATCTCACGGTCTATGAGACGGTCGATCACGCGGTCCTCTATGGAGTGTAGCTCTTCGATGGAGAGATTGCCCTGGCATTTCTGTTCGATTGCCTGCTCGAGTTCCTCGGGGGGCAGGAAGCTTCCTACGATCTCCACGCGAGGTGATGATTGGTTTGTCAAAGTCATAATAGTGAGTTTATTGATGAATCTAACTCTTCTTATATTCTGCGGTGCAAAGGTAAGTAAAAAATCCGATACGGCAAGGGGATGCGGATCCCTTTCACTCTTGCCGTGTCACCTTGAAAGTGTTGAATGTCATGGTGATTGCGTCCATGACGAGAATTCTGTCGGTGAGCAGGTCGCCTGTGCCGGCGAGGTATTTCACAGCTTCGGTGGCCTGCAGCGCGCCGGTCACCCCCACCATGGTGTTGAGCACTCCGTCTACGGCACACGGCACGTCGCTCTCCTCATTGGCTTCTCCTCCGAAGATGTCGCGGTAGCCGGCACTCCCGGGGATGTGGGTGAACACCTGTCCGCCGAAACGCCTTACAGCCCCGAAAACATAGGGCTTTCCCGTCTCTACGCATGTGTCGTTGATGAGCAGACGGGTGGCGAGGTTGTCGGTGCAGTCGAGGGTGAGGTCATATCTACCGATGATCTCTGCCGCATTTTCGGGTGTGAGGCTCCCTATGATAGGCTCTACCGTTATTAGGGGGTTAATGCGTAGCATGGAATCGCGGGCCGAGAGGGATTTGGGGCGTCCGAGGTCGGGGGTGCCGTGCATTATCTGCCGCTGGAGGTTGCTCAGGCTCACCGTGTCGGGGTCGAGCACCGCTATATGCCCCACGCCGGCGGCTGCCAGATAGAGGCATGCGGGCGATCCGAGTCCTCCCGCCCCCACTATGAGCACACGTCCTCCGGATATGCGTTTCTGTCCCGGCAGATCGATCTCGCACAGGGAGATGTGTCCTCGGTAACGCACGTCACCATTCATATCCGGCCTCCTTTACCATCTTTTTGTCGCTCTCTATCTGTGATCCCACGGTAGTGAGCATGTCGCCCATTATCGCGCCGTTGATGGCTATCCTGAGGGCTTCGCGCTGGGCCTGCGGCGATATGTTGGCACGTCCGCCGGCAAATCTCAGCACTGCCCGCGGGTGTATCATGCGGAATATCGCCACTGTGTCGAGATACTCGTCGTCGGTAACCGGCTTAGAGTTTTCGAGAGGGGTTCCCGGGATGGGCTGGAGAACGTTGATGGGGATGCTGACAGGTGAGAACTCGCGCAGTTCGAGGGCGAGTTCGATGCGTTGGCGCATGGTCTCGCCCATTCCTATGATGCCTCCTGAGCATATCTCGAATCCTGCCCGGCGCGCACGCTCTATGGTGGTGAGCTTGTCGTCCTGGGTATGGGTGGTGCACAGGGTGGGGAAGTAGCTCCGTGAGCTCTCCATGTTGCAGTGGTAGCGTTGCACCCCTGCTTTGCGCAGCTTTGCCATGGCATCGTCATCAAGCAGCCCCATGGATGCGCACAGGCACATCCCCGGCTCCTCGATGCGCAGACGCGAGTAGTAGGAGCACACGGTGTCGAGGGCGTTCCCTTTGATGGTGCGTCCGCTTGTGACGAGGGAGAAACGGCGTATCCCTGCGTTGCGGTTGTGGGCCGCCATCTCCATGCATGTGTCGCGGTCAACGAGCGGATAGGTGTGTATGGTGGTGCCATAGTGGGCTGACTGTGCGCACCACTTGCAATCCTCGGGGCATCTGCCGGAACGGGCGTTGATGATGGAGCAGGAGTCAAACACGCGTGAGCTGAAATGAGATGTGACCCTTGCGGCGGATTCACGCAGTGCCAGGCTCTCTTCAGGGGTCATGCAGTCGAGCGCGAGAGCCTCGCGGGATGTGATCTCCCCTCCGGCAAGCACGCGCTCTGTTATGTCATGTATATGTTGTGTGTCCATGGCTGCAAAATTACTTTTTTTCGCAGAATTATCCTATCGAAGGGCGATATTATCGCACTGTCGCCCCCGGTCTGTGAGACTAACTTTGTGGCATCATACCTATCAATGCTTTTTTTTTACATACTTTTTTTTCACACACTCAACCATCCCTATGAAGTTACACCTTACACGCGACGAGTTTCTTGCACTGTGGCGCATCCTCCGCGGATATTCCCCTCTGCGCACCGACACTTCCGTACAAAGGTCCGATGGAATGGACCTTGACCCGATCCTTCTTGCCGAAATGGATGACTGGTATCTGCGCCTACTGCTTGAGGCCGACACAGCCATGCTCGCCCCCGAGGATATGGCGGCATCGGTCGATATGCCAGTCCCGGACGGCGGGGCGGTAACGTTGGCTCTGCCTCCTGAAGTGGTCAGGGTGCTGGCTGTAAAGCTTTCGGGCTGGAGCCGCCCAGCCTGTATACTGCGCGATCCCGACAGCCGTCGCGCTCTGATGCAGCAGCACCCTTACACCCGTGCGTGTGCCGGCTCTCCGGTGGCCGTGATGCATACTGACGGTGTGTTGTCACTGTATCCCGCATCGCAGACCGACAGGCTGGTGACGCTCTCGTGTGCGGTGAGGCGCGACGGTGAGTACGTTTTTGACAGTGCCGCCCTGAGCGGCGTGTCGTCCATTGACCTATCCATTTAAATCCTGTTGAGAATATGACACTACTTGAATCATCGCGCGCGGCCTGGGAGGCTTGCGGCGATATACGTGCGACGCGCCGTCGGCTCAAACGTTTCACTTACGGCCGGCAATGGGACGATGTGGTCCGCGACCTTGACGGCAATTGCCTTTCCGAGGAGGAGTATGCGCTCAAGTGCGGACGCCGTCCCCTCACCAACAATCTCATCCGCTCGCTTGTCAAAAGCGTGGTGGGGCGTTTCCGCAGTGACCTTAAGGATGAAAGCGGTGAGCGTGACGGACGCCTGGAGGGGATATACCGTGCCAACAGGCTCGACGAGCTGGATGCACGTGCTCTCGAGGAGTTTCTTATCTCCGGATGTGCTGTGCAGAAGGTAAGCTATGAACGCCGCTTTGAAGGCTCCGGCGTGTGGGTGGACAATGTCAACCCTGACCGTTTCTTCTGCAACCGTTATCTTGATCCACGAGGGTCGGACATACGCCTTGTGGGGATGCTCCACGAGATGTCGCTCCATGAGATGAGGATGCGTTTCGGCCATAATAACCGCCGCCGGCTCCGTGACATATCGCATGCGTTCAGCAACACGGTGGCCATGCGTCCGCGCCTGGGGCTGCTGCCGTCGTCGCCGGTGGGCCGGTGCGGCGAGGGTGTGCTGTTTGACGCGGCGTCGGATCCTTCGCTTTGTCGCGTCATAGAGTCGTGGACATTCGAGGGTGAGGGGCGCACCGGAGGCGCGTGGCACGGGCGTTTCTTCACCCCTGACGGCACTCTCATTGACGAGACCGTGTCGCCCTACAGCCATGGTTCGCACCCCTTTGTGGTTAATCTCTATCCGCTGACCGACGGCGAGGTGCACCCCTTCATCGAAGATGTCATAGACCAGCAGAGGCATATCAACCATCTCATCACCATGATCGACCATATCCTCGCCCACAGTGCCAAGGGGGCGTTGCTCTTCCCTGTCGATGCTTTGCCGGCCGGATGCTCGTTTGAGCATGCCATAAGGATGTGGAGCAAGCCGGGAGCTGTGATCCCTGTCAACGGCCGGGCGTCGAGGATGCCTTCCGAGGTGGTCTCTCCGGCTCGCAGCGAGGGTGCGTCGCAGCTTCTTGATATCGAGATGCAGATGTTTCGTCAGATATCGGGAGTGACGACTGCTCTTCAGGGGCAGCCTGCGGGGAGCAATATGTCGGCATCGCTATATGAGAATCAGGTGCGTAACTCCGCCATAGCTCTGCTGGATATATTCGGGACGTTCAACTCGTTCCGTGGTGCGAGAGACGACAAGGCTGTGAGGACTGTGGGATGAGTCCGTCATCATCCCTGAGGTGCTTTTGCCGCCACATGTGCCGTTTTTAACATTATTTTGCATGAGTGGGCTTGACTTTTACCCATAATATGTGGTATATTTGCCAATGAAAATACAAACCGGATGTTGTGTATAAAACCACACATGCTATTATTCAACTATTCTAAAAACTATTTTTGACATGATGACACTGGTCGAAACCCGTAACCGGCATTTCCTTGAAGCGTGCCGCCGAGTGATGCGCGATCTTCCCGCGGGAGAGGAGATAAATATCGCTAAGGTGGCTATGACAGCCGCGTTGAGCCCTGCGCCGCATTACTATTGCACCTTCATGTATGCGCTGCGCATGTTGCGCGTGCTCCGCCACGGACGCCTCGCGCTCAGGCGTGACCGCCGTCTCGCACTGTGGGAGGAGCTTAACGTGAAATGCGCTGCGTATATGTCGCGCACCGGGTGCAAGCTTCCCGAGGCTCTCGGGTATATACTGGCATCGGAATCTGCCTCGCAGTACTTCATCGCTCCGGCCACGGCCCTGCGCCTCGTGCAGCGTCTGAGGGCGGCTTCCGCGGCAGCCCGGTCATGACAATGTCATCTTCAGTCATTATTTCTCATGTCCCATACAGTATGACATATCATCTTTCAACCAATGTTATCCTCAGTACCGCCCAGGCTCTCGCCGCGCTTCAGGCACTCGCGTGCGATGATGAGGAGAGGTCGGTGCTTGCACCGGTCCTGTGCCGTCAGCGTCAGGGCATGTTCGCGCTGATGGTCAGAAACGCTTTTGCCGATGTGGTGCTACGGCTTGGCCCGCTGGTCCTCGACACGTCGCTTGACGGGGAGACCCCCGACACCGCCCCTGATGATGCGGAAACGAGCGGCATGCCCGATTATGAAATGTGGGTGGAGCTTCTCACTCCCCGATCGTTCTCTTCCACGCGTCATGGCATTGTGCGCCGGGCACTTGAGCAGGCGGTGGCGTTTGCCGCGCTTGAGGCATGGTGCTCCGGATCGGCATCAGGGGAGCGGTCGGTCATGTCGGAGAGATTTGCCTCGCTCGCCACAAGGTGGCAACGTACAGTGGTGTCGGCATTGTCTCCCGAGGTTTACCCTACGATCCGGCAGGAGGGATAGGGGGAATTCCGATAAAAATATGTAACTTTGCACACTCAAATCTGTCGTAATGAAAGGAATCGTAGTATATTGCTCCTCCTCGTCACGCGTGCCTGCGGCATGTCTTGACGCGGCTGCCGAGATGGGCTCTCTTATAGCGCGTGCCGGTTACAGGCTTGTGAGCGGCGGCGGCTACCGCGGGCTTATGGCGCGGACCATCGAGGGCGCGCTTGCGGCCGGCGGCGACGTCACAGGGGTGCTTCCGCATTTTATGCTCGAAAGGGGATGGGCGCACCCCGGGCTTACAGAGTGTGTCGACACCCCGTCGATGCATGCCCGCAAGGAGACCATGGCTGATCTCGCATGCGCCGCCATAGCCCTCCCCGGAGGGATCGGCACTCTTGACGAGCTGTGCGAGATCATGACGTGGCGTCAGCTCGGCATATTCAAGGGTCCGGTGGTGATAGTGAATACCGGCGGGTTCTTCGATCCGCTGGTTGAAATGTTCACCCGTATGTGCGAGCAGGGCTTCATGCGCGGCGGTGTCATCCCCGCCACTGTGGTTTCCACCCCTTCGGAGGCCATGGCTGTGATCACAGAGGCAGTCGGGCATGACGAGGCATGAGGCATATACTGTTAATTCCCTCTCTATTCAAGATCTATGCTACCCGATACCATACCATATTCCCCCTGCTGGCGGCCGGCTGACGTGTCGCTGCTGAGCGACGGACCGCTCACCCAGTCGGAGCTTGCCGGGATGACCCTCGGCGAGATTCCTTACACCCATGGGCTTGAGCCTATGGAGCGTGCAGGCCTCCCCGGATATGACTCGGGGGTTCTGTGTCTGCTCATAGGGATGTTCCTGCTCCTTGCCGCCAACTTCCGGCACTATTCCACATTCTTCAAGAGCTTTCTGTCGGACCTTCTGAGCGTGCGTCGCAGAGAAAAGACATTCGGGGTGCGCACTTTCAGCGAGACCGGTGTGCAGATCTCCATAGTGCTCATAGCGTGTCTGTGCGAGGGGATTATAATCAATTCTGCATTTCCCGAGCGGTCGGCTCTCGGACCGGTGTCGGGCGAGTTTGTCATAATAGGAGCTCTGACTCTCATAGCCATGCTCTATTATCTCTGGCAGCTTGCCGCATACGGCACTGTTGGGGCAATCTTTACCGACCGTGTCTCGGCCCGGATGTGGATGAAGGGATTCAATGCGTCCCAGTCATTGCTGTGCATGCTCATTGTGGTGCCGGCACTGTTTGTGCTCTTCAATCCTGATGCGTCGGAGGCGGTCATCATTATTGGTGCCGTGGCCTATGTTTTTGCCCGTTCAGTGTTCATCTGCAAAGGTTTTAGGCTTTTTTACGACAATTTTGGCTCGTTGCTTTATTTTATTTTGTACCTTTGCACTCTCGAAATTGTACCCCTTGTTCTAATCTACCGGGCAGTACTGTTTTTACATAACTTGCTGCTACAAACTTAAGAAAAAATACGTCGTGAAAGTTAAGAAAATTTTGGTGTCACAGCCTGCTCCCGAGTCAGGTAAATCTCCTTACTATGACATAGCCGACAAGTACGGCGTTGAGGTTGTGTTGCGCCCATTTATCAAGGTAGAGGGTCTGACATCCAAGGAGTTCCGCCAGTCCAGGATTTCCATTCCCGATTTCACTGCTATTATCTTCACAGCTCGTACGGCAATTGACCATTTCTTCCGCATATGCGAGGAGATGCGTATCACCATCCCCGAGACCATGAAATATTTCTGCACCACCGAGGCTATCGCGCTCTACCTGCAGAAATACATAGTGTACCGCAAGCGCAAGATATTCCACGGTGACAACGGCAAGCTCGACAGCCTTCTGCCCGCGCTTATCAAGCATAAGAAGGAAAATTTCCTGTGGGTTGTGTCGGATGTCCACAAGGAGGATTCGGGTATTCTCGACAAGGCCGGTATAAATTACACCAAGGCTGTGATGTACCGCACAGTGAGCAATGATTTCGGCCCCGGAGAGTCGTTTGACTACGATATGCTCATATTCTTCTCGCCGGCCGGCATACAGTCGCTGCTGAAGAATTTCCCTGATTTCGAGCAGGGCGATATAAGGATAGCATGTTTCGGGCCGACCACATGCCAGGCTGCGCGCGATGCCGGTCTGCGCCTTGATATCGAGGCTCCTTCACCAGCCCATCCGTCGATGACCGGCGCGCTCGACAGCTACCTGAAAGCGTCGGCTGCCGCATCCTGATGCGGATTGACTCGTGATGCCGTGCTCTCACTGTCGTGCGGTTGCCAAAAAAATAATTCGGACAGATGAAAGGACTCCGCCTGTATAAGATCGAAAAACTGTGCAGCGAGACGGCCATAAGCCGTCTCTTCTCGCGCAGTGACCGTCAGGTGGGCTCATCTATGGCATACCCCTTGCGTGTGGCATGGAGGATCGACGGGGCACGTGAAGTGAAGTGCCCGAGATTTCTTGTGTCAGTGCCCAAGAAACGTCTGCGCCACGCCGTGGACCGTGTCACAATGAGAAGGCGTATCCGTGAGGCATACCGCCTGAACCGCAGCGTGATCTCTCCCGGTCTGGCCGCTGATATCGCATTGATCTACGTGGCTGACAGGCTGCTCCCATATGCTAAGGTAGAGGCTGCTGTGAGGCGTCTTCTTGCCGCTGTGAAACCACTGGAGGAGGAGAGATGAGACGCCTTCTCCTGTTGCCCATATATTTCTATCGGGCTTGCATATCGCCTATGCTTCCCCCGTCGTGCCGCTTTACCCCCACATGCAGCGAATATGCCATAGAGGCAATCACAAAGCATGGAGCCTGGCGCGGACTGTGGCTCACTGTCCGACGAATCTTGCGGTGCCACCCCTGGGGAGGCTCGGGCTACGATCCTGTGCCATGATCATAGACAGCCACACACATATATCGCGTCCGGGCGCGGTGGTCAACATAGACCCTGTGTCGCTTCCGGCCCGCGGCTTCCGCCTTATGGATGACCGCTATTACTCTGCGGGTATCCATCCGTGGAATGCCGGATGCTTCACAAAGCGTGATGTGGACCGTCTGAGGCGTCTTGCTTTCGATCCGCATGTGATAGCCATAGGAGAGGCCGGGCTTGACTCGGTGCATGTGGCATATGAGCTGGTGGACAACGGACGGGGCAAGGAGGCGGTGCAGGCTCTCCCCGATATTGAAAAGCAGATGGAGCTGCTGAGGCTTCATGTACAGTTGAGCGAGGAGGCCGGCAAGCCTCTTCTGCTGCACATAGTGAAACGTTATCCCGAGATACAGAAACTCCATGCCGATCTCAGGCCGCGTCAGCCGTGGGTCATACATGGGTTCCGCGGACGTCCGGGGCTTGCCGCCGACCTGTTGCGACAGGGTTTCTATCTGAGCTATGGCGAGAGGTTCAATCCCGCTTCGGTAGAGGTGACTCCGCCCGGACGTATGCTTGCCGAGACAGATGAGTCGGCTGTCCCGTTCGAGGAGATCGTGGCCTCGCTTCCGGTCACTCCAGCTGTGTCTCTTCCCGATTTAGCCCTCGGGCATTGCGCTGAAGACCCGCAAGCTTGGCACGCTTGATGGCAGAGTGGGAGAATATGCGTGAGAAGGTGGCCTGGTCCATGTGGGCAATGTCATCGGCCCCGAGTTCCAGTATCCCTGCCCGCGGTATGAATCCGTCTATGGCAGTGGGATGTGCCGCAGCGTTGTGAGGGCACACTTCCTGACACACGTCGCATCCGTATATCCTTCCTGCCTCATGCACAGTCCGCGCCGTGTGCGGGTCCCAGTCGCCACGGTGCTCTATGGTGAGATAGCTCATGCATCTGCGGGCATCCATCCCCCCTTTGCCGTCAAGAGCCTTCCCGGGGCATGCGCGCACGCATCTCATGCAGCCGAGACATCCTGTCTCAGTGGGTGAACTGTGTCCTGGCGGAGCGGTGGGTTCGAGTTTCAGTGTGGTTATGATCTCGCCGAGCACGCACCATGATCCTGCTCCGGGCACTATCAGCTGGTTGTTGATTCCTATGAATCCTACTCCCGCCCTCACGGCCCAGTAGCGTTCGCGCAGCGGGGCTGTGTCGACCGTAACGCGGCATTGTGCCCCGGTGGTGTCTGTTATTGCTGTAGCCACGGCATTGAGCCGCTCTCGTATCTCTTCGTGATAGTCACGTCCGAGGGCGTAACGTGCCCAGCGGAGTCTGCCGTTGTCGCGGTTGAAATAGTTGAACGCTGCTACAATTATGCTTTCAGCCCCTTCAAGGAGCAGACGGGGATCGTGGCGCACGTCGGGATATTTCTCAAGATAACTCATGCCGGCGTGCCTCCCGTCGGCGGTCCATTGCCGGTAGAGGCTCTCGGCTTCAGTGTCCACCGGTCCGGCAGCGGCAATGCCTGCCGCCGAGGCTCCGGCCTCGGTCAGCATGCGTATTATATCGTCGCTCCCCATAGAGTTCCCTCCTGCCATCGGTGTTGCGTTTTGGGGCTCTACATGGGCAGAGCCTCGAACTCGTAGCCTTGCTCCTTGAGCCATTTTATGGCACGCGGCAGGGCGTAGCGCATGTTGTTGTGAGCCTTCACGGAGTCATGGAACACAATGATGCTGCCGTTGCGGGCATAGCGGCGCACATTGTCGAGCACCTGCTCGCCGTTGAGACGTTTGGAGTAGTCGCGTGTCACAAGGTCGTACATCACGACATTGTAGTGACGCTTGATCAGACGGGCCTGTCCGGGCCACATTATGCCGTGAGGGGGGCGGAACAGGGTGGACTGGATGAGATCGGAGGCTTCGGTTATGTCACGGAAGTAGCGTTGGTTGCTTTCCTTTATCCCCTGCAGATGGTGCATGGTGTGGTTGCCGTAGGAGTGGCCGCGGCGTTTCACTTCCTCAAGAAGTTCGGGATGTCGGCGCACATTGTCGCCCACCATGAAGAATGTCGCCTTTATCCCCTCCTTGTCGAGGAGGTCGAGTACCCAGGGTGTCTCTTCAGGCACAGGGCCGTCATCAAATGTGAGGAACACCACCTTGCGTCCGCGGCGTTTCACTCTCCACCATGCTTCGGTGAAGAGGAGGCGGTAGAATATGGGGGGCTGTTCAATCCACATCTCCTAACTCGTCGTATTTCTGAAACAGGAAGTCGTTGTAGGGGAAGCGTGTCAGGTGTATCTCCTTGGCGCGCTCATAGAGCATTTGCTTCAGTTTCTCGATGTTCTGTCCGGTCTTGGCCGATATGAACACGCAGTCGTGCGGAAGCTTTGCCATCCACATTTTCTCGAGCTCTTCAAGCGGTATGTTCTCGCGTGTGCGCGGGGTGAGGTCGTTTTCGTCCTTCTCCACATGGGTGAAGGCGTCGATCTTGTTGAACACCATTATCATCGGTTTGTCGGCTCCGTCGCACACCTCGCGCAGGGTCTTGTCGACAACCTGTATCTGTTCCTCGAACTGCGGGTGGGATATGTCGACGACATGCACCAGGAGGTCGGCCTCGCGTACTTCGTCGAGGGTCGATTTGAACGAGTCGACCAGATGGGTGGGGAGCTTGCGTATGAAGCCTACGGTGTCGGTGAGCAGGAAGGGGAGGTTGTCGATGATGACCTTTCGCACCGTGGTGTCGAGTGTGGCAAACAGTTTGTTCTCGGCAAACACGTCACTCTTGCTCAGCACGTTCATGAGTGTGGACTTCCCGGCGTTGGTGTATCCTACGAGAGCTACACGCGTGAGCTTGCCGCGGTTCTTGCGCTGCACGGCTTTCTGCTTGTCTATTGCGCGCAGCTCTTCCTTCAGCAGGGATATCTTGTTGAGGATTATTCGGCGGTCGGTCTCAATTTGGGTCTCGCCGGGGCCGCGCATGCCTATGCCGCCTCGCTGACGCTCAAGGTGGGTCCACATGCGTGTGAGGCGGGGGAGGAGGTACTGGTACTGCGCCAGTTCAACCTGGGTCTTGGCGTTGGCGGTGCGTGCCCGCTTGGCGAATATGTCGAGTATGAGGCTTGTGCGGTCAAGTATCTTCACCTTTAGCTCGCGCTCGATGTTGACTACCTGCTTGGATGTGAGGTCGTCGTCAAATATCGCCATCCCTATGTCGTTGTCCTCGATGTAGGCCCTTATCTCGTCGAGCTTCCCTTTGCCTACATATGTGCGCGGATTGGGATATTCGAGTTTCTGCAGGAATGTCCTTACGGTGACGGCTCCGGCCGTGTCGGCGAGAAATGCGAGCTCGTCGAGGTATTCCAAGGCTTTCGTTTCGTTCTGCTGGTTGCTTATCAGCCCTACGAGCACTGCTCGTTCGGTGGTCTCTTCGCTTAGTATCTGGTCGATCATCTAACGGTTATGGTTTCTTTTTTGCCGGATTCGTTCCTGAGCCGGTCTCACTGTGGCGGCGTATGTGTATGTTGAGGTAGGAGTTGAATACCAGCCATATTATAACGTCAGTCAACACGATAATGTTGATGTTCAGTATTCTGCTCAGCCCCAGATTGATGAGGGTGAACAGGGTGGCTATGGTGATGATGGTCACCATAGCCGTGCGGGGATGCATCCCGGCGGAGAGGAATTTGTGGTGGATGTGGTTTTTGTCGGGTAGGAACGGTGAGTGATGCTGCCGTATGCGCACCATGTAGACCCTCAGCACGTCGAAGCTCGGTATGATGAGCGGAGAGAATGCCAGGACCGCAGGCTGGAAGTTGAGCACCGGATCATAGGGATGGGTGTATAGCTTTATGCCGAGCACGCTGAGTATCAGTCCGATGGTGAGTGATCCGGTGTCGCCCATAAATATCTTGGAGTGTTTCTTGACATCGCCGAACACGTTGTAGTAGAAGAACGGGCAAAGCACTCCGAGGGTGGCAAACGATATCACGGCGTAGGCATACTCTCCGATGAGCAGGAATGAGATGCCGTAGATGCCTGTGGCTATGGAACTTAGCCCCGAGGCAAGCCCGTCGACGCCGTCGATAAGGTTCATGGCATTGATTATGAACACTATCACTATGGCTGTGAAGGGCATGCCTATCCATGAGGGGAGGTGGCTTATGCCCATGGCTCCGGCAAGGGTCGTGAACCAGCATCCGGCACCTATGAGGAGTATGGCGCAGACTATCTGCACCACGAATTTCGCGCGGTATTTTATGCCTATGAGGTCGTCGGCTATGCCTACGAGATACAGCAGCTGGAGGCTGCAGAAGAGGGCTGTCATCAGCAGGCAGTCATTGGAGAACTCATTTCCGAACTGCGGAGTGCCGGCTGTGATGTTGACGGAAATAATCAGCGCGATGGACAGAAGTATCACCGGCACGAAAGCTATGCCTCCGAGTCGGGGTATGAGTCCTTTGTGAATCTTTCTTTCATCTACTTCATCAAATAGCTTGCGGCGGTATGCGATCAGAAGTATCTGAGGGATGAGCACGCCGGCGAGAAGCACACACAGCGCGAAAACTATAAGCGAGTTAATTATCCAATATGTCATAGACACGCGTCCTTATAATGTCAACGTGAGGGTGATGATGATTTTTCGCAAAGATAATTATAATTTGGGGAATATAAAAGAAAAATACTAATTTTGCATTGTAAAACAGTCAATTCATACAAACAATTTGTATTATGCTAAATTCAAAAGTACAGGACGCTATAAATGAGCAGATTAATGCCGAGCTGTATAGCGCGTATCTCTATCTGTCAATGGCGCAGTATTTTGAGGCCGAGGGCCTTCCCGGCTTTGCCAACTGGTTCAAGGTGCAGTTCCAGGAGGAGCAGGCACATGCAACCATCTTCATGAACTATGTCAACCAGCGCGGAGGCCGTGTGCTTCTCAAGGCTATTGAGGCAGTCCCCACTACGTGGGAGTCATCTATGGCTGTGTTTGAGGCCACACTAGTGCATGAGCAGAAGGTGACAGCCCTCATCAACAGTCTCTATACTCTTGCCATGAACGAGGAGGACTATGCCACACGCGACCGTCTCAACTGGTTTGTCAGCGAGCAGGTCGAGGAGGAGGACAATTGCCGTGAGCTTATCGACAAGCTCCGCCTTATCGGCGACAACGGCATGGGCATCTATATGCTCAACACCGAGCTTGCCGCCCGCACCTATGCCGCACCCTCGCCTCTTGCCGCCGAGTGATTGCCGGTCTCTGAGGCCAATGTCCCGTAAGGATAAGGCCCGGGGCGACAGAATTTTGCTTATGAAGGTGTGTCAAGACACCCTTACTGAAGAAATTACCCTTGCCGCAGATAGCTGCAGCAAGGGTAAAATCTTTATATACGGACGTTGTGACACATCCTCATAAATGCTTGTCTATTCATGTGGCTCTATTGAGACATCCTGACCTTGCGGGCTTCTTCTTCGAGAGCCTTGGCCTCCTCGGTATGTCCCTGTGCCGTGAGCAGACGTGCCTGAAGCCTCATGTATTCCGACCGGTAGTAGCCCATCGTCTGCTCGTCGGCGAGCTGTCTCATCCAGTCGTAGGCTTCAGCTATGAGCGGCTGGTTGTCAGTGGTGCACAGCTGTATTATGTGCCCCTGTATGTAGCTGAGCTTGGCATCGTTGTCGAATATGCCGTAGCGCAGAGCGTCGTGCATCCCGTCAAGCATGGCGCGGAAGTCACCGTCGATCCAGTGGCGTGCTGTGTAGAGGGTGGCTATGTACTGTGGCCTCTTTTCCCATCGGCTGAGACCCTGTACGTATTTCAGGTACTCGTTGTAGTCGTTCTCATTGAATTTGTCCGACTTGGGCTTGCTCCATACGTACTTGCCTATGCGGCTGCGGAAAGTGTAGTCAAGGAACAGGTCCACGGTATCCCTGGCTATGATCTGGTAGAACCTGTCGCGGTCACGGAACACTCTCTTCATGACAGGTGACATGGGATTGGAGATGTTGTAGACTATTATATCCCAGCATTCGCGTGAGTAGAACCGGGAGTCATCGAAGGTGTTGATGAATTCGGTGGCCACTTTTTCCTGCTGGGCCGGCATGTATGCCTTGCTGAGTTTGCCGATGTATTTGCGCATGAATGCGTCATCGCGGTCTCCGCTGTCATATCTTTTGGTTAAGGCCGACATTGTCTCTGTCCCGTTGAGGGCGACCGAGCCTTCGCTGATGAGCTTTGACGGGCTCTGGTAGCCGGTGACGTTGTGGACAAGTTCTCCTGCCCCGTTGACATACAGGAGTGTGGGATAGGCCGCTACTTTATACTTTTTTGCAAGCTCGGGCCCTTCACCTTTCTCCATGTCCATTTTTACGCAGATGAAGTTGCGGTTGTAGAAATCGGCCACGGTGTCGTTGGTGAACACGTTTTTGGCAAGCATCTTGCAGGGGCCGCACCATGAGGTGTAGCAGTCGAGGAATATCAGCTTGTCCTTTTTCGCGGCTGTCTTCAGCAGTCCGCTCCAGTCCCCTTCGCGGAATTCTATGCTTCTGTTCTGGGCGTATGCGGGAAGGAGGAAAAGAGTGGCAAGGATGAAAATTAATATGCGGTTTCGCATGATTTCGGAGGTGTTTTATCAGTTGTTGGATTTGTATTTGTATACGAAATCGGTGATCTCGCCGAATCCGTCATAGGACATCACGGGTTCTGGGAAAGTCTCTGTGGGATCGGCTATGCGTCCGAGGTCGTCGACTCTGATGCGGAAGAATGTGCCGTGTCCGTTGCTGTTGCCGGCGAATGTCACTTCAGGGTTGTAGCTTGTCTCGTAGTTGATCTTTGAGAAGCGCATGGCGGGATCGGGGGATGTGTAGAACGGCTCGGCCTCGGTCCTGTGGGTCGCTGCGTTGTATATCCATATGTTGTTGTCGACGGCATAATAGAACTTGTCGGCACTCTTGACCGCGCAGAATGCTGTGGCGCGCCTGAACAGGGCGGCGGTTGTGTCGTCAAGCTTCAGCGGCTGCTCGGCCGGCTGGATTATCACATTGTAGTACACGCCGGCACCGTCCTTGAATGTGTATAGCCACAGGTCGCCTCCGTCATCCTCGAAGAGCACCCACATGCGGTCAGGCTTTCCGCATATGGAGGTGACGAATTTTTTGCCGATATTCTGCGGGTCGAATGCCGATTGCGCTACACCGGATGTGGTGGTGAGCGGCTGGATGTAATTGGCTCCGTAGCCGAAGTTCCATTCGATGAAACGTCCGTTGAGGCCGTCATACCATGCATATCGGGCCCTTCCGCTGGAGTTCTGGATTGTCCCTGTACCGGTTATGCTGTAGTTGGATCCGTCGGGGAGCACGCAGCGCACCTTGGCTTTGTAAGGTGTCTGCCAGTTGTCGGTGTGGTATATGCCTCCGTCGTTTACCATGAACTGATCCTTGCCGTCCATAACGTCGGTGTACATGTATGTCACGTGCACGCGCTTGGGGGTGTCGAAGAAAAGAGCCGATGCGTCTCCCTGATATGTCAGGTCGATGGGGCTGAGGGCCTGGCAGCCTTCGGAAAGAGCCACATAGAGGCGTTCGTCACGGCTTGAGGAGGGGTTGACGTAGAAGAGGCGTTCGGCGTCAGGTATCGTCTGTCCGTTCATGAGCGAGTACTGGTGGTAGCGGGCTATGCCTCCGGGGTATGTCACGGCTTCGAGGTCGAACTCTCCCGAGGGCTGCCTGGTGAGGAGCAGATACACGCGTGACAGTCCGTTGTCGACCTTGAATTCGCAGTAGGCCATGGTGCGCACGCCTGTGCTGCGGTGTATGGCACTCAGCCTGAGGGTATATGACCCTATCTCGGACTGGAATTCCGGGATGTCGAGCACTTTGGTGTCGGCTATCTCGCGGTATTGCGGCACGGAGTTGGTCACTCTGGGGGCTATCTCCCATGACCAGTCATAGTCGGCCTCGGAGGTGTTCTCGAATTTCAGTTTCTTGGGTTCCATCTGAAGCCGTTCGCCGTACATTACGGTGTGATCGGCTTCTATTTCGAGGGTGACGGTCCCGATGTCGGTGTAGTCGTAGTTGCCGTTGTCCTCGGTGCATGATGCGGACATGAGCGAGACTGCAAAGGCCGCATACAGAAATTTTATGTCTGTTTTCATTGTTTTTTCGGATAGATGTGTTGGAGTGTGAGGTTAGAAGCTTATCTTATTTCCGTTCTCGTCGAGCATCGGACCGCCGTTGTCCTTTTCCCACTGCATGAGGGCGGACTTCATCTTGTCCTGATAGAAATACATCTGTCCGCGCGATATGGCGTTTTCGCCGCTGTCGGGGAAGTTCCATATGCCCAGGGTGTCGATTATGAAGCGGTACTTGATTTTGCTGTACACACCGAAGTATGGCTGGCATTCGTAGACCCATCTCGGCGGACGGGTGAGAATGTCGTTGATCTTGAGCTTGTAGTCTATCCATTTGGGGTTCACGTCGATGCCGAGCCCTTCGGAGGGGAGTATCCGGAATGTGACGTGACGCTCTTTTTCGGATATGGCCGGTGTGCGCCTTACCTCTACTTTCAGGACGCCTTTGAATGCGCCTGCGGGTATTATGGCCGGCTGGAGGGTGTATTCGTCACCTTCCGTGGCGGTCGACAACTCGGGGGCCACTTCGATATTGACCTTCCGGTCATATCCGGCAGCCTCTCCGGTCACTACTATGGGGATCTCTACAATGTCGGTCATGAGTCCGGCGGGCTGTACCGCGAACGAGTAGGTGAGGCTGTCGGCGGTTCCGGAGCCTGCTACACGCTCGAAGTAGACCTGTGCGCCTCCGTTGAATGTATCAATCTCGTCGGTGGAGCATCCTGTCAGTGCCGATACCGCCAGGAGTGCGGCCGGTGCGATGATGTATGTTAATTTTGACATGGTCGGAAAAATTTTTGTTTCAGATGGATTGGTCATTTTGTCGCAGTCACTTGTCGGCTGTGCCTCCGAATTCCTTTTCCTGATCAGGAAGCGGGAGCATGTACACTTTCTCTTTGCGTGACGAAACGTTCTTTATGAGATATCCGTCGGCGATGTTGTCGGAATCAAGCCATTTGTAGCGGAAGAACAGTTGTCCTTCCCCGTAGAACTCGCGGCGGTATTCGCGGGTCAGATAGCTTTCGACGGCATTGAAGTCGGCATATGTGATAGGCTCCAGGGCCCTCGCGCGGCGCACGCTGTTGAGAAGATCGGATGCATAGTCTATGTCGTCGGTCGATTCGGCGGCGATGTAGTACATCTCTGACAGGCGAAGCATGGGCACGCGGAACTTTGCGTTGTAGCTGTCGGCGTCCTTAGAGAGATATTTGCTGAGTTTCATGTTGGAGCCGTCGATGTCGAACTGAGCGTCATAGCGTACGTCGCTTCCTGTCCCGGCGTTCTTGTCGAAGAATTCGTCCATATAGAATTGCATCTGATAATAATCGTAGCCGTAGCTGCTGTGCCTGAAGTGATTGTCGGCCCAGTCGGAAAGATTGTCGACAAACAGGGCGAAGAGCAATTCGGAGGATATCACGCGGTCGTTCTTTACACCCATTGTGGAGGTGATAAGTTTGAGGTTTTCGTTGTCAATGAGAGTCCCGGCGTAGCGGAGTGCATTGGTCTTGTCGCCTGCATAATGGTATATGCGAGCCATCAGCGCCTGTGTGGCGTAGAGGTTCATGCGTGTCCTGCGGTTCATCCGGTAGATGTTCTCTTCGTCCTGTATGATGTTTTTGACAGGATCGTCGGCCAGCAGTTTTTCGGCCTCCTGAAGGTCGCGCAGACATAGGTCCACGACCTCCTTCGGAGAACTGTAGGGGGTGTTCTGCTTGGAGACTGTGGTGACATACGGGATGCATTTGCGGTCCTTGTCCATTCGGAACGACGGTCCGAACAGCCTCAGCAGGTCGAAGTGCAGGTATGCCCTGAGGGCAAGAGCCTCCCCTTTGATGAGTTCGTAATTGTTGCTTTCAAACATGTTGCGGTCGGCCTGTGCGATATGCGCGAGCAGATTGTTGACATTGGCCACGGCCTCGTACATGCCTGACCACATGGCGTCGATTGCCGGCCTCACGCGGGTGTTCTCATATTCGAATGTCGACATGTAGTAGAGCGGGTGGGCTGTGTTGTAGCCTATATAATAGATCTGTGTGATCGCGTCGATCGATCCCATGGTGAGCTCGTCGCCGTAAAGGCTGGACCGTCCCATGATGGAATAGACACCTGTAAGGGCATCGAAGAATCCGCTTTCGTCCTTGAACAGGTCGCTTTCCTTGATTTCGGTGCGTGGGTCCACGTCGAACCAGTCCTCGCAGGATGTGGCAGACAGCAAGGTGAGCACTCCTGTCAGCAGGCATATGAATAAGTTGGATTTTTTCATTGTGTTCGGGAATCTTTAGAATGAAACATTGAGGGAGAATGCATAGCGGCGGGCAAACGGATAGTCAAGTCCTCGTTCCTGCTTTACGGTGGACCAGCGGCATATGTCGTTGAGGTAGCCGGTCACTCTCAGGCGTTCGGCTCCTATGAAGTTGAGCACTTTCCGTGAGGTTATGTCGTATCCGATGCTTATGGATTCGCAGGATATATAGTCGTTGTCCTGCACGAAGCGGCTGGTCTGGCGTGTGCGGCTCGTGTCCTTTACATCCTTGAACATGGTCACGTCGCCGGGCTTTCTCCATCGCTGTTCATAGACGCGGCGGTCGGCGTTCTGGTAAAGGTTGGCGTTCTCCACGCGGTCAGCGAGTGTGGAGTTGTACACCTGGCCTCCGAAGCTGTAGCGGAAGTTTGCGCTGAAGCTGAAGTCGCCCCAGTTGAGCGATGTGCCGAACACTCCTTCCATAGTGGGGCGTGTGTCGCCTACGCATACCTGATCGGCGGAGTTCCATGTATAGGTCTTTACGCCGTCCTTGGTGAGATACATCTCCATTCCGTTGGCGGGGTCTATGCCGAGCGACCTCACGGCATATATGCTGGTCACCGAGTTGCCCTCCTGATAAAGCAGCAGCGGAGTCGTTGTGCCCTCTTTGTAGGCTTTCTCTATGACGTCCTCGTTGCGTTTCTTCATGGCGTTGCTGATCTTGGTGATCTTGTTGGAGTTGTGGTTGCCTGAGAAGTTTACGCTCCAGTACAGACGCCGTGACACGTCGCGCAGGAACATATAGCGGAACGAGAATTCATAGCCGTTGTTCTCGGTCTCGCCGATGTTCTCGGTGTAGGATGGGAAGCCGAGCGACGGAGCTATGGTGACCGAGGCGAGCAGGTTGGTGGTGCGACGCTTGTAGATGTCGAACGATACGCTCAGACGGTCATTGAACATGCCTATGTCGGTGCCGCCGTTGATCACTTTGGTCTGCTGCCATTTCAGGTCGTCGTTGCCGAGGCCCATCATGTAGGCGGGTATGATGCCGGCATACTGGTGCTCGATGTTGTAGGTGTATTTGCGAATGGCCTGATAGGGGGAGAAGTTCTGCGATGCTGTCACACCGTAGGAGCCTCTGAGTTTCAGCTGGCTGAATACCCCGCCTTCGAGGAAGCTTTCCTTGTGCAGGTTCCATCCCGCGCCCACTGACCATACGGGTGCGTAGCGTTGGTTGGCTCCGAACTGTGATGAGCCGTCATATTTCAGCGAGGCGTCCAGCAGGTATTTGCTGTCGTAGGCGTAGTTGGCGGTGAGGAGTACGCCGGCCAGACGGTTGACGTTGTAGGTGGATGTCGGGCGGCTGTCCTTGTAGTACTGTTTCGCGAAGCTTATGTCTATCATCTTCTGACTCGGGAACCCTTCGGCGTGTATGGTGCGTGTCTCATTGGTTGTCTGCGACACGTTGACACCCATCACGGCGTAGAGGCTGTGCTTTCCGAACGACTGTCCGTAGCGCAGGTTTATGTCGCCGAGCACACTGAATATCTTGCTTGTGCCCCATATGAATTCTCCGCGCCGCATGTATTCCTCGGGATCGCTCACAGGATCGCCCATGTCGGCGAACTTGGAGTGCTGGGCCGGCAGGAAGTAGTTGGTCTCGCCTGTCTGGCGCGAGATGCTCACGCGGGCCATGAGGGTGAGGAAATCGGTTATGTTCCATTCGAGCGAGAAGTTGTTGACGAAATTGAAGTAGTTCTCGTTGTCGGTGGTGTTGAGTTCGGCGTCATAGAGGGGGTTGAGGTTGTAGGCCGTGAAGTATCTCGGCGCATCCTTGTCGAACTTTTTCACGAGCTTTCCGTCCTTGTCCCACGGACGCTGGTAGGGGTTCATGGATGTGTAGGTGGAGAACTTTCCGTAGGGTGAGTTGTCGGCGTCGTTGTAGGTGAGCTGAAGGTCGTTCTTGAATATTAGCCCTTTCACGCGATAGGAGAGGAACATCCCCCCCTCGTATCCGGTGCGTCCGGATCCTTTCATCACACCGGGGGCGTTGCGTGCGGTGAGGTTGAGGCTGTAGCGCACGGTGTTGTCGCCGCCTTCGAGCCTTACGTTGTGGCGGTGTTCGAACACGGTGTGCACAGGCTGTGCGAGCCAGTCGGTGTCGACCCCTTCCTCCACGTTGCGTTTCAGCCGGTGGTAGTAGTCCTGGAGCTGGTTGTAGTTGGTGTTGTCCTTTGCTTCGAAATGTCCGGCGTCGACCTGCAGCTGGAGCTTTTCGCGGGCGTTGAGCATGTCGTAGTCATGGAGATCGGGGGTCACTACCGCGTAGTCGCCGGCATAGCTCACGCGTATGCGTCCCCCTTCGGGTGCCAAGGTCTCGATGACGATCACGCCGTTGGCGGAGCGTGAACCGTAGAGTGCGGCGGCCGATGCGTCCTTAAGTATTGTTATGGAGGCCACGCGGTTGGGGTCCATGTCCATAACCCTCTGCAGAGTGGTCTCGAAACCGTCGAGGATGAACAGAGGCTGGTTGGGGTTGCCCGTATAGTTGGCGTCGAGGTCGGTGATTCCGTTGGCACCGCGCAGTTCCACTTCGGGGAGCGCGTTGGGGTTGGATCCGGCGAGATTGTTGTCGACGAGCTTGATGGAGGGGTCGAGTGTGCGCAGGCTCTGTAGCAGGTTCTGATTGCCCATCTGCTTAAGCTCCTTGGCCGAGAATGTGGTGGACGCACCGGTGGCGGTAACTATTCAGCGAAAGCAAAAGCTATAAAGAGTCGCCTCGCCTGATTAGA
>CAJURI010000029.1 GCA_910588795.1 uncultured Duncaniella sp. | reverse complement strand
ACCGTACGGTGGGGGCGTGCCCCCACCGCCGCGCGACAAACCATCCTCGCCCTCGCGAAAAAAATGGCCCCGCCGCCATTTCCCCCGATAACCGTACGGTGGGGGCGTGCCCCACCTCCACGCGACAAACCATCCTCGACCTCGCGAAAAGATGCCCCGCCGCCATTTCCCCCGATAACCGTACGGTGGGGGCGTGCCCCCACCTCCGCGCGACAAACCATCGACAAAAAAACTCGACAATCCGAACGACAACCACCAAAAAAACGTTCTACCTCATATCATCCTCCCCAAAAAACTGACAACTAAATTTACTAAAAAATAAATTATGGAAACCGTACTCTTCAAAGGACAACCCTGCCACACATGCGGCACAGTCCCCGGCATAGGTGAAACCGCCCCATGCTACCACCTCACCGGGCCAGACCTCTCACAGATCCTATGCTCCGACTTCGCCGGCAAACGCGTAGTCCTCAACATCTTCCCGAGTCTCGACACCCCCGTATGCGCCACATCCGTACGACGCTTCAACAAAGAAGCCGCATCGCTCGACAACGTCACCGTCATATGCGTATCCATGGACCTACCGTTCGCAATGGGACGCTTCTGCACCGTCGAAGGCATCGAAGGCGTCAGATTCGGCTCAGCATTCCGCTCACCCCTCTTCGGGCAGAAATACGGACTGCTTCTCGTTGACGGACCACTTGCAGGGCTCCTCACACGCTGCGTGCTCATACTCGACGAAAACCGCCGCATCATCTACCGCGAACTCGTCCACGAAATAACCCACGAGCCCGACTACGAAGCAGCACTCAAAGTCCTGCGAGGCGAAATCTAACCCCCGTCCAACGATCAGGAATCGCCCCAGCACCCGGTCTCCCGCACGCAAACATAAATGCAATCCAAATCGTAGGGCGGGGGCGTGCCCCCGCCGCCCGCGCGACAAACCGTCGACAAAAACCGCGAGACAAACCGTCGACAAACCCACGTGACAAAACCACCAACAAAACCACGTGACAAAACCACCAACAAAACCACTCGACAAACACTCGCCGAAAAAAACCACTCGACAAAAAACGATTCCAATGTGGCAACCCCGCCACATTGGAATCTTTTTTACATAAAAACAATTGACAATCCTACACAATTTTAGTAACTTTGCACCCAAAGTTGCCATAATGAAACGCAGAACTTACCAGGGACTCACATTCCGTCCCTTCATAGAAAATGAAGAAATACTCCGGCGTGTAGCCACCATCGGCAAAGCAATATCAGCCGACTACACCAACAGCTACCCCCTGCTCGTATGCGTGCTCAACGGAGCAGCACCCTTCGCGCTCGACCTGTTCCGCGCACTCGACATCGACGCCGAGATAACATTCATACGCCTCAAAAGCTACGAAGGCACATCATCCATAGGAGCCGTAAAGCAGATAATGGGGCTCAGCGAAGACCTCGCCGGACGCGACGTAATAATCGTGGAGGACATAATCGACACCGGCTACACCATGCAGCGGCTCGAAGCCGACATCAGAGCAAAAGGCCCCGCATCAGTACGCATAGCAACACTCCTCTTCAAGCCCGAAGCCCTGCAGGTCCCTGTAAAGCCCGACTACGTAGGATTCGAAATCCCAAAGAAATTCATCATAGGCTACGGTCTCGACATCGACGGCAAAGCCCGTAATCTCAACGACATATACGTCCTCGACGAATGACCCCACGGCTCTGCCGACATCAATTGACCAATCCGCACCGAACCCAATATCGGGACGTGAGTCCCGACATAATCAAGTACTTTCCATTCTGATAGGTTAACACATGTTCAATCTTGTAATTTTTGGTGGCCCGGGCAGTGGCAAGGGCACACAAAGCGAAAAACTGATCAACCGTTACGGTCTCACTCACATTTCAACCGGGGAAGTCCTGCGCCATGAAATTGCCGCCGGGACCGAACTCGGACGCATTGCCGACTCCTACATATCAAAAGGCAACCTCATACCCGACGACCTCATGGTGAGCATTCTCGCCGCAAAAGTCGACAGCCTTATGCCATCATCCAAAGGATTCATATTCGACGGATACCCACGCACCATACCGCAAGCCGACGCCCTGAGCAAAATGCTCGAAAAACGCGGCGAGAAAATACACTCCGTTATAGGGCTCGAAGTCCCCGACGACGTCCTGACCGAAAGACTCATCGAGCGCGGAAAAATTTCCGGACGCGACGACGACAACGCCGAGACCATACGTCAACGCCTCGAAGTCTACCACAACACCACATCCCCCCTCAGGGAATACTACATACGCGACGGCAGCTACCGCCCCATCCACGGCATAGGATCCATCGACGAAATATTCGACCGGATCATCGAGAAAATTGAAAACATCTAAAATCCCCCGAGGGACATGGAAAATACCTCCGACACCCACCTCTCCTACTCTCAGAGCATCGCCGAGCTCGAAAACATCGTCAGAATGATGCAGAGCGACAAATGCGACATCGACAGCCTCGCCGCATACACCCGCCGGGCCACCGAACTCCTTGACATGTGCCGCCGCCGGCTCACAGCCACCGAGGAACAGCTCCGAGAAACCCTCGCCACACTCCAGCAGCAATAACTCCAATCATCAACCATAAATAAAACCAATGAAAACATTACCTCTCGCCATCATCGCAACAGCAGCCATGGCAGCATCATGCAGCCACGGCAACTCAGAGCATCTGGCAAGCATCAACCCGGACTACATCGACACAACAATCGCACCGGGCCACGACTTCTACAACCGCATCAACAAAGGCTGGATCGAAGCCAACCCCCTCACAGGCGAACACGCACGCTACGGCCGCTTCGACGTCATCAACGACACATGCGAAGCACGCGTACGCTCTCTCGTAGAAGGGCTCGGCGCGACCAATCCACAGCCGGGATCCGTGGCCCACAAGGTCTGGACAGTCTACTCTCTCGCAATGGACACCGCACGCCGTAACGCCGAAGGTGCCACCCCCATACTCGCTGACCTGAAGAAGATCGAGGAAACACCCCACGAAGGCATGGCCGACCTCTTCCTCTGGATGCACGCCAACTATGGTAGCCCCTTCTTCGGTGCCGGACCCATGGAGGACATGACCAACTCCATGAAGTACGCCATGTACGTCTCGGGTGCCGGACTCGGAATGGGCGACCGCGACTACTACCTCCTCGATGACGAGCGCAACACCACCGTCCGCGACGCATACCGCAAGCTCATCGACACCCAGATGCAGAACGCAGGATACTCCGCTGCCGACGCCGCACGCATCACCGACAATGTCCTCAAGATCGAGACAGCAATCGCACGCGACACCAAGACCCGCGAAGAGAGCCGCAACATTGTCGCAATGTACAACCCCTTCACAATCGCAAACGTCAAGAGCCGGTACCCCGATGTCGACTGGGACCGCTTCTTCGTAGAGACAATGGGCATACAGACCCCCGACACAATAATCGTAACCGACCCCAAGACCGTCGCCACAGGCACCAAGCTCATGGCCTCACTCTCCGACCGCGAGATCAAGGACTACTACCTATGGGACTACGTCAGCCAGGCCGCATCAAAACTCAGCGATGACTTCACACAGGCTTCATTCGAGTTCAGCAAGGTAAAGAGCGGCGTGCAGGAGCTCCGTCCTCTCTGGAAACGCTCTCTCGGTGCCACCGAAGGCGCACTCGGCGAGGCCATCGGACAGCTCTACGTCGAGAAATACTTCCCCCAGTCCTCCAAGGACTACATGCTCGGCCTCGTCGAGAACCTCCGCACCGCACTCGGAAAACACATAGCCGCCCTCGACTGGATGAGCGACTCCACCAAGACACGCGCCCGGGAGAAACTCGACGCATTCACCGTAAAGATCGGATATCCCGACAAATGGAAGGACTACTCCTCCATGGAGATCGACCCCAAACTCTCCTACTACGAGAACATGCACAACGCCGGCATGTGGCACCAGCGCGAGACCTACGCCAAATGGGGCAAGCCTGTCGACCGCACCGAGTGGGGCATGACTCCTCAGACAGTCAATGCCTACTACAATCCCCTCGCTAACGAGATCGTATTCCCGGCCGCCATACTTCAGGCCCCCTTCTTCGATCCCAACGCATCCGACGCTGAGAACTACGGAGGCATCGGAGTGGTCATAGGCCACGAGATGACCCACGGCTTCGACGACCAGGGCCGCAACTTCGACGCAAACGGCAACATGACCAACTGGTGGACAGCCGAGGATCTCGCCAAGTTCGAGGAGAAGACCAAAGGGCTCATCGCACAGTTCGACGAAGTCGAAGTGCTCCCCGGCCTCAAGGCCAACGGCACATACACCCTCGGCGAGAACATAGCCGACCAGGGCGGCCTACGCGTTGCCATGACCGCCTTCCTCGACTCGCAGGACAAGAAAGGCGTCGACATAAACTCCCCCGAAGCCAAAATCGACGGATTCTCACCCGCCCAGGTGTTCTACATGAACTACGCCAACCTCTGGGCCACCAACATCCGCCCCGAAGAGATACGCTCGCTCACCACAGGCGACGTCCACTCGCTCGGCATCAACCGCGTCAACGTCACCCTGCGCAACATCGCACCCTTCTTCGAAGCATTCGGCATCACCGAAAGCGACCCCATGTTCCGCCCCGAATCCGAACGCGTGATAATCTGGTAAACCGCATAACAATCCACTGGCCGGATCCACTGCCATAATCGGATGCCGGTCCATAACAATACCCCGGGATGACGCCCTCATAAGGCTGTCATCCCGGGGTTCTTGCAGAAAAAAAGAGTTGTCAGAAAAAGAATTGTCAGACCGCCATGACCACGTAGGACACCGTCTTTAACAGGCCTCTCACTACGTCATGACGCAATGTCTCAGAGTGAAAGATCGCGGAAACCGAACACCTCTGTCGAAACCTCCCCGAGAATCCCGGCCTTGGAATTGACACCGGTCTGCACCTTGATGAAATCCACATACCTTAACTTCACAGCCGACCCGTCGGCATGCATGGCATTGGATATCCTGAAACCGTTCCTATGACCGCTCCCGTTAGAATCATCATCCGCAATCCGGTCCGAGCCCATATTGTCGCAATACCCCCAGCCGAATGCATGACAGTTCCACATGCCGGTATCCGGATCCTGATCGGTCTGCGCCTTAAGGCGCGTGCCGCAGAGCGTATACGAATCCTCCTCTATCCACAGGGGATAGTAGTAATCCTGGGCATGGAAAACTCCTATATAGTCTATCTCCCCGCTCTCACCGAGGCTGTCAGTCCATTTCACTGCCATCTTCGGACCCTCCGGACGGTAATAAGTTACCGCATAATCACTTACAGTACCGGCCTTGCCCGTATCGCTGCCCCTGAGCTCATACCATTCGTCGTCAGGCAGACCGTTGCCGTTGACATCCTGCATCACATAGACGATCCCCGGCTCGTTCGATCCTCCGTCACCGCTTTGCGCGTTGAAAAAAGCATTGCCGGTCACGGAGAAATCATACCCCTCGTCACCGCACGGCACACTATGGTCAAAACCCACTATGATGTAGCCTCCGAAGCCTCCCAGCGACACATACATCCCGGCCTCAAGACGATCCTCGGCCCATCGCCGGGCCTGCTCGGCCGTGACATCAGGTCCCGAAATGCCCGAATGCAGCTCCCCTATGAACTGGCCCGGTGCAGGACGCCATTCGTAGACCCTCGTGCTCATGGCACTGCTCGACGCGGTAGCCCTGCGGAAACGCTGCTCCTCACTCGCATCCACACATATCACCTTGACAGCCAATGGATCATGGCCACAGGCCGTCACTGTCACCACATATTCTCCGGGGCCGTCAGGTGTGAACATGTGCGCGGGACCGCTCCAATCGGCAGCCTTTCCGTTGACAGTCCACCTGTATGATATCCCGGCCTCCCCATCACCACACGCCCCGTCATTACCACGGGTAGAGATCAACACAGGTCGGCCCGGGAAAGTATAACGGGTCGAGGAAGCCGAGAAATCACCTTCAATGATATCCCGATCCTCCTCTCCATTATCCATCTCCTGCACCACCACATCGTCCTTATTACAGGAGACAACGGAAGCGTCAAAGGCACCGGCTATCAGCACCGCCACAAGAAATCTTGCCATCATTGACCCACACGCCTATTCAGTAAAACGTACAGCCACATCGTCATACGCGAAATAGGCCGGCTGGCTGAAGCCATAACCGTTGTCGGAATCCCCGCAGATGTTGAATTGCACCTTGCTGACCGCACCCAAACCCGAAAGGTCCCATCTGGTCCAGTCAGTGATATTGCCCGACGCGCCGGCTATGAAAAGCTCAGCCTTGCCCGTCATCACATCGGCAGAGTCATAGCCCACAGCCACCACCTTCACATATCCGTCAGGTCCGAGCTGCTGCGACAGGCCGTTACCGTTGAACACACTGTTGGCAAGATATGTGCTCCACATCACATACATGTGGTCTATCACCCTCTCCTTGCCGTCACCGAACATCAGCGACGGGAGCATGGCATCGGCCTTATAGGAGGAATCGTCCCTGTAGCCATAGTGCATCACAAAATTCTTTGAGCCGTTGTGGCCCCCGGTGGCATTGTACACCGACAGCTGATGCATGAAATCGCCATGCGAAATGTCACTGTCAAAATAGGACGACACTGCATGGCCGCCTCCCCAGTAGCAGTAGCTCCCGTATGCCTCCGGCATCACATGCATCAGCTCAGTATTGTTCTGGTCATACCAATAGTAAGGCTCTTCCATACCGTAGCCCGTGCCATAAAGCATAGGGCCGCCATACTGCTTCGAATCCACAAGATCGCTCCACTTTGTTATGGTCCTGCCGCAATAGTCAAGGGGGTATGCGTCAAACCGCGCATCGGCGTCCTCGAATGTCAACACTCTCATCTCCCCGGCCACTCTCCTGACCTCCAGCCTGGCTATCAGGCTTCTGCCTGCGGCCGACACTATATTAACAGCCACCGATCCGGCTGTCTCGGCATAGGTGTTGCCCTCCGCAGGTGCCGTGACAGAAAGCACACCGCTCTCATATCTTGCGGTCCACCCGTCAGGCTTGGCTATGGAGTGATCGGCCACATTCGCGGCATTCACCCTGAAGGAACGGGTCTCCCCCGCAAAGAACTCCTGTACCCCTCCGGCATTTATTTCGAAGAGCGGGGCCGACGCGTCATAGCGCGGCACCTTGACCTCCGAGCCATCAGCGAGCACAAATGTCACCTCGCCCGGCACCGACACATCCACCGAAGAGAATATCGGGCTTTTACTCTGTCCCTCGGCATTCACCCCCGTGGCGGTCCACACTTTGCCGCCGTCCACGGAGATCTCCCACTCCTTGGAGGACGGGCTGATGCGCACCTGCGGAGCCACTGCCGCCTCACCGGTGTCGCCTTTTATACCATTGGCACACACCGGATTGCCACCGGCATCCTTCAAGGGTTCCCCCGCGAGGGTCCAATAGTACAGACCGTCGTCACCCTTGCTCACCGAAATGTCAGGAGCGGCACCGTCCTTACCGTCGGCTATCGTGACCGTCTGTCCGTCAGAGAACTCTATCCTGTAGCCACCGTCGGCCGAAGGAGTGACCGAAGTGACTGTCAGCTTGCTCCCGAGAGCGTTAACTATAGTGCGCAGAGCCTCGATCTCCGTATTGGCCGTCCTGGCCTTCTCTTCAAGCGAGCTGACACGCCCGTCAAGGTCACCTACACTCTGCCACAGGTCCCCGTCATCATACTTGCATGACGTCATTGCTGCAGAAATGGCCGCCAAGGCCAACAAACCGCCAAAAATGTTGCTTTTTTTCATCAGACTGGTTATTGATTAAAAGAAAAAATCCGCGTTCTTTATTGTCAACCATACCGGTTTCAGCATACGGCACGGTGGAATAAAGTTCACGGTCTGAATCATAAAAGCACTGTGGCGGAGTCCTCACACAGAGACCCGCGCGGCTTGAACAACATAGGGTGAATAATGCTCCGTCATATCCCGCAGATGCAAAAATCCATATGGCGAAACGGCAGGTCTTCTGACTTATCCCGGTATTGACCACGCCTTCCCGGCATCCCTGGAGGCGGCAACCATTATGGCCGCGCCAACCGGAGGATATGAGCCAGTGGCAAGTGTGGCATACGTCTGCACCGTGAGGCCGTTACAGCCGTCACAGAGCGGGAATTACAGCAGCGGGTACTGTCGAGGAATCTCACCCCGTTCCCTTTTAATGCTCCTTCACGCCCCGACTCTTCGGGACAGAGCAACCATTACGCCGGCAAAATTACAAAAAAATTTCAATACCGGACTTTCCTATTGAAAAAAAATCAGATGCTGCACACGGACTCCACGCCTAATGGCACTCTCTACCCGGGAAACCGGCATCCATGCTCCCGAGCATGCGGACAATCCGCTTCAGGGATATGCCAGGCTATTTGTCACCGGGACACACCGGATCCTCATCCACAGAAGCGGCACCACGTGCCTTGAGTTCTTCGTCGTGACGCTCATAGGCCTCGACTATGCGCTGCACGAGGGAGTGGCGCACGATGTCCTTCTTGCCGAACTCCACTCTTCCTATGCCGGGGACGCCCTTGAGGATGTGCAGGGCCTGTATCAGTCCGGACTGCACAGAGCGGGGGAGGTCGATCTGGGTGGCATCGCCAGTGATGATCATCTTGGCGTTCATGCCAAGGCGTGTGAGGAACATCTTGATCTGATGCACGGTGGTGTTCTGCGCCTCATCGAGCACTATCACAGCGTCGTTGAGCGTCCTTCCGCGCATGAAGGCCAGCGGTGCTATCTGTATAACATTGGACTCCATATACTCCTTGAGCTTGACCGCCGGGATCATGTCCTCGAGGGCATCGTAGAGCGGCTGGAGATATGGATCAATCTTATCCTTCATATCCCCGGGGAGGAATCCGAGCTTCTCGCCCGCCTCCACCGCCGGACGCGAGAGGATGATCTTGCGCACCTCCTTGTTCTTAAGGGCCTTGACCGCAAGGGCTATGGCTATATACGTCTTGCCGGTGCCTGCGGGTCCGAGGGCAAACGTCAGGTCGTTCTCCCTGAACGCCTTCACGAGGAGCCCCTGATTGGCGTTGCGCGGGGATATGGGCTTGCCGTTTATGCCGTAAATTATCACATCGTCCTGCTTCGGCTCGGCCGGGGCGTTGCCTTTCACAATGTCGAGTATCACCTCCTCGGTAAGCTTGTTGAAACGGGAGCAGTACTCCTCAAGCTCCTTAATCTTCCGCTCGAACTCAGCGGTCTCGGCATCGTCGCCTATCACCTTTATCACCGATCCGCGCGCGGCCATGCGCAGCTTTGGGAAGAGGTTGCGTATCAGATGCATATTGCTGTTGTTGACGCCATAGAAGCTGACAGGGTCAACATTGTCGATGATTACAATTCTCTCTATCATAAATAAATCAGGTGATGAAGGTGATGAAAGTGAGTTCCAAGGGGTTGAGCCGGCATCACTCCTCAGAGACGGGCAGCCCCTTTTCTTCTGTAACCTCGGGAGAAGCCTTTTTGTTTATGGGGATGGTGTACATTACCGAAAAATTCGCCGTGAACGCCCCGTTGCGCTTTCCGTAGCCCGGGATATACATTGGTTTGCCGTAAGGTGACTTCGACTCATGCAGCACCGAATGGTACACGAGGGTCCATCCGGCCGAGAAGTTACCGGCAATCTTGACCTTTATGCCGAATGTCACCTCGAGATAGCCGGCGGTATGGCTCAGCCCCTCGAGCGAGAAATGTGACGGCTGTCCCCAGTATCCCTCGTCGACAGTGACGTCGAGCACACTCCACTTGTAGGTCGAGAATCCGTAGCGCAGCCCCATCTGGAGCTTGTAGTCGGGATTGGAATTATACAGGAAATTGTAAGATGCACCTATCTTGAAGTAAGGAGCGAGAGGGGTCTTGAAAGTGTAGTTCTTGTCGACCGGGGTGTCGTTGCAGTTGCCCAGGCCTATGGCGAAGAACGGGAAATAGCGGTTGTGCATGCTCAGCTCGCCCCACACGTCGCCCAGACCGTACTTCTGTCCGAGGGCGCGCATCACGGGGTCCCACACGTTGACCCCCGCCACCACCTCATGAAGCAGAGGATACTCCATCTTCGGAGGAGCCTTGAGCAGAGTCGAGTCGACATATTCGAGACCGGTCACAGTGTCGACGGTCACAGTGTTGCCCTGCGCGTCGGTAGTGGTCACGAGCCTCGAAGGGTCGATGGGCTTCTTCACATCGGGTATCACCGGAGCCGCACCGGGATCGCGGGGCACCACGGGGGTCACCCTGCGCTGCGCCTGTACCGACAGCGCGCCTATTATGACGGCTGCCACAACGGCTATCAACGTCCTATACATTGCCGTCCCCCTCCTGCGGGACATCGGTGGGGAGATCGGGATCAGTCCCCGGATCAACAGGGCCGGGCTCGTCAGGATCAGGCTGATCGGGGCCGGAAGGCTCGTCAGGGCCTGGCTTGTCGGGATCCGGCTCATCCGGATCCGGCTCGGCTATGCGGAAGTACAGACCTATGGTCATTCGCTCCACATTGGTGACGAGTGAATCGGATATGCCCACGGAGTCGAGTATCTGAAACGTGTGCGCCACGCGCGTGATGCGGTAATGGTACATGGCACCGCACTCCTCGGAGGCGAAATATGGCATGGACTCATAGTAGAAAGTCACGCGGTCCTGCACCCCCGCCTGGGCGAGATGCTTCTGCATGTACTTTATGATGAACGTCGTGGCCGACTCGCCGGCACGCAGCGGCAGATATACCGACGACACCTTCTCGGAGGGAGACACCAGCAGCGAATCGTTGGGCGCGCCCTCCCCCGAAATGGCGAGGGAGTCGATGACAACCTTCTCCTTGGTGGACATGGAATAGAATCCCGCATACGGCACCGAGTTCTGATTGTCGGTGCATCCGGTGGAGTTGCACCCCGCCAGAGCGGCTGCCAGAGCGGCAAGCGGCAATAATATGTAGAACAGAGTTTTCAAACCTTGTCAGAATTTTCCGCGCCTCACTATCTCATCAAGCTCCTTGCGGCTCTTCCCGGGAGCCGAAACCCCCTCGGCCGGATAGCCTATGGGTATGATCGCCACCGGCTCCACCCCTTCGGGGAGACGGAACGCCCCGGCTATCACCCGGGGATCGAAATTGCACACCCAGCAAGTGCCGAGATGCAGCGACGCCGCAGCCAGACACAGGTGCTCTATGGCTATCGCGAGGTCCACATCGGTGTGGTCCTTTCCGTCGCATGGGCGGTGCCAGGCCTTGTCGTGCAAGCCGCAGGCTATGATGTAGCAGGGAGCGGTCCTTATCCAGTCGCGCGAATAGCTCTGCGCCACAGCCTCGCGTTCATCGGGGGCATCGGCTATTATAAACAGCCACGGCTGGCGGTTGCATGCCGACGGAGCGAGCCTCGCCACGTCGAGCACTGCCATCATGGCATCCTCAGGCACCGGCTGCGGTGAATAGCTACGGCATGAGAACCGGTTGAGCGAGAGGCTGTACAGTTCGGGATAAGTATTCATTGCGGTTAGTCAATTTTAGAGATTGTTTTTTTAGAGCTTGTCCTTTATCTCATAATGGTTGCGCGATGGGGAGTTGCGCACTATCAGCTCGCCGAGAAATCCGGCAAGGAACAGCATGGTGCCTATGATCATCATCACGAGCGACAGATAGAAGTAAGGCGACTCGGTGACGAGTATGTAAGGGTTGCCGTGATACATGTCATATAGCTTGCCGAATCCCACTACCATGACGGCGATGAAACCCACTATGAACATCAGCGATCCGAGCAGCCCGAAGAAGTGCATGGGCTTCGCTCCGAAGCGGCCGGTGAACCACAGCGTGGCCAGGTCGAGATAACCGTTGACAAAGCGGTCAAGGCCAAACTTGGTCTTGCCGTATTTCCTCGCCTGATGCTGCACCACCTTCTCCCCTATCTTCGTGAAGCCGGCATTCTTGGCAAGATACGGGATGTAGCGGTGCATGTCGCCGTAGACCTCGATATGCTTCACCACCTCCTTGCGGTAGGCCTTCAGTCCGCAGTTGAAGTCATGCAGGTTCTTTATGCCGCTCACCTTCCGGGCCGTGGCGTTGAAAAGCTTTGTGGGGATTGTCTTGGAGAGCGGGTCATAGCGTTTCTTCTTCCACCCCGACACAAGGTCATAGCCGTCGCGCATTATCATGCGGTAAAGCTCGGGTATCTCGTCGGGGGAGTCCTGAAGGTCGGCGTCCATGGTTATCACCACATCGCCCTGGGCAAGCCCGAATCCGGTGTTGAGCGCGGGCGACTTCCCGTAGTTGCGGCGGAATGACGCGCCTCTCAGAGCCGGATTGGCGGCTGCGAGCCTGTGTATCACCTCCCATGAACCGTCGGTCGATCCGTCGTCGACAAATATCACTTCATAGGAGAAGTCATGCTCCTTCATCACCCGGTCGATCCAGGCTGCAAGCTCGGGCAGCGACTCTGCCTCATTGTACAGGGGTACTATTACTGATATATCCATTGGTGGAATTCCGCTGGTAGAGTTTTTTTGTAGGGGTTATATGGTTAAGAGATTGCTGAAAGACAATTTATAGATGTGTCAGATGTTGCATCCCCTTGAGCCGGACTCGCGCCTGCGCCGGAGGGCGAACAGGCCGCTCAGCGTCATCGAGAGGAGCGAACCGGTGACTATGGCGAGCATCATCATCTCCACGACTATCTCTATCGGGGCGGGCACGAAATTGGCGTCGAGCATTTTCCGGGCCATGTCGGCGGCAAGGTCGACCTGTGTACCGGGCATAGTGCCCTTTACGGCGGCCACAGCGCGCATCTGCTCCACGACAAAGTCAGGGGATATCCATTTCATGAACACCACAAGCGCGGCACCCGCTATGAGCATCCCGCAGAAGAATATCACCACCCCCTGCATCCACAGCATGGGGAACGACCCGAGAGGCCCGAGGCTGCGGTGATAGCGGAGCATGAAGCGATATATGACCAGAGGGACACACACCGCCATGACTCCCGCAAGGAGCGACAGTCCGAAGACCGAGGCGAAGAACATCACCGTAAGATATGCGCCGAAGATGAATCCGTCGTCGGCACCTCGACGGTAAGGAGACTGTATCATTGGCATTCAGCCTGAGGCTGAGGGATTATTTGGTTAATGACCGCACGTATGCAATCAAAATGCAAATGTAGTGATTTTTTCACACATTCCCCCTCCCACCGGCATAAAAAAACGCCCCTGCGCCCCCGCGCCGACATTTCAGCCGTCGGGGGAGCGTCCCGGAGCGGGGCCATGACGCCACGGAGGGGAAATGTCGACCTCGCGGACTGCCGCAGCCCCGACTGACGGCGCACACCTCCTCCCGACGTGACAGGGGCGGCGCGCTTCAGGCTCCGCCACCCTCATGGGCGGATAGGCGCGCTCCTTAGCCTCGCGGGCAGCCGCCGCGCCGCCGCCACCCTCCTGCCTCTCCTTGCGGCGGGCAGCGCGCCCACGCGCCGCGGCCGAGAGACGCGCGCTCTTGTCAATGCCGGCACACAAGCTCCCCATCACCTCGGGGTTGACCGCATCCTCCGGGCCGGGCTTCCACCCGGGATCCTCGATGTAGCACATCACGCCCATCATCATGTCGCGGAACTCCCCGTCGGTCACCACGTTGGACCGTGCATAACCTATCATGCGCACGTACATCCGGCCTATCGCCGCCAGCCCCACACGATAGGGGTGCTGTTTTGGAGAGTGTTTCGTCATAACCATGCTTTTTTGCGCAAAGTTAACACCCTGCGTCGCTGCGGAGAGTGCGATAACGCCGCATAATGCTAAAAAGTGTTTTCAAGATTGGTCAAAATGTACAAAAATTGGGAATGAGCGGACAAAATCGCTAAAAAAGTTGTCATATTTTTCCAAAATGGTATTTTTTCATTGTACCTTTGCGTGGATTTTTGCATCCGGCGTTTCAACACGACACAAAAACAAACAACTACTATAGGTATAATAACCAAAAAGACGACAACGACACAATGAAATCAATCTCGTCATTCGCAATCGGCAGCCTCGCAACGCTGCTCGCGGCCGCCACACTCCCGTCATGCTCCGGCAACCATGGCCAGCAGCAGGGAGAGATGCCCGCGCCCGCAATCGCCACAGTCACACTCGCTCCTCAGAACGTAGACCTCCAGTCGACCTACCCCGCAACCATCAAGGGCAAGACCGACATCGACATACGTCCGCAGGTGACAGGATTCATCACCAAGGTACATGTCGACGAAGGACAGCGCGTACGCAAGGGCCAGGCACTCTTCACCCTGGACCAGGTGCAGTTCCAGGCAGCCGTCGACCAGGCCCGCGCAGCCCTCAACTCAGCACAGACAGCCGTAAACACAGCAAAGATGACAGCCGACTCCAAGAAGACCCTTCTTGACAAGAACATCATCTCGCAGTACGAATACCAGCTTGCCGAGAACTCCCTCCAGCAGGCCAACGCACAGCTCGCCACAGCCAAGGCAGCCCTTGTGAACGCGCAGAAGAACCTCGCCTACACCGTGGTGACCTCGCCGAGCGACGGCGTGGTGGGACAGATACCCAACCGCGAAGGCTCCCTGGCAAGTCCCTCGTCGGCCCAGCCTCTCACCACCGTGAGCGACAACTCACAGGTGTATGCCTACTTCTCGCTCACCGAGAAGGATCTCCTCGCCCTCTCGGGCAACGGCAAAGGATCCGTCGAGGCAGCCATCAAGTCGATGCCGGCCGTAAAGCTCAGGCTCAGTGACGGCACCATGTTCCCGGTGGAAGGGAAAGTAGCCACAGTGTCGGGAGTCATCGACAACAACACCGGCGCATCGAGCGTGCGCGCCCTCTTCAACAACCCCGACGGAGTGCTCCGCAGCGGCGCGACAGGACAGATCATCATACCGAGCCCCATGGACAGCGTGCTCGTGATACCTCAGAAGGCCACCTTCGAGCTTCAGGACCGCAGGTTCGTGTATGTGGTCAACGACTCCAACAAGGTAGTGTCGACCCCCGTGACCATCGAGGCCAACAATGACGGCAAGGTCTTCGTGGTGACCTCAGGCCTCAAGGCCGGCGACCGCATAGCCACCGAGGGTGTGGGCACCAAGCTCAAGGACGGCATGACCATCAACCCCACAGCCGCCCCTGCCGAGGCAGCACCCGCAGATGCAGCACCAGCCGCAGCAGCAGCCGGGAAAGCCGAATAACACCCCACACCACAGATACAAAGAATCCAAAAATTCCTCAACTCAACAATGAAACTCGATACATTCATCAATAGGCCGGTGCTGTCGACGGTGATCTCCATCTTCATCGTACTGCTGGGCCTCATCGGGCTTTTCTCGCTTCCGGTGACCCAGTTCCCTGACATCGCGCCGCCTACCATACGTGTCTCCACCTCCTATACCGGAGCCAACGCCCAGGCGGTGCTCAACTCCGTGATAGCACCCCTCGAGGAGTCGATCAACGGTGCCGAGGGTATGACCTACATGGAGTCGACCGCCACCAACACAGGCTCGGCCGACATCACAGTGTACTTCAAGCAGGGTTTTGACCCCGACATGGCCGCCGTAGACGTGCAGAACCGTGTTGCCAAGGCCCAGAACCTTCTCCCCGCCGAGGTGACCCAGGTGGGCGTGCTCACACAGAAACGCCAGACCTCCATGCTCCTCATGGTGGCACTCTACGACCCCACCGGCCGCTACTCGATGGAGTTCATCGACAACTACGCCAAGATCAACATGATCCCTCAGCTGCAGCGTGTGTCGGGCGTGGGCGACGTCATGTCGTTCGGCGCGGACTACTCCATGCGCATCTGGCTCAAGCCCGAGGTGATGGCCCAGTACGGGCTCATGCCTACCGATATCTCCGCGGCACTTGCCGAGCAGAACATCGAGGCCGCCCCGGGAGCGTTCGGCGAGCAGGGTGACCAGTCGTTCCAGTACACCCTGAAGTACAAGGGACGCCTCTCCACCCCCGAAGAGTTCGAGAACATCGTAGTGGCAGCCAAGCCCACCGGCGAGGTGCTCCACCTGGGCGACGTGGCCAAGGTAGAGCTCGGGCGCGTGACCTACGGCTTCTCCAACACCCTCAACGGCTACGTCTCCACGAGCTGTATAGTGTTCCAGACCGCAGGCTCCAACGCCACCCAGATCATCGACGACTGTCTCAAGGTGGTCGACAACATGAAGAAAGAGCTTCCGGCCGGACTTGAGATAGCCGTGCCGATGAACAACAACGACTTCCTCAACGCCTCGATCCATGAGGTGATCAAGACCCTCATCGAGGCATTCATCCTCGTGTTCTTCGTGGTGTACGTGTTCCTTCAGGACATCCGCTCCACCATCATCCCCGCCATCGCCATCCCCGTGGCACTCGTGGGCACATTCTTCTTCATGAACCTCATAGGGTTCTCCATCAACCTCATCACCCTCTCAGCCCTTGTGCTTGCGATAGCGATTGTGGTCGACGACGCCATAGTCGTGGTCGAGGCGGTGCACGCCAAGCTCGACGTGGGCTACAAGAGCGCGCGCAAGGCCTCGATCGACGCCATGGGCGAGATAGGCGGGGCCATCGTCTCGATCACCCTTGTGATGATGCTCGTGTTCATCCCCGTGTCGTTCATGAGCGGCACCACAGGTGTGTTCTACCGCCAGTTCGGCCTCACGATGGCCATAGCCATAGGCATCTCCGCGCTCAACGCCCTCACCCTCTCCCCCGCGCTCTGCGCCGTGTTCCTCAAGGGTCATGACAACCATGACTCCCTGGGCAAGCGCATGGGCGACGCCTACAGCGCGGCCGCCGGAGCCGTGGCAGCCAACGCCAAGCGACGCTTCACCCTCGACCTTCCGCCGCTGATCACCTTCGCGTTCCTCGCGGCCACCATCACATTCATGGTGCTCGGATGGTACAGCATGGAGCACCCCGTGAAGCTCATCATAGCGAGCGTCTGCGCCATCGTCACCATCCTCGGGATCTTCGGCAAGCGTTTCCACAAGGGATTCGAGATAGGCTTCGGCAGGATCCTCAAAGCCTACAACGGGTTCACATCGTTCTTCATCAACCACAAGGTGACATCGTTCGGGATCGTGGCACTCTCGACAGCCATCCTCGTATGGCTCATGAGCGTGACCACCTCGACTCTCGTGCCCAATGAGGACACCGGCGTGCTCTTCTGCATGGTGGACATGCCCCCGGGCACATCGCAGGAGCGCACTGACCAGGTGCTCGACCAGGTGGATGCCATCATAGCCACCATCCCCGAGGTAGAGTACCGCCAGAAGATCTCGGGCTACAGTTTCATGGCAGGCCAGGGTGCCACCTACGGTACGTTCATCCTCAAGCTCAAGAACTGGGAGGACCGCAAGCGCGCCGACCAGACCTCCAACGCCATACTCGGCAAGCTCTACGGCATGACCGGAGCCGCCATCAAGGACGGCCGCGTGGTGATATTCGCGCCCCCTATGATCACCGGCTACTCGCTCACCAACGGCTTCGAGATCAAGATGCAGGACCGCACCGGCGGCGACATCAACGACTTCTTCGCCGTTGTGCAGGGATTCCTCGCCAAGCTCAACCAGCAGCCTGAGGTGCAGGTGGCCATGACAACGTTCAACCCCACCTTCCCGCAGTACATGATCGACATCGACGCTGCCAAGGCCAAGCAGGCAGGTATATCCCCCAAGACCATACTCACCACGCTGCAGGGCTACTACGGCGGTATGTATGTGTCCAACTTCAACCGCTTCGGCAAGATATACCGCGTGATGATGCAGGCCAACCCCGAGGCACGCGTAAGCCCCGAGACCCTCTCGGCGATAAAGATACGCAACGGCGCGGAGATGGCTTCGATAAGCAACTTCGTGACCCTCACCAAGGTGTACGGCCCTGACCTCATGAACCGCTTCAACATGTTCCAGTCCATGTCGGTGACCGGATCGCCCGCCCCGGGCTACACCTCGGGCGACTGCCTCGCAGCCATAGAGCGCGTGGCCGCAGAGACTCTCCCCCAGGGCTACGGCTACGAGTTCTCGGGCATGACCCGCGAGGAGGCGTCGCAGGGCTCAGGCAGCACCACCGCCATCATCTTCGGGCTGTGTCTGCTCTTCGTCTACCTGTTGCTCTCGGCCCAGTATGAGAGCTACATCCTGCCGTTCTCGGTGATCTTCTCGATACCGTTCGGCCTCATGGGCACCTTCATATTCGCGCAGATATTCGGTATATCCAACAATATCTACCTGCAGATCGCGCTCATCATGCTCATCGGTCTTCTCGCCAAGAACGCCATCCTTATAGTGGAGTTTGCCGTTGAACGCCGCCGCACGGGCATGTCGATCGTCAACGCCGCCATCCAGGGAGCGTCGGCCCGTCTGCGACCCATCCTCATGACCTCGCTCGCCATGATCATCGGACTTCTCCCCATGATGTTCGCCTCGGGAGCCGGAGCCAACGGCAACCGCGCCCTCGGCACCGGATCGATCGGCGGCATGCTCATAGGCATGATACTTCAGGTGCTCATAGTTCCCGCCCTCTTCGTGATATTCCAGAAGATCCAGGAGAAGTTCACCCCGCTCAAGTGGGAGGACACCGACAACGAGGGCATCGAGAACGAGATCGAGCAATATTCGGTAAACAAATAACACAGGGCTATATATGAAATTCAACAAGATATCACTCTTCCTTGCAGCCGGACTGAGCGTGAGCGCGCTCTCCGGGTGCGGGATCTACACCAAATACAACCCCGAGAAGGTCGACAATGCCCTCGTCAACGAGTATGCCGAGGCGTTGAAGCAGGAGGCCGACCCCGAAGCCTTCGGGAACCTCAGGTGGCAGCAGGTGTTCACCGACCCTCTGCTCGCCGACCTCATAGAGCGCGCCCTCGCCAACAACAAGGACCTAAGAAACGCCAAGCTCAGTGTGGACATGGCGCATGCCCAGCTCAAAGGGGCGCGCCTGAGCTACCTCCCCTCGGTGGCGTTTGCTCCCAACGCTACCCGCACTCGCTCCCTGAACACATGGAGCGAATGGAGCTACCAGCTCCCGCTCGCGGTCAACTGGGAGGTGGACATATTCGGCAAGCTCCGCAACGGCCGCAAGGGCGCGGAGGCCGCCGAAGCTCAGGCCAAGGCCTACGAACAGGCCGTGCGCTCGCAGATAATAGCCGGCGTGGCCCAGTGTTACTACACGATAGCCGCGCTGCAGAGCCAGCTTGAGCTGTCGCGCGAGACAGCCGTGCTGTGGAAGCAGAGCGTGCAGACCATGCGCGACCTCAAGGAGGCCGGACGCCTCAGGGAGAACGCCGTGGTGCAGAGCGAGGCCCAGTACTTCAGCATCGAGTCGTCGATCAACGACATAGAGATGTCGCTGCACGAGGCCAACAACACCCTGTCGCTCCTGCTCAACACCATGCCGCAGAAGTGGAGCATACCCGCCAGCGCAAACCTCTCCCAGCCCGCCATAGCCCGCACGTCGGTGCCCATGGCCGAGCTTGCCGCCCGTCCTGACGTGCGCGCCTCGGAGATGGCTCTCGCTTCGGCGTTCTATGCCACCAACTCGGCCCGCGCCGCCTTCTACCCGACGCTCAACATCACTGCCAACGGAGGATTCACCAACACCTTCGGGACATTCATATCCAACCCGGCGCAGTGGTTCGTGCAGCTCGGGGCAAGCCTCACGGCTCCCCTCTTCTCGCGCGGACAGAACATAGCTCGACTGGAGGCTGCCAAGGCTCAGCAGAAGCAGGCTCTCTACAACTTCGAGTACTCCATCATGAGCGCGGCAGCCGATGTGAGCGACGCCCTCACCACCTACGAGAAGAGCCTTGAAAAGCAGTCGTGGCTCGCTCTGCAGGTCGACAACATGTCAAAGGCCGTCGACATTACCAACGAGCTCCTGCTCTTTGACGGATCGACCACCTATCTCGAGGTGCTCACCGCCCAGCAGAACCTCCTCGGCGCGCAGACGGCTCAGATCACTACCAACCTCGCTGCGACACGCGCGCTCATAAACCTCTACCAGAATCTCGGCGGAGGCCGCTAACCCCAGCCCCTAACAGCCAAAACACAATGTTAAGTAACTCGCAAAAATTTAGCTGACACATAATTATGAAGTATTTTCGAGAGATTTTCGAGATGGAGCAAAGGAGTGTAGCAAGCTACACGACTGAGCGGCAGCGCGAAAATCGCCGAAAAGACAAATAAGGATGTGTCAGCCCGAAGGGTTGCTTGAAAAATTTAAATTATAACTAATTTATAGGAGTTACTTATGATAAGCGATAAAGCTCACGTCGACCCGTCGGCCAAGATAGGCGACAACGTCACAATCCATCCCTTCGCATTCATCGACAAGGATGTGGAGATCGGTGACAACTGCGTGATAATGCCCTTTGCAAGCATCATCCGCGGCACCCGCATGGGAAAGAACTGCAAGGTGTTCCAGGGCGCGATAGTAGGCGCGGACCCGCAGGACTTCCGCTGGAAGGGCGGCTTCACCTACTGCTACCTCGGGGACAATGTGGTGGTGCGCGAGAATGTGATCATCAACCGCGGCATCAACCCTGAAGGGGGCACAAGGATAGGTGGAGGATCGTTCCTTATGGCCAACTCCCACGTGGGTCACGACTCCTGCCTCAAGGGTAAGACGGTGGTAGGAAACAACGTGTCCATAGCCGGCGACGTCGAGATCGGCGAGTGCGTGATACTGTCGTCAAGCGTCGTGGTGCACGAGAACTCAAAGATAGGCGACTGGGTGCTCGTCAAGGGCGGATGCCGCATCACCGGCAACGTACCCCCCTTCTGCATCATGGCCCACAACCCGACATCCTACTTCGGCGTGAACGCATATCTGTTGAAGAAGGACGGAGGGCTGAGCGAGGAGCGCATCGACGATATCGCCAAGTGCTACCGCCACCTGTATCAGACAGGCACATCCGTGTTCAACGCGCTGAAGCGCATCGAGGCCGACGTGGACCCGTCGCCCGAGCGTCAGAGCATCATCGACTTCATCAACGGATGCAACCTCAGGATCGTGGCGATCCCCAAGGACCTCGAACAGTAAGCGACACCACGCCGCGACACTGCAAGAACCTGCGGGAAACCGCACTGACCCACGCAGGACAAAGCATACACTGAAAACACTACACACAAAGAGAGGCTGTGCCATACTTCATAAAATTATGGCACAGCCTTTCAGCCAACAATAACAACAATGAAAAAACACAGCATACTCTTCGTGTGCCTCGGCAACATATGCCGCTCTCCGGCCGCGGAGGGGATAATGCGCCGCATAGTGAGCGAACATGGCGCGGAGGATGAATGGACCATCGATTCGGCCGGCACCGGCCGCTACCACATAGGCGACCTCCCCGACCGGCGCATGCGGCTCCATGCGCGCAAGCGCGGGCTGGAGCTGACCCACAGGTGCCGCCAGGTCACCGAAAGCGACTTCGACGACTTCGATCTCATCATAGGAATGGACTCGGCCAACATCGCCGACCTGCGCGACATGGCCCCGACATCCGAGGCCGAGGGAAAAATACATGCCATGTCGGAATATTTTTCCCCCTCCGCGCGTTATGACTATGTACCGGATCCTTATTACGAGGGGGCCGAAGGGTTCGAGCTGGTGCTCGACCTCCTCGACGACGCCTGCCTCAACCTATACAACAGCCTATGAAAGAGCTTACAATCACCATCCCCGTCATCGAGGCAGGCATCGACGAGCTGCCCGCCCGTGAGCGCGGCCTTGTCGACGCCGCCCGTCAGGCCACATTCCGCTCCTACTCCCCCTACAGCCATTTCAGCGTAGGCGCGGCCATACTCCTTGACAACGGCGAGATTGTCACAGGCTCCAATCAGGAGAACGCCGCCTACCCCTCGTCGCTGTGTGCCGAGCGCACGGCATGCTACTACGCCCACTCACGATGGCCCGAGGCAGGCTTCACCGCCATAGCCATAGCGGCCCGGGGCACCGACGGGAAGGAGACCGCCGAGCCGGTGTCGCCCTGCGGGGCATGCCGGCAGGCCCTGCTCGAATACGAGACGCTCGCCGGACATGACGTCAGGGTCATACTCGCCGGGCGCGACAAGGTGTACATACTCCCCTCCGTGCGCTCCACACTCCCGCTCGCCTTCTCGGAGTTTTAGAGGGTTTCATAACACACTTTTAGAGAATATTCATTAAATTTCATCATTCCGTGCCACTCTGCTTTGCGAAATGGTGAAAATAGATTATCTTTGCACATTAATAAAGAACCTAATAACCGAAAAGCCATAACACAGAGCCACCGAAATGAGGGTAAAGATACATACTGAAGGCACCAATATACTTCTGATACTCCTGCTGATACTGGTTGTCATCAACCTCTCGGCATGGATGTTCATCCGTCCGGCGGTGATACCGGCCGTGTTCTCCTCGGTGTGCGGTGTGTTCTATCTGTTCGTGGTCAACTTCTTCCGCTCGCCGAGGCGCACTTTCCGCGGCGAGAGGGAAAATGTTGTCGTCTCGTCGGTCGACGGCACAGTGGTGGCACTCGAAGAGGTGTTCGAGCCTGAGGTGCTCCGGCGCAAGGTGAGGATGCTTTCGGTGTTCATGTCGGTTCTCAACGTGCACGCCAACTGGTTTCCGGTCGACGGTAAAGTGCTGCTTGTGCGCCACCACAGCGGACGCTTCCTGAGCGCGTATCTCCCCAAAGCAAGCATAGAGAACGAGCGGTCCACGGTGCTGATACGCGCCAACAACGGACAGGAGATCCTCGTAAGGCAGATAGCCGGAGCCGTCGCACGCCGCATAGTCACCTATGCGGAGCCGGGCGAGCGGGCCAACATAGAGGACCACATGGGCTTCATCAAGTTCGGGTCGCGTGTCGACATCTACCTCCCGCTCGACGCCAAGGTGAAAGTCAAGATCGGCGACAAGACCGTGGGGGGAATCACTGAAGTAGCTCTCCTTGCCGACAAAAGCTGAGATATAAAAAAGCAAAAGCGAAGATATAAAAACCAAAAGCTGAGATATCGAAGAGTTTATCCTTGCCGACAAAAGCTGGAATCTCGGAAAGGTTCTTCTAAAGAAACATGACGTCCGGCATGACAATTCGAGACGTACACCATAAACAGAATGTGATGAATATAAAGACATACATCCCCAACACCATCACCTGCCTCAACCTCCTGTGCGGATGCATCGCTGTGTTTCTGGCATTCCATTCCGGAGCACAGTATATGGGGCTCTACGGGTTCCAGTGGGCATGGATATTCATAGGGGCGGCCGCAGTGTTTGACTTCTGCGACGGTCTTTCGGCACGCCTGCTCGGCGCATATTCGCCTATGGGCAAGGAGCTTGACTCGCTGAGCGATCTCGTGAGCTTCGGGCTTGCCCCCGCATTTCTGGTGCTGAACACCATGATGGGTTCGGGCGCGCCCGTAGGGGTGTCGCTCATAGCTCTGTTCATCGCGCTCATGGGTGCGCTGAGGCTCGCCAAATTCAATGTCGACACACGCCAGGCCACATCGTTTGTAGGCCTGCCCATACCGGCCAACGCCATATTCTGGATCGGGACACTGGGATGGATCGACGTGCACGGCTATCCGGGTGACATAGTGATGGTGATACTGATCCTCGGGGTGTCGCTGCTCATGGTGAGCGAGCTGAAGATGTTCTCTCTGAAATTTCACGACATGTCGCTGCGGGGCAATGTGCGCCGCTACACGGTGCTTGCCGCATGCGTGCTCTTTGTGATCACCGACGGGGTGGCCGGGCTCGCATGGACCATAGTCCTCTATATCCTCATTTCTCTGCTCGGGAAGCGCACCGATCCTGACAACATTGGGGAGAATACCCAAGCTTAGCGGCCGGCCGCACGTCACCCACAGGCCACGCTCCGCATAAACCGGAAGGACAGGATCATTGTTATGACATAACCGGATATCCATAATGGTGTGCCGCTTTTTATTATGACATAAACCGGGATTTATTATGCTGACTTTTTTTGGTACTATAATAATAGTTTATTTCCTCTGGCTCGTTGTGAAGCCTCTGCTTGCCCGCTATATGCAGCGGAAGTTCAGGCAGAAGGTCAACGATATGTTCGGCCAGGCGTTCGGCGATGCTTTCGGGCAGACGCCCGGAGAGGGGGATTATACCCGCGGATCATACGGCGGCCGTAACGCTGCCGGAGGATATGGCGCGACCGCCCGGAAGGGGAAGATTTTTTCGCGCGACGAGGGGGAGTATGTGGAGTTTGAGGAGATACGCGTGACGGCTTCGGAGGAGACGTCACGGGATGATTACGCCGCGGCGGCCGGAGGCAATTCACATCGCCATACCCCACACGAACCACAGGTATCGGATGCCGAGTGGGAGGATATCAATTAGATACAATTTGTCGCGCGGCGGTGGGGGCACGCCCCCACCCTACGGGCAATTAATATCAATTCAATCGATATCGATATTAATTCAATCAATATCGATATTAATTCGCAATAAGGACAAAAAAACGGGATGGCGATGGGGTCGATGGACCGGGCTGTGGGATCAGAAGAGTGAGAGCTGGTTGTCTTCGTAGACGATTTTGTGGCCGTCGGTGAGGATTGCGTTGAGGTCTTTTATCACGGGGGTGAGGTCGGCGTTGCGGTCGGCCACGAAGTGTACGCGGCGGTGCAGCGCGCTGTCGTTGTAGGCTACGATGGATACTCCGTACCATTTGCCGAGCGCGATGAGTATGTTCATAAGTTCGTCATCCTCAAAGAAGAACATTCCGTCTCGCCATTGCTGCAGGGGGTACGGGTCAAATTCGGTTACGTCAAATCCGTCGGATGTGAGGGTGGCTTCCTGCCCTGCCTCAAGGCGTACCTGCGGCTCTGAGCCGTCGGCCGACACTCCCACGCTTCCCTCCACAAGGAGAACTTCGGCGTCCTTGCGGCCGAATGCCCTGACCACGAATTCTGTGCCGTAAACACGGGTGTCGAGGTATTCGGTATGCACGATGAAGGGGCATCCTGGCATAGGTGTCACGTCGAAATAGGCTTCGCCGCTCAGTGAGACTGTGCGCTCGCGGGCATCGAAGCGTGCGGTGTATTCAAGGCGCGAGTTGGGCCAGAGCCATACTTTGGAGCTGTCAGGGAGCACTACCGCGATCTCCTGTCCGGCGGGAGTGACTATGACCACCCTGTCGTCAGGTTCGGCGTCGGTGGCCACTGCCACGGGCGCGCTCTTTGCGGCTACGGGGGCATTACCGTACTCTTTCCGGCCGAGGTGGTCACCGTGACTGAACCTCCGGCGGGGGCTTCCGCTATGTAGAGGTCCACGCCGCCCCGGTCAGGCGAACCGGGGAGCAGCAAGCTCACCCCTGCGGCGACAATCGCCACGGCCACAGCGGCTGCCATGCCGGTCCACAGCCGGCGGCGCATGCTGCGGCGGCGCGCAGCCTTCTCACGATCCTCTATGCGGGCTTTGAGCCGCTCCCATTCGGTATCGACATCGGGCACAGCAGCCTTGCGTGACGATAGGGCACGGCGGATGTGGAGACGCTCGGCCAACGACCCCTCATCTTCTTCCTGATGATTATGTAAGAACGGATTCATTCCAAGGTGAGCTTTAAGATTATAAGTAACTCTTATAAATTAGTTATAATTAAACCAGGTTCAAGCAACCCTTCGGGCTGACATATCCTTATCAGTCTTTTCGGTGCTTTTCGAGATGAAGCGAAAAACACTCGAAAAGACATCATAATTATGTGTCAGCTGATTTATGCGAGTTACTTATGCAGTTAATCATATTGCAGCATATCACATGGCGTTTTTGCACCAGCGGACAGCCATGAGTTTGTCACACCGGCCAGACACGCGGTCCACGCCGCCGTTGGAGCAATGCACCTTGCGGTACCATGCCGTCTTGTGGTCGAGGGCGGAGTCGTCGAGCGAGCTTGTCCAGTAAGCACCGTATTCACCGGTGAAGTCAAGTTTCATATCAAACCATGCAAATCCGGAAGGGATAGCCGTCATGAAACCACCAAGCTGCAACCCGAGACGGCATCCGGAATCCTTATCCTGCATTCGGAGTCCGACACCGTTTTCACCTCTCCATCCTGTAGCGGCGGAATTCTCCATTCCGAGAATGCGCTCAAGTTCCTGCCAGTCCTGATCGGTAGGAACGCGCCATCCTTCTGGCGCGCTCTCCATGGCATCGTCCCATGACATGAGATTGCCGTAGGCGGGATGGTACTCCTGCTGCAGCCATTTCTTCTGGCTCTTTGAAAAGGCGTTCTTGTATTCTACATTGTCGAAATAACGGTAATCGTCCATAAGTGGGCCGTTGGCGGCATTGGAAGTGGTCCAGAGCAGATTGCCTATGCGCACCCATGCGTAAGTGTTGCCTTCGCTGTCGGTCACCGTGCCCTGATCGGAGGGCTGGACATCAGGGAGGTTATTGTCATCGTCGCACGCGCTGAAAGCCACCGCGAATATGACTGACATAAGGGATATGATTATCTTTTTCATAAGTAACTCTTATAAATTAGTTATAATTAAAATAATTTCAAGTAACCCTTCGGGCTGACACATCCTTATTCGTCTTTTCGGCGATTTTCGCGCTGTCGCTCAGTCGTGTAGCTCGCTACACTCCTTCGCTCCATCCCGAAAATCTCTCGAAAATACTTCATAATTATGTGTCAGCTAATTTATGCGAGTTACTTAGAAAGCTTGTGTTTTATTGGAGGAGATTAGATTTTGATTCCGACCTTTTCCACGAGGGCCTTTATCATCTCGTATTTGAGTATGATCTTCTCGTATCTGCCATACTTCGCATATACCTCTTCGGTGGTATTGTCAAAGACGAGGTTGACAAAGTCGGTATAATCATTGGATTTTGTCAGGAATTTCTCATTGTAAGGCTTCTTATTGGTCTTGTAGCTTATGTATCCGAGGGAGTAGATGATCTCCATGTCTCTCTCGTCCTCCCACTCGGGGAAATAGTCGCATATGTATTCGCCGGAATACTCCGCGCATACCTCATGGAAGGGATCCGCTTCCTCGGACGAACTGCTGTATTTTCCCTTATATATCCTCTTGAACATATCAAGGACAAGAGCCTTGCGCTCGGCATCGTCGGCCGCCGGCATAATTTCGGCGAGATTCACACCGAAACACCGCCAGTTGTCCTTGTAATAGACGATTTTTCCGCTGGAAGTGACAATAGACTTGAACGGCAAGACCGAATATGGCCTCATGGCACCATCCTTGATGTAAGGAAGGATATGCTTCTTCACGATTTCGGCAGCGGCTCTCTGCTCTTCGATCGTCTCAAAGAATTCCCACTCATCGGTGTCGTCACCGCTTGAGGTGAGGCTCCATTCGAAATCCACGGTCTCGACCTTGAGATTGCCAGAAGCGTCCCTAACGGCCGACAGGGTGTCATTGAAAATAAGGTAACTGCCATTGCGGGCGTAAAACTCTCTCTTGAGGTCGGCCTCAGGGCCTGATGCGGAGGCCGGTATATCAAATTTGTCGACAAAGGTTTCGTTGGGAGTCAGGACCTCCTCGTCCTCACCGCATGCCACCGATATGAAGGCAAAGAGAAAGGCAGCGGCTACTGAATATAGTGTGGTGATATGTCTCATAATTTCCGGATGTTAGCAGGTTTTAGTAATCATCATCGTCGTCATAGTCGTCATCATCATCACCGTACCACATCTCATAGGTAGTGTCGTAGAGCTTGCGGTCGGGGCGCGCGACGGTTCCGAGCAAAATCTGGAACTGGATGATCTTGCGCGGTATGGGCATAGTGTAGGCGGCGTCGTTCTTCTCGAGTCGGTACCAGTCGAAGCGGTCAAACTCATAGTCGTCCTGATAGGGGTAAGGATGGGATATCTCCTTTGACCAGGGGTATTTCGCATCGACCGTGTAGCGTCGCAGGTCAAACCACCTGTGACCCTCGATGAGGAATTCGCGCGCATTCTCGTCACGGATAAAGCTTACCAGCTCCTCACCGCCCTCAGGGATGGTGTAGTCGCCTGACATACGCTTTGACAGGAATGTCCTAAGTGTGGATACCGCCTCAGAGTCCTTGCCGAGCATGGCCTGGGCCTCGGCGAGTATCAGATAAGCCTCCGACGTGCGCAGGGTGAAAACCGAGCCGGTCTGGAACCATTGACCATAGGTGGACGAGAGTCCGCTATACTTTATGAAAGCGCGGTCATAGCCTCCGAGCTCCGTCTTGCCGATATAGCGTGTGGAACGCAGGTCATTGCTGGAGAAGAGATCGATCATATCGCCGGAGATCTCTATCAACGGGATGCAGTTGTACCAGTAATCCTCGTTATTATTGAATGCATAGGCAATCTCGTAGGACCCCATGGAGAAGATAATCTCCGGATTGGAGATGACGAGAGTCGGCTCCCCCTTGCTGACAGAACGGAGGTCGATGAGCGACTTGTCAGCATCGATGACGGCCTGAGCATGGGCGGCCGCGTTTTTGTGGTCCTGCATGTAGAGGTACACACGTGCGAGAAGCATCTCGGCGGCTCTTCTGTCGGCGAAATGCACCGACTGCTTTGTTATGCCGTCGAGGTTGGACATGGCGTTCTGAAGATCCTCGATGATCCTGGCGTAGCATTCGGACAGGGAGTTTCGCAGGAACTCGACGTCCTCCACATTCTCGGTGTACTTCAAGGGTATGCCGGGCGTCGAGGATGCTGTGGAGGGGCTATAAGGCTCGGCATAGAGATTGGTGAGCATGAAGTAGTAGAAGGCACGCAGGAACTGAGCCTCGCCCTTCACACGGCGTTTCTGCACGGGATCGTAGACGGGATCGCTGACAGGCTGGTCGTCAATCAGAGATATGACAGAGTTGCAGACGTTGATCTTCTTGTAGAGCAGATTGAACGTGGACTCGTCGCCCCCTTTGTAATTGAACTTGTTGTCCATGCCGGTGTCGGCCTGCCATGTGTAATAGGGGAACATCTGAGAGTAATAGCCTGAGCCATCCATTTCAAAACCGCCGGTCATAGTGACCTCATCGGACATGAAGTGCAGAAAATCGATGTTCTCACCGGTATCGCCGCCTTCATAAAAGTCGAAAGCTCCGCTCTGGAAGTAGGCTTCCCCGACAAGCAGTTCGTCAAGGTCCTCCCATGACTCGACCTTGGCGAGGTCCTGAGAGTATTCCTGCAGGAACGAGTCACAGGCTCCGAGCATTGCGGAGGATGTGAGCGCGACAGCCGTATATATTGTCTTCCTGAAAAAATTCATATGTGTGGTAAGTCTTTAGAATGAGAAATTGAATCCAAGCGAGAAGCTGGGACGGTTGGAGAGCTGTATCTCGGAGAAGCCGCCCTGTGTGGGGGTCTGGCCCTTGAGCTTAGAGTCACAGATAGTGAAGAGGTTGTTGCCTGAGGCGGAAACCTCGAGTCGGCTGCATCCCCAGGGGGAGAGCAGGCTCTTGGGGAGCTCATAGCTCAGGCGGAGGCTTGAGAGGGAGAGGTAGTCGGAGGAAACGACGCGAATGTCGGAGTAGTCATACATGTCCCACGCGCTGTCGGCAAGGGGCTGTATGCCTTCCTTGGACAAGGAGCTGCTGTAGTGATCGTTGTACCTGAAATAGGAGTCGGAAGCCTTGCCGATGATGGCGGGGATATTGGTGAAGAGCTCGTCGCCCGGTTTGCGCCAGCGGTGGAGATAGTCGCGGGAGAGGTTGTTCTCGGGCTTGATCTCACCTACCTTCGCATAGGCCGAAGAGGAGGTTCCCGCGCCATACATGCCGAAGAGACGTGTCTTCGCGCCGAGGGAGTAGTTGAAGTTGGCACTCAGGCGGAGGCTGCGCCAGCGGAGCTGAGTGCTCAGAGATCCGCTCATTATAGGCTCGCGCGAACCGGTGGCCTTGAGCACGGCAGTGTAGGTGTCGTACTTGCTGAGGCCCTTTAGGTCCTCGTAGTGGTCAAACCAGTCGTCGAACATAGGACCGCCGTCCTCATGGCTGAGGCCGAGGAACTTGTAGGAATAGAAGGTGCCTATGGGCTGACCCTTGACAACGGCTGTGCCGTTGAGGAAGTCGTTGAGCTCGTACTGCTCACCGGCGGGGTTGGTCTTGATCTTGTTGATAGAGCGGGAGAACACTGTGGACACGCTCCACTGCCAGTCGCGAGCCTGTATGGGGCGGACGGTGAGAGCCACGGAGTAGCCGTAGTTGTCGATGTTGCCGCCGTTGACAATGTAGGACTGGTAGCCGTTGACGGTGGATATGGACTTGGACATGAAGGCGTCCTTGGTGCGTTTCCAGTACATGTCGCCTTCGAGCTGTATGCGGTGGTTGAGGAATGAGAGGTCGACACCGAGATTGTAGCTTGTGGTCTTCTCCCACTTGAGGTCGGGGTTGGGGTTGCGCTCGATGGAGGCTGTGTACTTGTTGTAGAAGTCGCTGAAAGGGCCTTTCTTAATTATTACTGTCCGCTAAAGTTTTTTGAGCAGTTGAAAAATTAGGGCTGGCAC
>CAJURI010000028.1 GCA_910588795.1 uncultured Duncaniella sp. | reverse complement strand
TAGAATACCTGCCTGTCACGCAGGGGGTCGCGGGTTCGAGTCCCGTCCATACCGCTGAGGAGAGAGGAGAATGAGTAATTGCAGAAAATTTATTTTTTCTCGTTACTCATTCTTTTTTTGTATCCGGCGGGTAACAATATTCCCGCGCCTGATAGCGTTTACAATTCAGTGAGAAGCATCCCGTGCAATACCGGCCGCCGTCATACTTCATTGACACGTGCGGCTGTCATGGTGGCTGTGGCTTTGGCTATGGCTTTGTGTGCTTGTTCTCCGAAAAAGAATACTGCTGTCTCGCGCAACTATCAGGCTTTCATCACCCGTTACAATGTGTATTTTAACGGTGACCAGCACTACAAGGAGACCCTTAAGGAGATGGAAAGCAGTTATGAGGACGACTATACCGGTCCGTATCTGCTGCATCCTGCCGAGGCATATAACATTCCCTCCGTCCCTCGCCCTTCCGGATCATTCACACGTTCGATAGAAAAGGCCCAGAAGGCTATACAGCTTCACAGCATAAAGAAGCGTCCGCACCGCACTCCGGGAAGGAATTATGATCCGGAGTACAGGAAATGGCTTAAACGTGGCGAGTACAATCCGTTTCTGCATAATGCATGGATGATGATGGGGCGGTCACAGTATATGAACGGTGATTTCCTCGGGGCTGCATCGACTTTCTATTATGTGAGCCGTCATTTCACATGGCTGCCCTCTACCGTCATCGAGGCACGGCTGTGGCAGGCCCGCTGCTATTGTGCTCTCGACTGGCTGTATGAGGCAGAGGCCATAGTGTCACGCATCCGGGAGAGTCAGCTGTCGTCGGGACAGTTGAAGGAGCTGTATGCATTTACGGCTGCCGATCTGTATGTGCGCTTACGCCGGTTTGATGTGGCGATCCCGCTGCTCGGCGAGGCAGCACGCATGGCGTCAAGGACACAGAAGTCACGTCTGTACTTCATCCTCGGGCGGGTGTGTGCCGAAGTTGGCCGGAAGAATGATGCATATATGGCTTATCGCAAGGCAGGTAGCGGGCCGGGGGTGTCATATAGGGCCCGTTTCAATGCCCGCATAAGGCAGAGCGAGGTGTATGAGGGCAACGACATAACCCCTGAGGTCAAGGCTCTGCGGCGCATGGCACGCTACAGCAGCAACCGCGACTATCTGGATCAGATATATTACGCCATAGGCAATCTGTATCTTTCGCGCCGCGACACGGTCAATGCCATTGAAGGCTACAGGATGTCAGCCGGGATGTCAACCCGCAACGGCATAGACAAGGCTCTATCACTGGTAAAACTCGGCGGCCTTTACTATGATCTCGGGATGTATGACAAGTCACAGACATGCTATTCCGAAGGGGTGCCGCAGCTTCCTGATACATATCCCGGGTATGCCGCTATGAAACGGCGTTCGGATGTGCTTGACGAGCTTGCACTGTACACCAGGAATGTCGCGCTCAATGATTCGTTGCTGCGTCTTGCCGAGATGCCCGAGGAGAAGCGGATCAAAGTGATCGACGATATTATAACAGCACTGAAGAAGAAGGAACGCGAGGAAGCTGAGAATGCACGTCGGGAGGAATATCTTGCCGCGCAGGATGCCTCAAGGTCTCTTATAGAGATCCGGCCGGAAGGTGTCCCGCAGAAATTTACGCTCAACACCGACCGTTCATGGTACTTCTACAATAAAGCGACGAGGGATGCGGGGCGTACGGAGTTCCAGCGTCGGTGGGGAGCCCGCAAACTTGAGGATAACTGGCGTCGGCGCAATAAACACTCCTTCTTCCATGAGAGCGCATCTGAACGTGACAGAGGAGATTCCGGAGATGATGTCGATGCTTCGTCCGATGATGGCGTTACGGCGGCGGAGGGCAGTAATGCCGATGCAGCCCGTGCCGCCGATCCGCACTTCCCGGAATATTATCTCAGTCAGATACCCCTTACAGAGGTGGAGAAAGTGACGGCCAACGATGTCATACAGGAGGGGCTCTATAATTCCGGGCTCATTCTCAAGGACAGGATGAATGATTACAAGGGCGCCCGCAAAGTGTGGGACACACTTATGGAACGGTATCCCGACAATGTGTACCGGCTTGAGGTTTACAACAATCTGTATCTGATGTACATGCGCATGGGGCGTGAGGATCTTGCCGATGCGTTCCGTGTGAGGATCATTGCCGAATTCCCGGAATCGCGTTATGCTGCCGCCATGAGCGATCCTTCCTATCTGTCACGCATGCGCGGCATGGAAGCCGCTCAGCAGTCGCTTTACGAGCAGGCTTATGCAGATTATCTTGCTGACCGCAATGCCGGTGTGCACGGGGCTTACAGTAAAATGGCCGAGGAATATCCGCTGTCACCGCTTATGCCAAAATTCATGTTTCTGCATGCGCTTGCCTATGTGACAGAGGACAGACCGATGGAATTTGGCAAGGTGATAAAGGATATTGTGGACCGTTATCCCGATGCGGATGTTGCTCCGCTTGCCGCATCATGGCAGAAAGGGTTGAACGAGGGGCGGAAATTGCGCTCTTCCGGTTCCAATGTCCGCGGAATGCTGTGGGACATACGTCTCTCGGCCGGAGATCAGGATGATGTGGCCTCCGATGGCCCCGGGGTAATAGAGTTTACGGTTGCTCCCGATGATCCGTATTATCTTGTAATGCTTTTTCCGGCTGATGAACTGTCGTCCAACCGGCTTCTATATGAGGTCGCGCGCCATAATTTCTCCACATACATGGTGCGTGATTTCGATCTCGAAGTCATGAATTTCGGCCGTTTAGGCTTACTGATAGTAAAGGGATTCGACAATCAGGCCGATGTCAATCATTACAGGTCGCATCTGGCGCGTGACAGCTCGTTCGCCATGCCTCCGGAAGTGAGGCCGGTGGAGATAAGTAAAAGCAACTTCGAGTGTCTTATGAATGCCGGAGGATCGTTTGACGACTATTTCCGCTTCATGGGGGAGGAGTCCATAAGAAATACTCATGAGTCAGTGCTGCCTGACGGATCATATCCGTCAGCTTCGGAAATGTATCCGTCGCCGGATAAGGAATCCTCCGGCCAAGGCAACGCTGGTGACCCGGAGGTCAAGTAAGGCTATTTCTTCACGCACCTTGACACATCCTCGATGGTCATTGCGCCCTCGATGGTTACTACAGAGATCTCATCGGGTTCTTTTGTTATCACCACAAAACGGCTTTTCTTTTTATCGAGATCCTGACGGTATATGGTGACATTTTCATCATCCTCATTGATCTTCATCAGGATCTCGTATCCTTTTTCAGGGCTTATCATACCGAGATGCTTGTCGAGATATGCGCGTCCTTCGGAGTTTTCGCTGTTGACAATCTGTACATTGTCGATCTTTTTGGACAGGAGTGATTTGTCAGATACCCCTAAACCTTCAATATTACCTGCCATCTTGAGCATAGCATTGCTGATGTAGACGGTTGTCACACCCTTTACGTTCTCACATTTCTTAAAGAACGGACTTTGAGCCTGTGCTGTCATGGCTATGATTATAGCGGTGACAAGAGCGATCATTTTACGTTTCATATCCTCATTTGTTGTTAGTGTCGTTAGTTATCTTTGACAAGGCTTCCAGAGCCTTTGATGTGGCTGTGCCGGCGGTCATTTCAGCCTTGTAGGCCTCCCGGTATCCCCGGTCAAGAGCATTGGCGAAGAGAGTCAGGGCTTTGTCGACCTGTGCATAGGTCTCTTCCGGTGTCAGGTCGCTTCCCGGATGGTCGTTGTCCTGACCTGTGAAAAGGAATGTGAATCCAAGTGCCACAGCAACAGCTGTTGACGCCGCCGCGCTCCATATGATGCGTAATTTCCGGCGGTGAGTATTCTTCTTGGCTGCTTCTCCGAGATGTTCTGCCTTGGCGAGTGAGTCGATTTTTGCCGATATGCGTTCCTCAAGCCCTTTGGGGATGGTTATGGAATCGAGGATCCGCATCATCTCGCGGTCAGGCTTGAATTCATCGGGCAGCAGTCTGTCATCGAGAAGCCGCAGCCGCTCCGCCTCCTCTTCGGGAGTGGAGGTGGCGGAGTAGTATCGGTCATTCAGGATCCTCAGTCGGATTGCTTCTTCGTTTGTCATATCCTATAGCGGTTTTAAGGAAATGTCATGTTGTCTGATTGTTAAAGCAGCTGCGGATAAATCGTCGGGCACGGCTCAGAAGCTGCCTCACGTTATCGGCCGACAGGTCGGTGGCATGTTCGATCTCCTCCTTTGACTTCCCTTCTATGTCATGCATGGTTATTACGAGACGTTGGTTGTCAGGGAGGGTATCTATTATATCCATCACTTTCACCATCCGGTCGCGGGCTTCTATCTCGTCGGAAATTGAAGCGGCGCATCCGGCATCGGCCTCTGTCAGGTCGGTGAAATGTCGTGAAGGTGACCCTGCGAGGGTTATGCATCGGTTTCTTGTCATAGCCAAGACATAAGCCCGTATATTCGCTATGGCTGCAAGACCGTCACGGCGTTCCCAAAGCCTGGCGTAGACATCCTGCACTGCATCCTCTGCCTCCCTGGCATCGCCAAGGATACGTATGGCCTCGGCATACATCAGCCGACCCATTGGCAGGAATGTGGTCTTGAAGTTTTCTGCGTCGGTATCCATTGAGAATCTGTGATGGTCTTTATGCTAAAGACTGCTCCGGCTGCTTTTTGTGACAAAAATACGGATAAAATTTCATGTGTCCGGATATTTCATGAAATTTAATTTGTCTGAGGCGGCTTTGGACTGTGTCGGGCGGCATCAACGTCCGGCCGCAGTGGACTGCTGTATGTCATCCTCGGCATTTATGAGTTTCGTCGCTCCCTTTTTCTGTCGGCCCCAGTTGAGGTTGTAGGATATCTGCACCACCGGCATTCTGTCAAATCCGGGACTGCGGAGCACATTGCGGTTGGTGTTGTAGCGGTTGAGGGATTCCGACCCCATGCTGTAGCGGGTGAACGGCATGAACATTCCGCCTGTGAATGTGAATCCTCTCCAGCGGTATCCGAGCATGAGTGTGGATGTCTGTTCCTGTCTCGACACTGTTTCGCCCCAGAGTGTGGAAGGATCGGATTCATAGGAGGCTGAGAATATGAAACTGCGGTACACGGCTGTGATCGCGGCGTCTCCGCTCAGGCAGTGAAACCTGTGGGTGTATCTGTTGCCTGATGTGTGTGCCGTGTAGAACCTGAGTGTGCCTTTGGCTGTGAGAATGCCGGGGATGATCTCTACCTGCGGCGACAGCGACACCTGCCATGATGTGTGTCCGCGGTTGTTCTCGAACATGGTGACGAGCTTTTCGCCCTCCCATCTCATGAAAGGTGCTATGGCGTGAGGGGCACGGCTCCAGCGGCCTTCAAGCTGGCCGGAGACACGCGGAAATGTGAAGTTGTATTGCGCTTTGGCATTGTATGTGTTATAGGATCGTAGCCCGGGGTTGCCTGTCTGATACTGAAAACCATCGATCTGCTGCACTCCGGTGTCGGTCTGTGACGGTGTGGGGGCGGTGGTGCGTCCTGTAAAGCTCAGACGGAACTGTGAGCTGTTGCTGAGACGGTAGCTCGCGGATATGCGGGGGCGCAGCGACCATGCTGAGTTGGAGTGGTCGTCACTGCCGGCTTTCAGTGTCGTGTACTGTGCTCCGAGACCTGCCGTGAGGTTCACTCTGCCTACGCGCTGGAAATATTCGCCGAACATGTAGGTGCGTTCCTGCCTCTGGCGGTTGCGGCTTCCGTTCTCATGTGTGGTCCTGGAACGCAGCCCGGAATATTGTATGCCTGCTGTCAGACGCTTGTCGCCAAACCGTTTTATGTAGTTGCCTTCGATGTTGAGGTTCTGCTGTCGGTTCTGTATGTCACTTCTTACGTCAGTCAGAATATTATTGTCTGATGCGGAGCTTTCGCGGTAATCATGAGATGAGCGTCCGTTGAGCACCGAAGCGTTCAGGTCAAGCGCGATGGTCTGAGAGTGGGGGAGCTTGTGTTCAACGTAGGCGTTGAATCTTGGGCGCAGACCCGAGGTGGCTTCCTTCTCATAAAGTATCACCGGGGCGTCACCCGAGGAGAGTGTCATCATGCCGGTATTTGACTTTACCGTGGGCCAGTCCTTCCCGAGACTCATCTCCACCCACACTACTGTCTTGTCGGGATTGATGTAGTTGTAAGACGCCTTTGGAGATATCGAGGTCATGGACACGTATCCGTCTATGGGTGATTCTGTCCTTGTCACCGAGGCTCCGTCAGGACGGGTGAAGGTTTCGGAGTATTCGCGGTAGCTTTCTATGTGGTTGGTGTATCTGCCCATGGCTCCTAAGGACCATTGGGAACGTCCGTGATTGATTTTCAGGTCGGCGTATCCGTTTCCCCAAGGCTGGGAGAAACTCTGCATCCCCTGAGCCATGAATGATCCTCCTATGGTGGGGTTGACAAGTATGACGTTTAGCACAGCCGGTGCGTCGCCGTAACGTAGCCCTGCGTCATCGATCCATTCCACGCGCTTTACAGTGGCGGGGTCTATGGTCTGCAGCTGGTCGGCTGAGGCTTTGCGCCCGTTGATGCGTATCTCCACATCCTGTCCGGCCGTGCGTATGGAGCCTGTAAGCTCGTTTACGGTCAAGGTAGGTATCATGAGGAATTTGAGGAGTGACATCCCGTTTTGAGAAGCTTTGACGGCTGTTTTGGACGGATAAAGCACATCCATGTCGGCCTTGTGGATCACTTTAGGCGCGTTTACGGTTATCTCGCCGAGAGTAATGCCGGTCATGGTGGTGTTGGTTGGGACCGATCCGGATATGTCAGTGATTGAGAGAGAATCTGTGCCGGTTCTGGCAAAAGATGTGGCTGTCAATGCCACAGTGGTGATTGCCAGAGTGATAACTTTGTTATGCATTTTATAAGGAACTTGGAGGTTTTATATAAAAGACAACCTCGTTCCGTATTTGTGACATTTATCTATAAAAAGTATCATCTTCTTCCGGACTGAATGTTAAGGGGCCGTACATTTGTGCGGCCTCTTAATTGTTATTGGATAGAGCGCGTTATACGTAGTGTTCAGCTGTATGGCATTGCAAGGATGATGCTATTTCACTATAATTTCATCCGTGAAAATCCATCCGCCTAAAGTTTTGTCGGCGCGAGCCTGAAATCTTATATATCTTGCAGATGCGTGACCTTCCCATCCGAAATTCCTGAATGTGAAAACTTCCGATGTCGAAGTCTCATGCCCGATGCGCTTCACTTCGTTGTAGTTTGTGCCGTCGGATGATACGGAAATAATAATCTCTCTCGGCAGAAAGACCTCAGGCCCTACCATCTGAATGAAATCCGCGCTTATGGATCGGAGATCTGTTACAGCCTCAAGGTCAATGGTCACGTCAAGGCGGTCACGTGATATAAATCCCTGCCATGCACCGTCGGAGTAGGTCCATCCTCCTCTTATGCCGTCGGTGAGGGTCCTGTCACCTTGTGCCTGGTAGTATGGGTTGTATGGGGCATTGTATTTCACCGGTTTGCCGAGAGCAAGGTGGCTGACAGGTTGTGATGCCTCGGGACGGTTGCCAATTTCATCTTTTAGGGAAAAGGGATGGTATCCTCTTGATTGCAGCCATTCTGTTTCTTTCAGGGCACGGTCATGGAAATCAGCATACGATTTGCGGTCAGGATGACTCCATCCTACTTCAGCCAACGCCATCAGGCGCGGATATAGCATGTGTTCGTAATGCTCGTCGGTCTGAATGTATTCCGCCCAGAGATTGGCTTGCACACCGTAAATGAGCCCGGATTCCTTTTCGGTCAGAGCTTCCGGCATAGGATTGTAGGAATATATTTTTGACAGTGGCAGATATCCGCCTATTGCTTCCGGTTGAGAATAGGGCGCGTCCTGATATTGGTCTATGTAGCAGTATGTGCCCGGGGTCATGATGGCGCGGTGTCCGTTTCTTACGGCTCTGATGCCACCTTCCTCTCCACGCCATGACATGACAGCTGCATTTGGCGCAAGGCTGTCATTCATGATTTCATCCCAGCCAAGCAGTTTACGGTTATGTCTGTTAAGAAAAGCCTCAATCCTGTTGATGAGATAGCCTTGCAGCGCATCAACATCTTTAAGCTTTTCATCCTGCATACGTTTTGCGCACTTCGGACAGGTGGCCCATGTGGCTTTGCCCGCCTCATCGCCTCCCACATGGATATATTCCGATGGGAAGAGTTCCATCACTTCGGTCAGCACATCTTCAAGGAATGAGAAAGTATCCTCATTGCCCACACAAAAGTCGGCACTCTTGTATGGCTCGCCGGTGCAGGAGAGCCCGGGATATGCTGCGAGGACCTCCTCCGAATGTGCCGGCATCTCGATCTCTGGAATGATGGTGATGTGGCGTTCGGAGGCGTATTCAACCAATTCGCGTATATCCTCCTGTGTGTAGTATCCCCCCTGGGCATGAGGATCTGATTTATTGCAGTACTTTCTGCCATTATCGTCAAACCACCACTTTTTCCAATTGGCTTCAGGTCGCCAAGCGGCAAAGTCGGTGAGGCGCGGATATTTCTTTATCTCGATTCTCCATCCGGCGGCGTCAGTGAGATGGAGGTGCAGGCGGTTGAGCTTGTAACGCGCCATGGCATCGATCTGCTTCTTTACAAACTCTTTGCTGCGGAAATGTCGGGACACATCAATCATGAGTCCCCGATAGTCAAATCGGGGAGCATCCTCTATTTTTACGGATGCCACCTCCATGTTTGTGCCATCGGCAGGTTGTGCCAGTTGCATCAATGTCTGCAATCCGTAGAATAGTCCGGTGTCGGTTGTTGAGCGTATGAGGATATGCGCGGGAGTGACCTCCATGTTGTAACCTTCGGGAGCAGAAGCGGCATCACGGCTCTTCTGTAGTATTATCACATTCTCGCGCGAACTCTCATCCCCTTTAATTTTTTTATTGAAAGGTGCAGGAACAGTTGACAGGTAAGCTGTAAGCCGCTCTTTCTCATGCTCTTTGAGATTGGTGCATAATTTTGTCTCTTCGGTGATACGGAAAGATCCGGAGCCTGACACTGAGCTCTGCGGTAGAGGGATGACGGTCTGTGCCATAGAAATTCTTCCTCCATACCATAGGCATGCGAGCAGTGACACAAGGGTCATGACACGGGTTTTCAATACGCTCATACCAATCGGCATTTAGTCGATAGCGATCTCATCGACAAACAGGAAGCCAAAGTTGCCTTTCCCTCCATGCCAGTCCGGAATGGATTTCTCTGACTCTGCTGTCACTCTTACATAACGTGCTTTTACCGGGCTGAAGGTGTAGTGGTGCTCATACAGTCCGTTGCGGTCGGTCTCTTTCATAGCCGGGGCGGATTCGGAGGCCACTTCCGTGAAATTCTCGCCGTCCTCCGAGACTTCCACAGTGACGCTTCGTGCGTCAAAAATCCAGTCACCTTTTTCCACACATGCGGTGAATGTCACATTGGATATTTCGGCAGGTTGCAGCAGGTCGATGGTCACGTCCATGTCGTTGCCGTAGAACGCGATCCAGCGGCCGGTACGGTAGTTGCCGTTGCCTTTCAGCCCGTCGGTAAGGGTTGCCACACCTTTGAATTCATACTGCTTGTTGACAGGCTGGTTTGCCGTGATGGGCTTGGCTGTGGATTTGCTGAAGCTTATTTTCTCCGTGAGCATGCGGCTCTGTCCTTTCTGACGGATTGCGAGCGCATTGAGTGTACAGGCTTTGTTAATATCGATGATGCTGTCAGCTACGGGCGATTCGGCTGTCGGCACTGTGCCGTCGGTGGTATAGTGGATCGGTGCGTTGTCGATGGTTTTCAAGGCTACATTTATCGCGCCGGTATTAGTGTCAGCTGTGAAATCGGCTTTGACATCAAATACGTGTGTGGCGTAATTGTAACCTTCCGCGTCATACAGTCTGATCATCTGTGGCAGACGTGACAGGAAGTCCGCATAGTCCTTTTTTGCCGGGTCGCTCCATTGGATCTCGGAAAGCGCGGCCCAGCGGGGAAGAGCCATGTACTGCAGATGGGAGAATACAGGGATGTATTCCGACCAATGGTTGGCCTGCACGCCCAGGATGTGTTTCCGCTCGTCAGTGGTCAGGACCGACGGCACAGGCTCATAGCTGTAGACGCGCTCGACGGGTACGTATCCCCCTATTGCGAGTGGCTCGTTCTCGACATCCTTTGTCTGATAATAGTCGAGATACAGGTATGTGTTTGGAGTCATGATCACGTCATGCTTCTGGCGTGCGGCCTCAATGCCTCCCCCTTCTCCACGCCATGACATCACGGTGGCACCCGGTGCCAGCCCGCCTTCCAGAATCTCGTCCCATCCTATGATGCGGCGTCCGTGCCTGTTGAGGAACTGTTCGGCATGATTGATTATGTAACTTTGCAGATACTCCTCCTTGCTGTGCTTTTCATCGCTTTTGATGCCCAGTTCTTTGATGCGGGCCTGGCATTTCGGACAGTTTTCCCATCTGATTTTCGGACATTCGTCTCCACCTATGTGGATGTATTCCGAGGGGAACAGTTCCATGATCTCGGTAAGAACGTCGTCGATGAATGTCAGCACGCTGTCATTGCCGGCACACAGCACATCCTCGGATACGCCCCATTGTGTCCACACCTCATACGGGCCGCCTGTGCATCCTAAGTGGGGGTAAGCGGCGAGTGCTGCCTGCATGTGGCCCGGAAGATCGATTTCCGGAATTACGGTGATATATCTTTCGGCTGCATACTCCACCACCTCTCTGATCTGGTCCTGGGTATAGAAGCCTCCGTAAGGTTTGCCGTCGTATTCGCCGGAATTGTGTCCGATCACCGTCTCCTTGCGCTTCGAACCTATATCTGTAAGCAGCGGGTATTTCTTGATCTCTATGCGCCATCCCTGGTCGTCGGTCAGATGCCAGTGCAGACGGTTCATATTGTGCAGGGTCATCATGTCGATATACTGTTTTGCCTCATCGACATTAAAGAAATGGCGCGATATGTCGAAATGCACTCCCCTGTATCCGAACCGCGGGCTGTCGTTGATCTCAACGGCCGGCAGCACAGGTGTGCTGTTTGCAACCACGGGGATGGATTTGCGCAGAGTCTGTATGCCGTAGAACACTCCGGCTTCGCTTGCCCCTGAGATCGTGACTCCGTCGGGGGTTACCTTTATACTATATGCCTCGGGATTTTCGTCAGGAAGTCCGAGCTGTAGCATTATGTTTCCTTTGCCCTCGGTCCCGGCTTCTGTCCGGAACTCTGTGCCTGTGGCTTTTTGCAGATATCCGGCAAGAAAGCTGGCGTTGCGTTGCATGCTGACGTTACCTTCGGGGTATATGATCTTTGTCCCGCCCGTAAGTGCGAACTCCCCGGCAGGAGCGGTTGTGACCTCACGTACAACCGGTATGGTGCGGTAGTCGGCTGTCGTTTCCACTTTTGAACAGGAGGTCAGAAGCCCTGTCGTCATTGCCAGGATCCCTGTAAGGCTTAATAGTTTTCCCATGGTATATATGTGTATTTAAGGGGTCGGGCTTACTTGAAGAGATGGACGTACTTGTCAAGAAGCTTTGTGAATTCCGGATTGGAGCGCAGGGGGGCACAGTTGACATTGGCTTCCGTTGCTTTGGTCCAGTTGTGGTAGTTGGCATACCCTTTTTCGAGAGATGCTTCCATGCAGCGCAGAGCTCGTTCAGGCATGCCTGCCTGAGAGTAGTAGCAGGCAGCATAGTAGTTGACCATACCGTCATAGTCGTCGGCGGTGTCAAGGACGCGTTCCATCCATTTGTCGGCCTGGTCCTTGCGGCCGAGGGCAAGGAGGGCGAATCCGCGTAGCGACTGCACGTTGTCGAAGTCGAAATCCATGTCGAGCACCATGTCATATGCGCGTTGCGAGTTGGTGGCCTGTTTGCGGAAGTCGCCGAGCACCCATCCGCGGAGGATCTGAATGTAAGGGTTCTCGGGATTGACCATGGCAGCTTCGCTCAGAGCTATGGAAGCTCCGGCAGGCTGGCTTAGCGCGACTTCTGCGAGAGCTTTGGCCTCGAGGGCATCGATTGATTCAGGTGTCTTTTCAAGAGCCTTGTCGGCGGCTTCGAGCGCGGCTTCGTTGTCGCCCATGGCACGCTTGATGCGTGACTTCAGGACATAGTAGAAGGCATTGTCGTCGGTCGCGCTTATGGCATAGTCGGCGTTGAGAAGCGCGCGGTCGTAGCGTCCGAGGTAATAGTAGCATTCTGCGAGCGCGCCGTTAAGACCGGGATAGGAGTCAAGGTTCTCGTTTATGATCTTGTCATAGTCGGCTATTGCGGCGAGATAATTGCAGTGTCCCTGTGCGATCATGGCCCGGATGAAGTAGAACATGCCGTTGCGCGGAGCTTTGCTTATTGCTGAGGACAGCCCTGCCATTACCGTGGGGTAGTCGGTGCGCGACATTGCCACAAGGTGGCTGAGGGCGCGTGCTGTGCTCTCGTTGTCGACAGATATCGCTGAGATATAATCCTCCACGGCTCCCTGCCGGTTGCCCATCAGGTCGCGTACGGCGGCGCGTCCGATGAAGATCTCGCTGCTGTTGGGGGTGAGTGCTACGGCGCGGTCGGCAAGATCGTTAGCTGTGCCGAGATTGTTCTGCTTCACGGCAACCTTTGCCTGCCCGAGCATTGCGTCCTGGCTGCGTGGGTTGAGGCGCAGCATCATGTAGTAGTCGGAATTGGCTTCGGGGTAGCGTCCGAGCTCATAGAGTACGTTGGCACGCTGATAGATGGTCCCGTAGTCCTGAGGTGACACCTTCAGCACGGCATTGAGGTCATTGAGCGCGTCATCATATTTCTTCTGCTTCTGGTATATCTTGGCACGAAGCTGATAGGCCGGATATCGGACCTCCTCATCGCCCGGCTCATAGTACTTCATCGCCGTGTTGATGTCATCGAGAGCCTTTATGTAGTCCTGATGTGCGTAGTAAAGCCCGGCGCGGCGCACGAGTGTCTCGGGGTCACGCGGGTCTTCCTCAAGCAGTTCGTCAAAGGCTTTCATGAGAGCCTGCGACATGGGATCGTCATAGCTTGTCTGTGCGCTTGCCGTGACAGCGGCGGCAAGTGATATGAGGAGGGAGATGGTGATTGATCTTATATCCATTTTCAGATAGTGTGTGGGGTATATGGAGTGTGGTTTATTATGTGGTTTATTATAATGAATTGATTGCTGAGCGTATCACGGAGAGGCGGCGCAGCAGTTCGGGGAGCCTGTCGAGCTGAAGCATGTTGGCTCCGTCACTTTTTGCCGCTGAGGGGTTGCGGTGTGTTTCGAGGAATATGCCGTCGACACCCGTGGCTATGCCTGCCCGCGCTATTGTCTCTATGAGGTCAGGACGTCCGCCCGTGACTCCTGCGGCCTGGTTGGGCTGCTGGAGCGAGTGGGTTATGTCGAGTATGACAGGCGCGCCGAAGCGTTGCATCTCGGGTATGCCCCTGTAGTCGACAATGAGGTCCTGATAGCCGAATGTGACTCCGCGCTCGGTGAGAGCAACGTTGTCATTGCCGGCGTCGCGCACTTTCTGGAGAGCGAACTGCATCGCCTCTGGTGAGAGGAACTGTCCTTTCTTGATGTTCACCCCTTTCCCGGTCTCGGCTGCGGCTATAAGAATGTCGGTCTGCCGGCACAGGAAAGCAGGTATCTGCAGTATGTCGACGTATTCTGCTGCCATTGCGGCTTCTGATGCCGAGTGGATGTCGGTGACAACGGGAATCCCGAATGTGTCGCGTACTTTGGCGAGGATCTTCAGTGCTTTCTCGTCGCCTATCCCGGTGAATGAGTCGATGCGCGAGCGGTTGGCCTTACGGTATGAGCCTTTGAACACATAGGGAATGCCGAGCTCTGATGTGATCCTTACACACTGCTCGGCTATGTCCAGAGCCATCTCCTCACCTTCTATGACACATGGCCCTGCAAGGAGGAAGAATTGTGGATGTGATGAATATTCCTTAAAAGAGAACATATATTGTTGTAGCTGTTGTTATCAGATTTCCGGGGTGTTGAGCGAGTCGATCACATGGCATGCCGATAGGGCATAGAGCGCGGCTGTCTCGGTGCGCAGCCGGTTGTCGCCGAATGTCGCGGGCTGGATCCCGGCTTCGAGCATCAATGACACTTCGGCAGGGGTGAAGTCCCCTTCCGGACCGATCAGTATCATGGTGTCTCTGTGTGGGGTGTATATGTGTGACAGGTCACGGCGCGGCACCGACGGATCGCAGTAGCCTACAATACGACATGCGTCCGGCATTAAGGCGGTCACCTTTTTCAGAGGCGTGAGTGTGTCTATGACGGGCAGATGGGCTTTGAGTGACTGTTTCATTGCCGATACGGCTATTTTTTCAAGACGGTCCACTTTCAGTTCGCGCCGCTCGCTCCGTTCGCACAGGAGCGGTATGATACGGTTGACGCCAATCTCGGTCATCTTTTCCACGAGCCATTCCATGCGGTCCATATGCTTCGTCGGAGCCACGGCCACAGTGAGCTGCTGGCTCCATGGAAGCGGCTGCTCACGGCAATCCGTTATCTCCACCGACGCATGCTTGGGATGAGCCTCGACGAGCCGGCATGTGTAGACATGGCCGCGGCCGTCAATGACCTGAAGGGTGTCACCCTCGGTCATTCTCAGCACTTTCACGGCGTGGCGTGAGTCACTCTCCGGAAGAACGGGCACGGAGGCTATGTCGGGCGCGTAGAACTGTATCATTCCTGATGGGCGTTTGTGCCGGCACATGCCTCTGTGGCGGAGTGCCTGTCGTCCTTGAATATGAACATGAACAGTATGGCTATGACCAGAGCGTAGGCTGCGAATATGAACCATGATGTGGTCCATCCTGCGTGCTGCGCCTCGGGGGTTGTCTGTGAGAATACGTAGTGGTTGACTATGGCCTGTGCGGCGAGAGTGCCTACGGTGGCTCCGATGCCGTTGGTCATTATCATGAACAGTCCCTGCGCGCTGGAACGCAGCTCCTTGGAGGTCTGGCGGTCGACGTACAGTCCTCCTGACACGTTGAAGAAGTCAAATGCCACACCGTACACGATGCAGGAGAGCACAAGTAGCCACAGACCGCTGCCCGTGTCGCCAAGACCGAAGAAGCCGAAACGGAGCACCCATGCGAACATCGATATGAGCATCACTATCTTTATGCCGAATCTCTTGAGGCAGAACGGTATGAGGAGTATACAGAGAGTCTCGCTCATCTGTGAGAGGGATATCAGTGCGTTGGCGTTGCGTGCGCCCCAGGTGTCGGCATATTCGGAGATTTCGGCAAACGATGTGATGAAGATATTGCCGTAGCTGTTGGTGATCTGCAGTGAGACCCCGAGACACATGCTGAATATGAAGAATATGGCCATGCGTTTTATCTTGAAGAGCTTGAATGCCTTAAGCCCGAGCTGGTCAGCTATGGAGCCTGACGAACTCCTGTCGGTGGGGCACTGGGGCATTGTGAGCGCGTAGGCCGCGAGGCAGAAACTGAGCACTGCCGATGTGACGAGCTGGTAGGGATTGGTCTGGAACTGGGTGAAGTTGACAAACAGCATGGAGCATATGAAGCCGATCGTGCCGAACACTCGTATAGGGGGGAAGTATGTGACGGTGTCGAGCCCGTTGCGGCTCAACGCATTGAACGACACGGCGTTGCACAGTCCTATGGTGGGCATGAAGAATGCCACGGAAAGTGTGTAAAGGGTGAAGAGCGTGCCGAACTGCACTTCCGGGGTCGTGAGGGCGTAGACAGCCGCTCCCCCCATGAAAAGACCGGCAAGGAGATGGCATATGCTGAGCATGCGCTGGGCCTGTATCCAGCGGTCGGCTATTATGCCCACTATGGCTGGCATGAATAAGGATACTATGCCTTGCACGGCGTAGAACCATCCTATGTGGGTGGCGAGCCCTACTGAGCCGAGATAGTTGCCCAGAGAGATGAGGTAGGCTCCCCATACTGCGAATTCAAGGAATGACAGGGCGGCGAGGCGCGCTTGTATAGGTCGGATCTTTGACATTTAGGGGTGAAATATGAGAATGGTTGGTTCATTATGGTTGATTGCGGGAACACGGCCGTCGGAGTCCTGACAGGATGGTGTTGATGCCGTCAGAGCGGAGCCGCTATGCTTTCCCTTCCTCTTTTCGGCGTATTATCTCGGCGACGCGTGCCGCTTCTTCATACTCCTCGCGGTCAATCAGGCTCTGGAGGGTTTTGCGGAGCTCTTCTATTGTGTAGTTCTCGAGTTTCGGTGCCCGTGACGGTGAGGCGGACAGGGTATCCTGATCGGCGGCTCTAAGCTCTCCGTCGTCCTCCTCTTCCCCGTCTTCAGCGGAGGAGCCGTTGTCGGGGATGTCGGCAAGTTCTTCGATCTCGAATCCGGTTTCGGCAAGTATTTCAGCTGTAGTGTAGATGGGGGCTCCGGTGCGCATGGCTATCGCTACGGCATCGGATGTGCGTGAGTCGAGGGTCACTGTGCGTTCTCCGTCGGTGAATGTCAGCTCGGAGTAGAATATGCCGTCCTCAAACCTGTATATGAACACTTCGGTCAGCTCAATGCCGAACGCGTGTCCGAGGCTTGTGAAGAGGTCGTGTGTGAGCGGACGTGGCGGGATGATGCCTTCCATCTTCAGTGCTATGGCCTGGGCTTCGCTCGCCCCGATCACTACCGGAATGCGGTAGGGGCCTCCTACTTGTGCGAGGATGAGGGCATAGGCTCCGTTGCGTATCTGGCTGTAGGATATGCCGAGCACTCTGAGCCGTATGCGTGCCTGGCTTGGAGAGCCGGAGCTGAGGCCGTCGAATATATCGTTGTTTCCGTTGTCCATAATGATATCCTATAACATTATGTTTCTTCCCGTTATGACGCCGCTGCCGAGGCATAGGCGGCTGTCGGGGGTATATATCACTGCAAACTGTCCGGGTGCTATGCCCTGGACAGGTGATGCCGAATCTATGAGGTATTCGCCGTCGGAGAGACGTGTGAGGCGTGCGGACAGGAATTCCGGCGTGTGACGGTTCTTGAACGTTATCTCCACGTTGTCGCAGTTGTCTCCCCACGGGTCCCGTGTGAGCCAGTGCATCTCATCGAGATGTATGGTTCTGCCATACTGCTTTTCGGTGCCGTATCCCTGGGAAACGTACACGACGTTATCGCGGGTGTTCTTCTTCACCACATACCATGGCCCTCCGCTCAGTCCGAGCCCTTTTCGCTGGCCTATGGTGTGGAACCAGAATCCTCTGTGGGTCCCGAGTTTGCGTCCGGTCTCGAGTTCGACGATCGGTCCGGGCTTTTCACCGAGATGGCGGCGTATGAAGTCGTTGTAGTTGATTTTGCCGAGGAAGCAGATCCCCTGGCTGTCACGGCGGTAGGCGTTGGGCATTCCGGTCTCGATGGCTATGCGCCTTACTTCCGACTTTGGGAGATCGCCTATGGGGAACATGAGGCGTGAAAGCTGGCTGTAGGATATGCGGCACAGGAAATCGGTCTGGTCCTTCACCCGGTCGACTCCTGTCCCGAGCCATGTGAGTCCGTCTATGACGTGAGTCGTGGCGTAGTGTCCTGTGGCTGTGCGATCGAATTCACGTCCCCATCGTTCCTCGAAGAACCCGAATTTTATCATCTTGTTGCACATCACATCGGGATTGGGGGTGAGGCCTTCGCGCACTGTGCGTAGCGCGTATTCCATCACATTTTCCCAGTACTCTTCGTGGAGTGACACCACGTCGAACGGCAGCGAGTATCTGGCGGCGATATACCGGCACATCTCAATGTCCTCTTCGGCCGAGCAGTCCCCTTCGCCTGTGTCGAGACCTATGCGTATGTAGAACAGGTGCAGATCGTGCCCCTGTTCGAGCAGACGATGCACTGCCACTGCGCTGTCCACTCCTCCTGATATCAATACGGCTACACGCATATGCTTTTGTTCATCTATATTTCTGTTGCCACCTTTCTGTTGTTGCGGGGAGTCTCATGCCCGTGTCACACTTCGTCAAGTTCCTCCTCCTCGTCCTTGCCCCTGAGGTTTATGATGTAGAGGGAGATGAAATAGTCGAGCGATATCTTTCCCGGTCCAGCGATAAGCATATATATGTATATGCCTATGAACATTATAGGCAGGTAGCCGGGATCGGTGGAGTCAAGGCCGTAGACAGGCAGGTAAGGCACCATGTCGTGGAGTATATAGTACTCGGCCGCACACATGGCTATGATGGGTGGGATTGTGTTGAGGCGTGTCAGGAATCCCACCATTATGGACAGCGAGCACACCAGCTCGATGATTATCATCAGTGTCAGCGATGTGGTAGGCGACATGTCCATCACAGTGGGGAAGTTTATGCACATCTCATTGTAGTTGACGAGGTGGCGTATCCCGAACTGAAGCAGCATCATGCCCACGAACAGGCGCATGAAGAGCCTTGCAAGGTTGGTGTAGGTGAATCCTGTGAGACGTAGGAAGATATTGACTAACGGGGAGTTGTGCCAGGCCATATCCAGTGATTGTAATAGTTGTGAGGATTATTTAGGGTTACGGCGGTGAGAGAATGCATTGCCTTATCGACCGTAGCCTATCGTTTCTTGAGCTGACGCGCCACATCGAGCACCTGTGTGATGTTGAGGTGCTTGTAGCGTATATTGTTTTTCCTGTCGATTATATAGAAGTCGGGTGTCCCTGAGCGCAGGTCGATGGTGAGATCGGCGTCAGGGGCTGCTCCTACTTCCCATGATGCCGGGAAGCTCTCCGCGCTTTTGCGCCATTCGTCATCGGGTTCGGCGAGCGATATGGCCACAACCTTGACTTTGCCCTCTTTGATCAGTTCTGTCATGGATATGTCGGCGTCGAGGCGTATGCGCGCCATGTTGCAGTCGTTGCAGTCAGGGTCGTTGAAGAACACCAGGACGACTTCGGCGGAGTCGTTCTGCAGGTTACCTTCCGATCCGTCGCGACGGGTGTAGGGGAGCGACGGGACCGGCTTGCCTACGAGAGAGTTCCTGAGGATTGTGGCCTGCTGCTCGAAACGGGCTTTTTCGGCTTTGCTTATGCGCTTGTTGGCGGCGATCGCTTCGGCAAACGGTAGGTAGAGCTCGTCGATCCAGAGCTCGGCAGTGTCGGCATAGAGCTCTCCCTCGGCTATTTCGGCTATGAAAAGCTGGTCCTTGGGCTGCTTTTCAAGTTTCTTCATTAGAGCGTTGACCCCTTTCAGTGCGCGCTGAGGCTCGGCGTTGGACACTACGGAGAGATAGACTTTCATCTCCTTAGCCATCTTTTGCTTCGAGGAGAATGCCTTGGAGAGCTCGCAGAAGTCAAAGAAATGGTCGGAAAGATAGTTGCAGCGTCCCTGAAATGTGGATATCGAGTCAGGGACGATGGGATAGGGGAAGTATGGGCCTACCTGCTGGGTCTGGGCATACGCTGATGCGTTGATGCCGAGAAATATAAGGAGCGGAAGCAGGATCCGGTAGATTTTCACGTAATTCATAAGTACACAATAATGCAATCACAAAGGTAATGAAAATCATCCTAATGTCAAAATTAAGAGGTTGTTTAATAACAAATGTGAAGCCGGAGTGGATGTATTTTTGAGCTAACCTGTTCATAATCTGAGGGAGCAATGCCGTAGCATTGTGACTGAAGATTAGGGACAGGGGAGCCAAAAAGACATCCATGCAAGCTAATGTAACTTTGTTTATCGTTGGTATACATTTCGAAGGTCTTTATATGCTTGGGAGAAATGCTCTGTCGCATCCATTCTCTTGGGTGTATTTCGTGCTGAATTTCAGTCACAACCTTTAGCTCGCCGACCGTATGGGAGGCAATGCCACAGCATTGCTCCTTCGATTCATCCCGAAATACGCCTCAAGAGAATGGACTCCGGCTTTCACATTTGTTATTAAACAACCTCTAAACCGGCCCTAAATGAACAGGCACGCGTCGCCGTAGGAGAGGAAACGGAAGTCGCCGGCAAGGGCGTAGTCGTAGATGCGTTTCCACTCGGTGCCGCCCCCGTCAAGGAATGCCGACACGAGAAGGAGGAGCGTGGAGCGCGGCTGATGGAAGTTGGTGACCATGCCGCGTACTATGCGGTAGCGGTAGCCCGGGGCTATCATGAGCCGTGTCGAGGCTATGAAGGTATCACTGCCTGTAGTGTCGAGGTGTCGGAGTATTGCTGCCATTGAAGCCTCAGCGGTCAGGTCGGGGTGAGTTTCGCTGTAGGGGTACCATTGTGGCAGGTGTGAGGCTTCGATGCCGCTGTGGAGCATGCACCCGAGATGGTAGAGGCTTTCAAGGGTGCGTACCGATGTGGTGCCTACCGCTATGATGCGGCGTTCATTTCCGGCCAGCTCTTCAATGAGGGCGCGTGGCACGGCTATGAACTCGCTGTGCATCTCATGCTCGCCGATGGTGTCGGTCTTTACGGGCTGGAATGTTCCGGCTCCGACATGGAGTGTGATCTCCCGGCGTGGAATGCCGAGCCTGTCGATCCCGCTGAGTACTGCGGGGGTGAAGTGCAATCCGGCTGTGGGGGCGGCCACGGAGCCGTCGATACGGGAATAGACTGTCTGGTAGTCGCGTGAGTCGCTCTCCTCGGTAGAACGGTTGAGGTAAGGGGGGATGGGGATTTCTCCGAGTGCCGAAATTATGGAGCTGAACGTCACTTCCGGGCAGTCCCAGCTGAAACATACCACCGAGGAAGCCCCCTCCTTGCTCTGCCGTGTGGCGCGGAGCGTGAGTGTGTGCCCTTCGATTGTGACTGTACGGGTGAGATCGCCCTCTTTCCATCGTTTGGAATTGCCCACGAGGCATGTCCATGAGCATGAGGATGTGGAGGCGAAGTTGACGGCGTAGTCGGAGGGCATGACCGGTTCCAGGCAGAATATCTCGATGAGCGCGCCTGTGCCGTCGGCACCTTTGCGGAAGCGGAGGCGCGCGTTGATGACACGGGTGTTGTTGTAGACAAGCATCGAATCGGACGGCAGCAGGGAGGGAAGCTCTGCGAAACTGTGTGTTGACAGTCTGCCTTGAGTGTCACGTACGAGCAGCAGGCATGTGTCGCGCTCGGCCAGCGGGTGCTTGGCTATGCGGCTGTCGGGCAGCGGGTAGTCGTAGTCGTCGATGCGTATTTCGGATATTCGGGATCGGTCCATGGGAGGATGTGGTTGATTGGCTTTATGTCGGTTGGCTGATCCGTTCAGAGGCGGGCGTGTGCTTGCGGTCAGCCGAGATCGGCGAGGGCGTTGATGGCTCCTGCCGGATCGGGTGACTTGAACACGAAGCTTCCGGCTACAAGTACATCGGCTCCGGCTTCTATGAGCGCGGGAGCTGTGTTGAGGTCTACTCCGCCGTCGATCTCGATTATCGCGCCGGAATTGTGTCGGTCGATCATGTTGCGGGTGCGCTTCACCTTGCTGATGGTGTTGGGTATGAATTTCTGTCCTCCGAACCCGGGGTTGACGCTCATGATGAGCACCATGTCGAGGTCGTCGATGATCTCTTCAAGCATCTCTACAGGAGTGGCGGGATTCAGGGCCACGCCGGCCTTCATCCCGGCATCGTGTATGGCTGAGACTACGCGGTGGAGATGGGTGCATGCCTCATAGTGCACGCACATCAGCCATGCCCCGGAGTCGCGCACTTCGCTGACGTAGCGTCCTGGATCCGTTATCATCAGATGCACGTCGAGTGGCTTTTCAGCTACGCGGTTTATTGATGAGATCACAGGGAATCCGATGGATATGTTGGGGACAAACACTCCGTCCATGACATCGACGTGGATCATCGATGCACGGCTACGGTTGATAATCCCTACAGCTTCGCCCAGACGGGTGAAGTCGGAAGAAAGGAGTGAGGGGGATACCTGTATCATGGTAATGGTCGGGGGGATAGATGTGGTATTGTAGAGTGGGGTTTAAGTTGTCAAAGGTTCTCTTTTCTGCGGGGCTTGAATGCATTGTACAGGATTACTGCCACGCATATCGCGCCTATGCCAAGGCCTATGTAGGTGAGATAGTCGTTGTACTCCTCCACTTTGGCGTAAAGCTGTTGGCGTGGCACCACTGTGCCGAGCCAGTAGCCGAGAGCGGCGAGTACTATGTTCCAGGTCATGGCTCCGAGTCCGGTGAATATGATGAATTTCCCTACGTTCATCCTTGCGAGGCCTGCGGGTATGGAGATGAGCTGACGCACAGCCGGGACAAGACGTCCTATGAATGTGGATATCGCGCCGTGGGCGTCAAAGTATTCTTCGGCGTGCCTGACCTTGGCCTGGTCGATCAGCAGAGCATGCCCCAGTCGGCTGTCGGCAAACCTGTAGACTATCGGGCGGCCTATCCATAGCGACAACCCATAGTTGATGAGCGCGCCTATGATGGCTCCGGCTGTGGCTATGAGCACTACCGCCACGATGTTGACCTCATGGCTCGTGCATGCCAGATAGGCTGCCGGGGGCACTATGACCTCGGACGGGAACGGTATGAAGGAGCTTTCAATTATCATGAAAGCGAACACGAGCATATAGACTGTGGCGGCGTCAGCGACAAGAAACTGGGCCATTATGCCGGCAGGGTCGAAGAACATCTATGTATATGTAGATTTGATTAATAATGGTTACAGGGTGGTGGATAACCCTATAACCATTTTCTTGCATGTAATGTTGACGTCAGTTATTTCTTATGGGCGATCATGTACTGCGCTATCTGCACGGCGTTGAGAGCCGCGCCTTTCTTGATCTGGTCGCCGCAGAGCCAGAATGTCAGCCCGTTGGGGTTGGCAAGGTCCTTGCGGAGGCGTCCGAGGAACACTGGGTCGGTGCCGGCTGCGTCGAGCGGCATAGGATATTTCTTTTCGGCGGGCTCGTCGATCACCACGAGGCCCTCGGCCTTGGAGAATGCCTTGCGTGCCTCTTCGATGCTGATGGGGCTCTCGGTCTCTACCCATACAGCCTCGCTGTGGGCGCGCACCACCGGGACGCGGACACATGTCGCGCTTACCGAGAGGTTGGGCGAGTGCATTATCTTGCGGGTCTCGTTGAACATCTTCATCTCCTCCTTGGTGTAATCGTTGTCGAGGAACACGTCGATGTGGGGTATGAGGTTGTAGGCGAGCTGGTAGGCGAATTTCTCCACTGTAGGCTCTTTGCCCTGGGTAAGTTCGGTGTACTGGTTGACAAGTTCCTGCATGCCTGTCGCGCCGGCTCCGCTCGCAGCCTGATAGGTTGCCACGTGGACGCGGCGTATCGGGGATATGTCATTGAGGGGCTTGAGTGCCACCACCATGATGGCTGTGGTGCAGTTGGGGTTGGCTATGACGCCGCGCGGCGCGTCGAATGCGTCCTCGCCATTGACTTCGGGCACTACCAGGGGTACATCGGGATCCATGCGGAATGCCGATGAGTTGTCGATCATTATGGCTCCGTGTTTTGTGATCACGTCGGCGTATTTTTTTGACACTGACGCTCCGGCTGACACGAATGCGAAGTCCACGCCGCGGAAGTCCTCGGGCTCGTCGCGGAGAAGGCGGACAGTGTAGTCTTTGCCACGGTAATTGTAGGTGCGCCCGGCCGAACGCTCTGATCCGAAGAGGAGAAGATCGTCAATCGGGAAGTTCTGCTCGTCGAGCACGCGGAGGAATTCCTGACCTACGGCTCCACTGACGCCTACTATTGCTACTTTCATAATGGAATATTGTTTTTTATTGATTTATGATTTAGTTTCAGGAGTACATTGCCTCGATCAGGTCGGCGTATCGGCTGTTGATCACGCGACGCTTGATCTTGAGTGTGTTGGTGAGCTCGCCGTTGTCCATGGTGAACTCATGGGGGAGGAGAGTGAAACGCTTTATCTTCTCATACGGGGCAAGCCCTTTCTGAAGCTTTTCAAGGCGGGCTTCCATCATGTCGTGGACGCTCTGATGCTTCAGCAGTTCTTCGTCGGAAGTGCTGGGTATGCCGTTGTTCGCGGCCCATTCACGCAGCGACCCGAAGTTGGGCACTATGAGCGCGCTGACGAATTTGCGGCTGTCACCGATGATAGCTACCTGTTCTATGAACTTGTCGGTCCCGAGGCGAGCCTCGATCATCTGTGGAGCTATATACTTGCCGTTGGAGGTCTTGAAGAGGTCCTTTATACGGTCGGTCAGGAACAGGGAGCCTTCCTTGTCGATGTAGCCGGCATCCCCTGTGCGGAACCACCCGTCGGCAGTGAAAGCTTCAGCTGTGGCTTCGGGCTTGTTGTAGTATCCCGTCATTACGGTGGGCCCTTTGACAAGCACTTCGGAATTGTCACCTATCTTGATGTTCACCGTAGGGAGCGGCTGTCCCACCGATCCGATCTCATAGTCGATCTGGCGGAAACAGGTTACGGTGGCTGTGGTCTCTGACAGTCCGTAGCCCACCATGATCCATAGCCCGGCCGAGTGGAAGAACTCCACTATTTCGGGTGACACCGGAGCTCCGGCGGTGGGGAATATGTTTGGACGGTCGATCCCTATGGCTCCCCTCAGTTTTGAGAATATCCTGCGGTCTACGAACCGGTAGCTTCTTTCAAGCCAGAACGGAGCTTTTAGCCCGTGGCGCACATAATCGAGGTTGCGCCGGTGCCCTATCCTAAGTGCTGCCCTTACCATGGCTCTTGACACAGGGTTCATGGAGGCTATCTTGTCGAGCACGGCCGTGTAGACCTTCTCCCAGAACCTCGGAACGGCACACATGCACGTGGGGCGCACCTCCTTGATGGTGTCCTGGATTGCGCGCGGGTCGCGGTTGACTGCTACCTTTATGCCCATCATAAGGCATACATAGGTGAAACCTTTTTCAAAAATGTGGCTCAGAGGGAGAAATGCCATTGACACGTCGTCGGTTGACAGCATGCTGAGGGCTGTCCTGTGTGCGTCGAGGGCTGCGTCGTAGTTGGCATGTGTCAGCATGGCTCCCTTGGGTTCGCCGGTTGTGCCCGAGGTGTAGACAAGGGTCGCTATGTCGGTGGGCCGCGCTTCGGCCGTGCGCTTCTCCACTTCGTCGGCAATGCTCCGGTCAGAGTCCTCGCCGAGCTTTATGAAGTCGCTCCAGAGCATTGTTGTGTCATCGTCCTCGTCGGTCTCGATGGGCTTTATCACTATGATCTGTTTTAGCGACGGGCATTGCCGCATGGCCTCGCGTGCGAAATGGTATTGTGTGCTGTTGCCGGCGAACAGTACTGCTATCGATGCATCGTTGACTATGTAGGCAACCTGCTCAGGAGAGGAAGTGGCGTAGATCGACACCGATATGGCACGGTTGCGGTAGCATGCGAAGTCGGTGACAAGGTTCTCCGGACGGTTGGCCGAGAATGTGCCCACGCAGTCGGCGGGCTTTACACCAAGTGATGCGAGTGCTCTCGCCGCCATATTGATCTGCCGGTCGAATTCGCGCCAGGATATGTCATACCACCTCTCCTGCTCGTCCTGTCCCGCGAGTGCGGGGGCGTCGGGACGCTGTGAGGCATGCCGGGACGACAGGAGGGTTAAAATATTGTCAGTCATAAGAACAAATTTTGTGCAAAGTTAACACCATTTTTTCTCGTTCTCCATATCATAGTGACAAAATATTGATATTCGTTAACATTTCCTTGTAAACTGCACAGCAGTATTAACATATGGTAACATATAAGATGTGATGTACAAGTGTTCCATCAGTCATTATTATTGTTAAGTTTTGCGGAAAAATTGGCAAAAAGTTTGTAATCCGGACTAAAATGCGTATATTTGTCAACTATTTTTCAACACTGAAATCACTTCCAAGTCAAAAATAATACCGGTACAGTCATGGAAAAAATAGACAATCTTGACCGCAAGATTCTTGAAATCATCATGAGAAATGCCCGCATCGCATCAAAGGATGTGGCTCAGGAGTGTGGGGTGTCTCGCGCAGCCATCCATCAGCGTATCCAGCGTATGATTGACCTCAATGTGATCACAGGGTCGGGCTACAATGTGGACCCCAAGATACTCGGCTACCGCACCTGCACATACATCGGTGTCAATCTCGAGCGTGGCGCGATGTACCGGGAGGTTGTGCCCGAGCTGGAGAAGATACCTGAGATTGTGGAATGTCATTTCACCACCGGCCCTTACACGATTCTAATCAAGCTGTTTGCCCGCGACAACGAGCACCTTATGGAGCTGCTCAATCATAAGATACAGGTGATACCCGGGGTGGTGGGCACCGAGACCCTCATCTCGCTTGATCATTCGATATCGAGGGTGCTTCCTGTGAAGTATGACGAGAACTGATATCCCGTATACCGCTAAAATTTATTATCTTTGCCCTGCCGTAGTGTAGCGTCGAGCGAACCCTGCGGCAGGGCAAAAAGTTATTATATTAGGGCTTTGACTGTATTCGCCGCTTCATATCGGAGCACGGGCCCTGAAATTATATTATCAATTCACATATATGAAATCATTTGAAGAATTAGGTGTCAATGAGCCGTTGAGGAAAGCGGTCGAAGAGTTGGGTTTTGAGACCCCGATGCCCATCCAGGAACGCGTAATCCCCCGCCTGCTCGGCGATGCCAATGATATAGTGGCCCTTGCACAGACCGGGACAGGCAAGACAGCGGCTTTCGGGCTTCCTGTGCTCCAGCGTATTGACGCCGGAATCAGATGCCCGCAGGCCCTTGTGCTCGCCCCTACACGCGAGCTGTGCCTTCAGATCAGCAGTGATCTCGTGGACTATTCAAAGTATATTCCCGGTGTTAAGGTGATACCCGTGTACGGCGGGTCGAGCATAGAGAGCCAGATACGTTCGCTGAGAGCCGGTGCCAATGTCATTGTTGCCACGCCGGGTCGTCTCATCGACCTGATAAATCGTGGGGTAGTGAAGCTCGATGATGTGAACACCGTGGTCCTTGACGAGGCCGACGAGATGCTCAACATGGGTTTTCTCGATTCCATCGAGGAGATACTGTCGCATGTGCCCGAGGAGCATAAGACACTCCTATTTTCGGCTACCATGCCGGCCGATATTCTCAAGATCGCCAAGCGTTACATGCGCGACTATGAGGAGATCGTGGTGGGAACCCGCAATGAAGGAGCGGAGAACGTGCGCCATATATACTATATGGTGAACGCCCGCGACAAGTATCTTGCTCTAAAGCGTGTTGTCGACAATTCCCCCGGTATATACGCTATAGTGTTCTGCCGCACACGCCGCGACACGCAGGAGATAGCCGACAATCTCATACGTGACGGTTATAATGCCGAGGCCCTGCACGGCGACCTTTCGCAGCAGCAGCGCGACATCGTGATGAAGAAGTTCCGCGACCGTGTGGTGACGATACTCGTGGCCACCGATGTGGCTGCCCGCGGTCTTGACGTGAGCGATCTTACACATGTGATAAATTACGGTCTGCCCGAGGATACTGCTGTGTACACCCATCGCTCGGGCCGTACGGGACGCGCCGGAAAGAAAGGGGTGTCGATCGCTATAATCCATTCGCGAGAGAAGGGGCGTCTGCGTGAGATAGAGCGCATCATAGGTAAGACTTTCGAGCATCTTGAAGTGCCCACTCCGGAACATATCATAGAGAAGCAGCTCTACAATCTCGCTGACCGGCTGGAGAAAGTGAAGGTCAATGAGGAGGGGATCGCGAAGTTTCTTCCAGGGATATCGCGCAAACTTGAGTGGCTCTCGGAGGAGGACCTTATAAAGCGTGTGATATCACTGGAATTCAACCGTCTGATCGATTATTACAAGGACGCACCCAAGATCGATTTCATAGACGCAAAACCTGAGCGTGACCGCAGCCGCAAAGGCGGTGAGAGGAAGGGCTCCAAGGCCCACGAACGTCCTGCCGATGACAAGGAGAAGGACCGTCGCACCGCCGCACGCGGCATGGAGCGTGTGTATGTGAATGTGGGCAAGCGTGACGGCTTTTTTGCCGGGAATCTCATAGAGGCCCTCAACAAACTTGTCCAGGGCAAGAGGGTTGACGTGGGGCGTATAGACCTGCTCCCGTCCTACACGCTTTTTGATGTGAGCAAGAAGGATGCCCGCAAGGTGGTGGGAGCACTTACAGGTGCCGACTTCTTCGGCAAACGGCTCCACAGTGAGATCGCTGACAAGGACCGCGATTACTCCAGGCTTTCAGATAAAAAGAAAAAAGGGAGAAAACAGTAGATAAAATAAATTTTCAAAATCGCAGGCGCGTATGTTTATGAGATATTTCATGTCAGCGGTCATCGCATTGTCGGGGCTGGCTGCATCGGCCCAGATCACGGCTTCAAAGGCATTCATATCGGCTCCATCTGATGTGTTCCCGTTGTTTGACACCAATACACGCATGGATATGGTGGACTATTACAACAGCGGACTGTCCACCCCTTCGGCCAACCGGATGGACGGACGTTCGTCAGTGACGGATATGTCGCCGCAGTCGCTTACCGTGAAGATATCCGAGTCCTCATCGGCCCAGCTTGCCATCCTTACGGCCGGAAGTGACACACTGATAGCTGTGGTTTCGACCGTGGCAGCTCCCGGACTTGACTCGACCGTGAAGTTCTATGACAAGGGATGGACACCTCTGCAAGGCGGGCGTTACTTTACGGCCCCTGAGTGGAAGGACTGGGTGACCCCGGGACATGACACTTCGGAGATCACAGCCTACGCGCCGTTCATGCTTTCGTCCTATTACATAGATCCGGCCAAGGGCACGCTCACGATCACGAACAATCTCTCCACATTCCTTGACGAGGATATATACACTATGGTGGCCCCTGCCCTGCATCCGTCGCTTGTGTACAAGTGGAACGGCAAGCGGTTCTCACTTTGATAAACATCATGGCGATATCGGTTGTTCTAAACATAGGATTAAACGATATTCGTTATGACAAAAGTAACTTATTTGGATCATAGCGGCTTCGCGGTCACGACCCCCGAAGCCGTAATGGTGTTCGACTATTACAAGGACCCTGACCGAAAGCTTGAAAAAGTGCTTCGCGAGGCTCCGGATCAGGATGTTGTCTTTTTTGTAAGCCATCATCACCCCGATCATTTCAACACTTCCATCTTTGAACTTGCCCAGGACCGCAGGCGCACGTATGTCCTTTCCAATGACATATTCTCAAGGCTCGTGCCTCAGACGGGGCTGTCGGTGGCATGGATGAGCCCCGGCGATACCATAGAGCAGGTGCCCGGTGTAAAGAAAGTGGAGGCGTTCAGGTCGACCGACGCCGGTGTCGCCTATGCTGTGACACTCCCCGACGGCAAGGTTGTGTTTCATGCCGGAGATCTCAATGACTGGCACTGGGGGGAAGTCTCGACCCTCTCGGAGGCTCGTGACGCCGAAGCGCATTTCACCCGGATAGTGAACAGGGTGGCTGAGGAGTATCCCAGGATGTATATTGCCATGTTCCCTGTCGACGCCCGCATAGGAGAGGGCTTTGCCCGCGGTGCAAGCATATTCCTGTTCAGGATCAAGGTAGACAATTTCTTCCCGATGCACTTCTGGGGCGAGCCGCAGAAGGCATGTGACTTCAAGGAGTATATTCCCGAAGGGTGCGGCACCGTGTGCCATTGCCTTGACCGGCCCGGAATGGATGTCAGTCTGGAGTAAATGGCACGAATCCATGGCAGTTGATATGTGCTGCCGCAGGGACTGCGTAAAAACTCCCATCTTGAAGAAATTACCCTCGCCGCAGATAGCTGCAGCAAGGGTAATTTCTTTATATTCGGACATTGTGCCATATTCTCATGCCCTCATGTTTTATGTTGTTGTTATATGTTCAGAAACATGGAGATGAAGTCGGGATCCATTGTGACTTTGGTTTTCACGAGGTGGCGGAAGCATATGTGTATCTGAAGTCTAATAAACCGCTAAAACGGTTGTTAAAATTGTTAACAACCCGTTAGCATATGTCACGTTAGGAAATTTTAGTTACTTTTGTAATCGTAACTATGAGATTTCGTAAAGGAGACAAGCTGATTGCCATGAAAATAATTTATGTAATATATTGTATCGTAATATGTTTTTTGTCACAGGGTTGTGACGGCATTGAAACGAGGGAAACGGTGGAAAGTGATTCTGAATCCACGAATGAAGAGCTCTGCAAGATGATTGCTGACGGATACTGTATGGTGCATTGTGCACATGCTGATTCAGCATATGTCTGTCTTGAATCTGCGAAAATACAGGCTGAATCGGCAGAGATACCTGACAGTATGGTTATCGGTCAGATATACAATGGGCTTGGATTATATTATACCGAACTTATGGCGGATTTGCCCTCCGGTATCGATGCATTCTCAACTGCTTGCAGATATGTGAGCGGAATTCCGGATGCCGAATACGAATTATGTAGGTATTTGTTTAACATAGCTATGGCTTATAGTATTGGAAATGATGTTGATACCGGTCTGAAATATGCGGAAGTGGCTTATAAAAAAGGATTGGAACTGAATGATTCATTGATTGTCCATGACAGTTCGCTGGCTATCGCAGAGTTAAAATTAAGATCAGGGGATATCCTTGAAGGACGACGATATATCGATACGGCCCGTCGATATCAAAGAAAGGTCGGAAATTACAGTAGAATAATGATGCTTATTGCAGAGGGAATGGCTGATGAGATTGAAGGAGACAATAAAGGTGCTGAGTTGAAATATGCCGCGGCAGCAGATGGCATTGAGGCTCCGATATTTTTGAGATTGAAATCCCGGCTTCTGCTTGCATCGCTGAAGAGTAGTGAAGGGGTGGACAAAGACGCAGTGGATATTCTTAACAAAGGGTTGAGGATCGCGGGACGTAATAAAGTGAAAACATACCTTTCGGAAATATTCACGGCTCTTGCGGAGTGCCATATGAGGCTTGGACATCAAAACGCAGCATTAAATCTCATGTTCTATTATAAGACATATTCTGTCCTGATGTATAGTATTTAATTATTTGATATTCAAGATATAATACAATTTTA
>CAJURI010000027.1 GCA_910588795.1 uncultured Duncaniella sp. | reverse complement strand
ATTATCAATATCCGTCCGGGAAACTTGTTCGAAAAATGTCAAAGTCAGGAAAAGATATATCGCCTCGATCTTGGTTTTTCTGGCCGGAATATCCTGTATAGGAGCCGCTGATTTTCAGTGGTCCGCCCCGGCCGACGGGATTGTGTCGACCGAAAACGGAGCCGCCCCGGAAGGCTTCCTATGGATCGCACCCGGCACTGACAAAGTGAACGCTCTCATGTTCGCTTTTCAGAATATGAACGAGGAAACCCTCTTCAAGATGGAGAGCTTCCGCGAGCGCATGGCTTCGGCCGGAGTTGCATTGCTGTGGATCGCACCCGGTTTCGGTCAGGAATGGGACGTGAACCAGGGGATACAGGAGCCGTTCGACAATCTTATCAGGACTTTGGCTGAAAAAAGCGGTCATCCCGAACTCGCCACAGTGCCGCTGATCCCGTTCGGTCACTCCGCGCAGGCCACCATGCCCTGGAATTTCGCCGCCTGGAATCCTAACCGCACACTCTGCATCATATCATACCATGGCGATGCGCCGCGGACCAACCTGTGCGGCTACGGACGCTCCAACGTGGAGTGGGGTCGCACACGCAATATCGACGGCATACCCGGACTGATGGTCGAGGGTGAATACGAATGGTGGGAAGCCCGCATAAACCCCGCGCTCGCTTTCCGCATGATGTATCCCGAAAGCTGTATATCTTTTCTCGGCGATGCCGGACGCGGACATTTCGACCTGTCGGAGCGCACAGCCTCCTATCTGGCCCGTTTCATAGAAAAATCACTTGAAAAACGTCTCGTCAACGGGAAACTCGTCAGGATCAATCCGGCCGACGGCTGGCTCGCAGCCCGCTGGCATCCGGGCGAGACATCGCGTCCCGCGCCAGCACGACAGGAAAAATACACCGGATGCAGGCATGAGGCGTTCTGGTATTTCGACGTGGAAATGGCCTCTGCAGCCGAAGCCCGGTATGCCGAGACCGAGGGCAAGCATAAGTCATGGATAGGCTTTGTCAATCCCGACAGGACGCTCATTAAGTACAATCCCCAGGGCCACTGCAAGATTGTAACAAAGATAACCCCCGATGCCGATGACACATTCCGGATCGACGCCGTGTTTACCGACAGCACACGCACGGTCCCGTCCGATATGCGTGACAATTCACTGATAGATGTGAAATATGTCAGCGGACCGGCCATATCCCTCGGGAACAACCGTTTCCGTGTCGACCGCAATCATCCTACCTGGAAAAACCCGCGCCGAAGAGGGAGCATAACACTGTGCGCCGAAGCCCCTTCCGACTGCCGCTTCAAGGAAACCGTACAGGAAATAGAAATAATACTTCAATAAAAATATAACAGATACCCTCAAAATATAACAGATACCCATGAAACAATTGTGCTTCTTGTTATCGTTTATAGTCGCCTTCTCGTCCTTAGCCGATGATAAGACATTGAAACTAAGCTCTCCCGACGGGCGGAACACCGTCACATTCTCCAAGCCCGGCAAAGAACTGTCCTACACAGTCACGATCGACGGAGAAGAAACCATACTCCCCTCCCGCGCCGGACTCGAAGTGGACAATTGGGTATGGGAAATGGCTCTCGGCAAGCGCACGCTCGCCCAGCCTGACTGCTGGATGGATATGCTTGAGGCGGACAGTGTTACAGTCCACGCGCCGGTCGACAGCACATGGCATCCGCAGTACGGCGAACGGTCAACCGTGCGTGACCGATTCAACTCCGCCACTCTGCACATGTCGCGAAAGGACAAGAGCGACTACCGCCTCGATGTGGAGGTGAGAGCCTACGACGAGGGGATAGCATTCCGCTACTTCTTCCCCGAGCACCCGGCCGCAATATTCCACAAGGTCACAGGCGACCTCACCGACTATACATTCCCCGAAGGCACCATGGCTTGGAGCGAGAAATGGGCACAGGCGGCATTTGACCACACTCCGGTCGACAGCATCAAACGCCCCGCCGAACGGGCCCTCACCCTCGAGCTCCCCTCCGGCAAATGGATAGCACTGCTTGACGCCGACGTGGATGACTGGTGCCTCACCAAACTTGCCGCACGCAGCGACCGCAAAGGCACACTCGGATCGGTAATGTACTCCCCTGTGGACATCGTCACCTACTATGCCACTCCATGGAAAATAATCATGACGGCCGACACTCCCGGCGAACTCATAGAGAACAACGACATAGTCCTCAACCTCAATCCCCGGGCCACAGCCGACTTCAGCTGGGTAAAGCCCGGAAAGATCATGCGGTGCACATCCATATCCACCGAAGCCGGGCTCAGGAACATCGACTTCTGCGCCGAGCACAACATCCCCTACATGCTCTTCGACTGGCTCTGGTATCTCCCCTGCACAAGCCACGACGGTGACGCCACCAAGGTGGTCGACAAGCTCGACATGCAGCGGGTGATCGACTACGGCAAAGAGAAAGGGGTGGGCGTATGGCTTTACGTCAACCAGCACGCCCTGATGAAACAGATGGACGAGCTCTTCCCTCTGCTCAACAAGTGGGGCATCGCAGGGGTCAAGTCAGGGTTCGTCCAGTATGCCTCTCACCGCTGGGCCACATGGCTTCACGACATGGTGCGCAAGGCTGCTGACAATCATCTAATGATGAACATCCACGACGAATTCCGCCCCTCGGGATTCTCCCGCACATACCCCAACCTGCTCACTCAGGAGGGAATATGCGGCAACGAGGAATTCCCTGACGCCACCCACAACGTCACCCTCCCATTCACACGAATGCTAAACGGAGCCGCCGACTACACAATATGCTATTTCGACAAACGGCTAAAGAACACCCACGCCCACCAGCTGGCCGCATCACTGGTGTTCTACAGTCCGCTGCAGACCATACTGTGGTACGACACCCCCGAACGCTACCACGGGGAGAAAGAGATAAAATGGTTCGAGGACCTCGAGACCACATTCGACGACACCCGTGTGCTCGGCGGATACCCCGGAAAGGGGATCAGCATGGCCAGGCGCAAGGGCGAATGCTGGTGGGCAGCCGCCATGACAGGCAATGACGGTTCCCGCGAGGAGATCGACCTGTCGTTCCTCACCCCGGGAAAGAAATACACGGCCGAGATATACACTGACGATCCCGGAGTCGATTCAGCCACCCATGTGAGGATCACCACTAAAAAGGTATCATCGGCCGACCGCCTCTCGTTCGATCTCGCCCCGCGCGGAGGAGTGGCAATAAAATTCACCCCCGTCCATTGAGTATATACCCGCAGCCGTACGTATATTACAGTGTCATAACTAAAAGACACGAAAAAACTTTGCCATGTTAAAGAAACTAATCGGAATAATATCACTCCCGTTAATCATCACATCCTGCACTCAGGCAGAAGCGGAAAGCGTGGAGGTCGACGTGGACGCCGATCTCGAATATTGCGCCGCACAGGTGGAACGCTCCCTGCATGAGCTCAGCTCCGACTCCACCGACTACACAATGATGCCGCGCAACATCGCCTCCACCGACACTGTATGGCATTGCCGCAAAGCCACACCCGACGAATGGTGTGCCGGATTCTGGCCCGGTATATTATGGTATGACTACGAGATGACCGGCAACGAAGTGGTGCGCGAAGAGGCCGAGCGATACACGGCATCTCTCGAATATCTGTCACAACGTCCGGCATTCGACCATGACCTCGGATTTCTGGTGTTCTGCAGCTACGGCAACGGATACAGGCTGACTCACAACCCTAAATTCAAGCAGATAATCCTGAACACCGCCGACACTCTTGCCACTCTGTACAACCCCCGCGTCGGCACCATACTGTCATGGCCGCGCAATGTGGAGATGCTCGGAGGGCACAACACAATAATGGACAACATGATCAACCTCGAGATGCTTTTCTGGGCCGCCAGAAACGGAGGAAGCCATCGGCTGTATGACATAGCCGTAAAGCATGCCGAGACCACCATGAAACACCATTTCCGTCCCGACTACACGTCATATCACGTGGCGGTATACAATCCCACCTCGGGAGAGTTCATCAAAGGGATGACCCATCAGGGCTACTCTGACAACTCGATGTGGGCACGCGGCCAGGCCTGGGCCATATACGGGTACACCGTAGTGTACCGCGAGACAAAGGACCCACGCTTCCTCGACTTCGCATGCAAGGTGGCCGACGTATATCTCGCCGGACTCCCCGACGACTATATTCCATACTGGGACTTCAACGACCCTTCGATCCCCGACGCCCCGCGCGACGCCTCGGCAGCCTGTGTGGTGGCTTCCGCCCTTCTCGAGCTTCAGGGGTTCTGCCAGGATGAGAAAAAATCCGTTTACATGGATGCCGCCAGACACATGCTCGCCTCACTCTCGACCGACTCATACCGGTCAGGAGCACACCGTCCGTCCTTCCTCGACCATTCCACAGGCCACAAACCTGCCGGCAGCGAGATCGACGCATCCATAATATATGCCGACTACTATTACATAGAGGCACTCTCCCGCATGAAGAAACTCGAATCCGAATCATCACTCATGGCAAAAAGATGAAGACACTTGTCAATATCATGCTCCCCGCGCTCCTGGTCACGGCGGGCTCATGTTCGGGCGACAGGAATATCAGCCTCAATGTCGATTCCGCCACACCACGCTCAGGCGCGATGGTCGAGATCCCTGTTTCCGAAATACTTGAATCCGTAGGTGCAAAGCATGTGCGTGTGCTGGATCCTTCAGGCAAGGAGATACCCTCGCAGATCACCTACGACTCCCTGCTGATATTCCATGCCGGCGAAGGCTCCTACACCATCATGCCGTCCGACAGGAAACCCGAGTACGAAACCATGGCCTGCGGACGCCTCTACCCCGAAAGGGCCGACGACATAGCATGGGAAAACGACCTCGTAGGCTTCAGGGCCTACGGCCCCGCGACACAGCGCAAAGGGGAGAAAGCTTTCGGATACGATATATTCTTCAAATACCCCGGAAAGGGTCTGGTGGTCGAAGAACTCTATCGTCCGGAGACAGACCCAGCCACATGGGTAAAAGTCGACTCGCTCCGCGCCATCGACAATCAGCTTGCCGAAGATTACATAAAGACCTTCTCCTATCACATAGACCATGGAAAAGGGATGGACTGCTATGCCGTGGGCCCCACCCTCGGAGCCGGTGTAGCAGCCCTCATGCCGGCCGACTCCATAGCCTTCCCATGGTGCTATGACAAAGCCCGGGTGCTCGACAACGGGCCTCTGCGCTTCACCGTGTCAATGGATTTCCTCCCCGCCGTCATAGGCAACGACAGCGCGGTAGTGGAGCACCGCATCATCACTCTTGACGCAGGGTCACGACTCAACCGCACCCGAGTATGGTACGACGGGCTCTCCTCGCCGGCCATGATTGCGGCAGGCGTGCCGAGGCGCGATGACTCTCCAGCCATTCTTGACAGCGAAAACGGATTCATCGCATATGCCGATCCCACACAAGGCACGGACAACGGCAAGGCTATCCTCGCAGTGTACTTCCCCGACGGCTTACGCAACACACGCGAGCAGCAGGGACACATACTCGGTATTACCGGCTACAATCCCGGCGACACTCTCACCTACTACTGGGGCTTCTCATGGTCACGCGCCGGCGGCATAAGCGACCTCAGCGGTATGAAGGAATATATACTGAATTTCTAACTCTGAATCACAATGTACCGCAACGACAAACGTACAGTCATAACCCTTGATGCCGGAGGCACCAACTTCGTGTTCAGCGCGATGCGCGGATGCAAGTTCATCGTCGATCCGGTCACATACCCCTCCGGGTCACACGATCTCGACCTGTGCCTCTCCACCATGGTAAAAGGCTTTGAGGAAGTGATATCCAAGCTTGATGAACGCCCCGTAGCAATCAGCTTCGCATTCCCCGGACCTGCCGACTACAGGGCCGGAATTATCGGAGGATGGCTCCCCAACTTCCCGTCGTTCCGCAACGGCGTGGCTCTCGGGCCATTCCTCGAAAGCAAATTCGGCATACCGGTGTTCATCAACAACGACGGCGACCTGTTCGCCTTCGGTGAAGCATCGGTAGGCGCGCTGTGCGACATAAACGCACGCATCAGCGCGCTCGGAGGCAAACACCGCTACTCCAATCTTCTGGGCTACACCTTCGGCACCGGGCTTGGCATAGGCTCCGTGATAGGCGGGAAGCTCAATCTCGGCAACAACTCATGCGTCGAGACCTTCTGTCTGCGCAACAAACGGCAGCCCGGCATAATAGCCGAGGAAGGGGCATCCATACGCGCCATACGCAGGGAATACGCCCGCCTGACAGGATCGGCTGATGACTCCGCACTCACCCCCTACGACATATTCCTCATTGCCGAAGGCAAAAAGCCCGGCGATCCGGAAGCCGCAAAGCAGGCATTCGAACTGTTTGGTGAAATAGCCGGCGACGCCTTCGCCACGGCCGTGACACTCACCGACTCGCTCATAGTGGTAGGAGGAGGGCTCACAGGCGCGATGAAGTATATCAAGCCCGCGCTCCTGCGCGAAATGCGCTCCTCGCTCGCCACAGTGTCTGGCGAAAGCGTAAGCCGCGTACAACCCAGAGTATTCGACCTTGACGATGATGCCGAATTTGCCGAATTCGTCAAAGGGGAGCCGAGGCTCATACCCGTCTACGGCACCGACAGGACCGTAACCTACGATCCCGTGAAACGGACCGGACTCATAGTCAGCAAGCTCGGAGCATCACAGGCCATCTCGGCCGGAGCCTACGTCTACGCCCTTTCCACCATAGATTCCGGAATGTAGTAGTCGTCACGCTCCCCGCACACATCATCTGCGCTAAAAAGATAAAGTCCCGTTTTTGTCTGTATTAAGAGGTTGTTTAAAAACAAATGTTAAATGTTAAACAACCTCTAAATTATTTCCGTAATTTTGCAGACACAAAATGGGACGTATACTTGCCATAGACTACGGTCGACGTCGCTGCGGGCTCGCGGTGACCGATCCTTTGCGCATAGTGGCCACAGCTCTCGCCACAGTGTCCCCGGCCGAACTTATACCCTGCCTGAAAGAATACATGTCTCGCGAAGAGGTAGATGAAATCGTAGTAGGACTTCCCACCACCATGCGCGGCGATCCGTCCGACTCCATGCGCTACATCACTCCAGCCATGGGGCGTCTGCGCAAGGAATTCCCCGCTATGAAGTTCACAATGTGGGACGAGCGGTTCACATCCACCCTTGCCCACCGCGCAATGCTCGATGCCGGAGTCAAGAAGAGTGACCGTCGCGACAAGGGTGCCATCGACCGCATGGCGGCAGTAATAATCCTCAACTCCTATCTTTCCTCCTCGGCGATCCATACCTGACACTTCGTCGACACATCCTTCCTACTTCCCACGACAGTAAACATAATCAAAATAACCCCGCCTGAAAGGCACCAAATGCTTATAAAGAAATGCGCCTCCCAGTATATCTCTACGGACACCCCGTACTGCGCAAGACCTGTTCCGACATAAATCCCGGCCGCGAAGGGATCAAGGAGCTGGTCAGCGACATGTTTGCCACAATGTACGCCAGCGAAGGCGTAGGGCTTGCAGGCCCACAGGTCGGTCTTGCCGAACGCATAGTAGTGATCGACGCTGACCCCTTCAAGGATTCATTCCCCGAATGTGAAGGAAGAAAATTCACACTCATAAACCCCGAAGTCGAGATACTCGACGGTGACACTGTGACACGTTCCGAAGGATGCCTGAGCCTCCCCGGACTGTCAGAGAACGTGCCGCGCGTCGAGCATATACGCCTCCGCTGGGTTGACGAGGACTTTCAGCCTCACGAAGAGGAGATCTCCGGATTCCTCGCACGCATCGTACAGCACGAATGCGACCATCTCGAAGGGAAACTGTACATCGACCATATCTCGATGATACGCCGTCAGCTCATCAAGGGTAAGCTCAACAGCATACTCACAGGACGCACACGCTGCGACTATCCTGCGAAATACGCTCCCAGGAAAAAATGACCGGAGAAGCAAATTAGGAATGCGGATATGTCATGACATCCGCATATAAATCACCCTTGCTGCAGCGATCTGCGGCAAGGGTGATTTATTCAAAAGATGGCGTTTTGACACGCCGTCTTTTGAGGTTGTTTAATAACAATCTCTTAAATTTTCAATACTTGAACGAGGAACCGCCGAGAAATTCACGCATAAGCGAAGTCGGCGGTATGAGCCGCGAAGAAACTGACGCGAAATAACCGAGGAAACGTCTCAGCCTGTGGGCCTGGGCATATTCCGGCACGTCGCGCGGCACCGTGCGGAGCACCTTTTCGGCCTCATCGCGCATCACCCCGAGCTCAAATATGAACGAAGAATTGAACATCGAATCGGCATTCTCCTGATAAGGGAATATCCATTTCTCCTCGCCGCGCCTCACGCTCGGCCAGCGGCGGATGGTCGACAGAGCGGATGTCCCGCGATATTTGTAGTCACGTATGATACGGCGCAGCAGCCGGTTGTCGGTTGTCGACACCCAATTGTGGTCATCGATCGATATCGTGGAGAGAGCGGACACGTACACCCTGTACTTCATATCGTCAGCCACAGCGCGTGTCAACTCCGGATTAAGCCCGTGGATACCCTCTATGAGCAGCACACCGTCATCCGGAAGAGATATGCGCTTGCCCCTGAACTCACGTGTCCCTTTCTCGAAATTGTAAGTCGGAAGCTCCACCTCCTCACCGCGTATGAGCGCGCACAGATGCTTGTTGAACAGCTCCAGGTCCAGAGCCATGAGTGATTCATAATCGTAATCGCCGGTCTCGTCAACAGGGGTCAGGTGACGGTCAACAAAATAATCGTCGAGCGATATCATCACAGGGTGCAGAAGATTGGTGAGAAGCTCTATGGCAAGCCGCTTGGTGAAAGTAGTCTTGCCCGACGACGACGGACCGGCTATGAGCACCACTTTCGCACCGCCGCTCCTGTGGCGGTCGGTTATAGCCTGGGCTATGCCGCGGATATGCTTGGAGTGCAGAGCTTCAGCCACATTGATCATCATGCCCGACTCACCGCTGTCCACAGCCGCATTGAGCGATCCCGCATTGCTTATGCCGATAATGCGGTTGAACTCCTGATAAGCCTGAAAAGCCCTGAAGAGCTTAGGCTGAGGCTTCTCCTCGGCACGGCACGCCACATCGGAATGGCTGCAGCCAAGCAGAAGGAAACCCTCCTCATAGGGCACAAAGCCAAACTCCCCTATCAGCCCCGTACGCGGGACAAGCGGAGAAAGTGTGGTATCGGCCAGCCCGTCAAGCCGGTAAAATATCGTGTACAGCTCATGCAGCGACTCAAGCAGCGACACCTTTGCATCCAGCCCCTGCTCGCGAAACATCTCTATCACCTCCGACGTAGGTTTCTCCTTGCGCTCAATGGGCAGATCGGCGGCTATGAGTCGGCGCATCTCCTCCGATATGTCGCGGGCAGCAGTCTCACGGTCGAGATCAGTACGGGTGATACGCACATAGTATCCCCCCGACACGGCATTGCATATCTCAAGCCGTGCTCCCGGAGCCACACGGGCAAGCGCACGGTAAAGCACCATGCACAACGAGCGTATATAGCAACGCTGTCCGGCCGGCTCTCCGACTGACACAAACTCAACCTGCTTGGGAGCATAGAGAGGGAACGACAGCCCCTCCTCCTTGTTGTTGACCAACGCACACAACGGAGTGAAGCCAAGACGGCCGCCGAGACGGTCTACGACACTTTGCAGAGTCTCCCCTCCGGTAAAGGGGACATATTCCTGGAGATTGACACAATAGAGTTTCATAACGATAATCTGATGAATGAATGCGACACTTCAGCTTGTCATTGCCAAATTTATCAAAATTCCGCTTACATTCCAAGCCCTCTACCGATTATAACCAACATACTCGACAAAAAGTTGCACCATGCGTCGTCCGCATCACCTACACACATCCGTACACCACGGGGCATGACCAAAGAGACACCCTGCGGCATGACAGCAGAAAACTACAAAAAAATAGCGGATTTATCGGTTTTAATGGTTTGAAATAGTGAGATATTGAGCCTAAATTCGTACCTTTGCCGATCGAAAAAGCATTCTTTTATGAATATTTCCTACAATTGGCTTAAAAAATACATCGATTTTGACCTCACGCCCGACGAAGTTGCGGCGGCACTCACCTCCACCGGCCTCGAGACCGGAAGCGTCGAGGAGGTCGAGTCAATACGCGGAGGCCTTCGCGGCATAGTCATAGGCAAAGTCCTCACATGCGAGGAGCACCCCAACAGCGACCATCTCCACATCACCACCGTAGACCTCGGTGACGGACAGGCCACACAGATCGTGTGCGGCGCGCCGAATGTCGCCGCCGGACAGACCGTGGTGGTCGCAACAGTCGGCACAACCCTCTACGGGCCCGAAGGGGAGGAATTCCAGATCAAGAAGTCCAAGATACGCGGTGTGGAGTCATTCGGCATGATATGTGCCGAGGACGAAATAGGAGTGGGAACATCCCACGACGGCATAATCGTGATCAGCGAGGATGTAAAGCCGGGCACACCCGCTGCCGAGCATTTCGGACTCACATCCGACTATGTGCTCGAAGTGGACCTCACCCCCAACCGCATCGACGCAGCCTCTCACTACGGCGTGGCCCGCGACCTCGGGGCATGGCTCGCATGCCATTCCAAGCCCTCACGGCTCACACGCCCGTCGGTCGATGCATTTGCCGTCGAAAATCCCCAGGGGGGCATCAAAGTGACCGTCGAAAACTCCGAGGCATGCCCGCGCTACTGCGGCGTCACAGTGACAGGCGTCACAGTAAAGGAATCACCCAAATGGCTTCAGGACCTGCTGTCAGCAATAGGCCTGCGCCCGATCAACAACATAGTCGACATCACCAACTACCTGCTGCACGCCATGGGGCAGCCGCTCCACTGCTTCGATGCAGCAAAGATTGCCGGCGGGGAAGTGATAGTCAGAAATGCCGTGCAGGGCGCGAAATTCGTCACCCTCGACGGTGTGGAACACACCCTTGACTCACGCGACCTGATGATATGCAACACCCGCGAGCCCATGTGCATAGCCGGTGTGTTCGGAGGTCTCGACTCAGGTGTCACCGAATCCACCACTACAGTGTTCCTCGAGAGTGCCTACTTCAACCCCACATCGGTGCGCAAGACAGCACGCCGCCACGGGCTCAACACCGACTCATCATTCCGCTTCGAGCGTGGCGTCGACCCGAACAACACCACCTACGTGCTTCATCTCGCAGCCCTCATGGTGAAAGAGCTCGCCGGAGGCACCATCACCGGTCCGGAGATCGACATATACCCGTCAAAGATAGAGCCGGCATGTGTGACACTCGATTTCGATTACGCCACACGCCTTGTGGGCAAACAGATCCCCTCCGACACGATAATCTCGATCCTCAAGAGCCTCGAAATGGAGGTGACAGGCATCACCGACAAGGATGTCACGGTAAAAGTCCCCACCTATCGCGTCGACGTGACACGCCCCTGCGATGTGGTCGAGGACATACTGAGAATCTACGGCTACAACAACGTGGAAATCTCCACCACCGTCCACTCCTCCCTCTCCTACAAGAGCCGCGAGGATGAGGAGAACCGCCTGCGCGATCTCATAAGCGAGCAGCTGTGCGGCGAAGGGTTCAACGAGATCCTCAACAACTCTCTCTCACGCGAAGCATACTATACAGATCTCAGCCAGATGCCGGCCGAAAACTGTGTCAAGCTCCTCAACCCACTGAGCAACGACCTCAACGTGATGCGCCAGACTCTGCTTTTCGGCGGACTCGAATCCCTGGCCCACAACATCAACCGCCGTGAAAGCGACCTGCTGATGTACGAGTTCGGCAACGTCTACACCTTCAATCCCGAAGCCAAAGGAAACCCCGGCGACGGTCTCGCCCCCTACAGGCAATACTCAAGGCTGGCAATATGGATGAGCGGACTTCTGCGTCCGGCATCATGGGCACGCCCCGCAGCCGAAATCACAGTCTACGACATGAAGACCGTGGTCACCAACATTCTCCGCCGCCTCGGCATTTCATCGACCGAAATAAAGCTGACGACATCCGCCAACGAGATATATGCGGCAGGGCTCGACATATCCACACGCTCAGGCAAGCACATAGGCTCGCTCGGAATGCTCGCAAAGAAGATACTCCATATGACCGACATCAAGCAGCCGGTAATGTATGCCGAGCTTGACTGGAACACTCTCGTAGGGCTGTCAGTCAAAAAGAAAGTGACATTCAAGGCTCTCCCGAAGACTCAGGCGGTGAAACGCGATCTCGCCCTGCTGCTCGACAAGAACGTGACCATGGAGCGCGTAGAGGCTACGGTACGTGCCTGCGAGAAACACCTTCTCAAGGAGATATCGCTGTTTGACGTCTACGAAGGCAAGAACCTCCCAGAAGGGAAGAAATCATATGCCATCACCCTCACCCTCCAGGATGACGAGAAGACACTCCAGGACAAGCAGATCGAGGCTGTGATGAACAAAGTGATAGCCGGTCTCACCAGGCAGCTCGGAGCACAGCTCAGATAACACAGACCATCATCAACCACGACTTCAATTACCAAAAAGAAAACATATACTATAACTTTACAATGGGAAGAGCATTTGAATACCGCAAAGCCCGCAAGCTCAAACGCTGGGGCAACATGTCCCGCACATTCACCCGCATAGGCAAGGAAATCACCATCGCCGCCAAGGCCGGCGGTCCCGATCCGTCCACCAATCCCCGTCTGCGCGCGCTCATGCAGAACGCCAAGGCTGCCAATATGCCCAAGGACACTGTAGAGCGTGCTATCAAGAAAGCCACCGACAAGGATGCCGGCGACTACAAGGAGATCGTATATGAAGGATACGGTCCTTTCGGCATCGCAATAGTGGTCGAAGCCGCCACCGACAACAATACACGCACCGTAGCCAATGTGCGCTCATACTTCACAAAGCACGGCGGCACTCTCGGCACACAGGGGTCCCTCTCATTCATGTTCGATCACAAGAGCGTATTCAAGATCAAGCCCAAAGAGGGCGTTTCGCTCGAAGATCTTGAGCTTGAGCTTATCGACTACGGCGTGGACGAACTCGAGGATATCGTCGACGAAGAATCAGGCGACGAGCAGGTAGTGCTCTACGGTGCTTTCGAGGAATACGCCAACATACAGAAGTACCTCGAAGACAACGGATTCGAGATCATATCCTCGGAATTCGAGCGCATACCTCACGACCTCAAGGAGGTCACTCCCGAGCAGCGTGCGACACTCGAAAAGCTCCTTGAGAAATTCGAGGACGACGAGGATGTACAGAATGTATTCCATAACATGAAGGAGGAAGACGGTGACGGAGAGTAATGTCTGAAAAGACTCATCTTCACAAGGCGTAAGCCCTAAAATCACAATTTTCCTCAAAATCCTTTATTTCCTGTTATCAAATGACAGGAAATAGGGGATTTTTGTTTATATTTGCAATCAAGTTTCCAATAATAGCATTAAATGTTAAAAATCGCAATTCAAGCCAAAGGGCGTCTCAACGAGCAGAGCATGAGCCTCCTCGCCGACGCCGGGATAAGCGCGTCATCAGGCAACCGAAAACTCATATCCAAGGCCAAAGGATTCCCGATGGAGATTCTTTATCTCCGTGACGACGACATACCCCAGGCAGTGGCCATGGGTGTGGCCGACATAGGCATAGTAGGACTGAACGAGATAGTGGAGAAAGACGAGCACGTGGAGCGAATACTCGATCTTGGCTTCGGCGCATGCCGTCTGTCAATAGCCATTCCGCGCGAGGCCGACTACACCGGCACAGCATGGCTCAACGGCAAGAGGGTGGCGACATCCTACCCACGTATTCTCGGCAAATTCTTTGCCGACAACGGCATTGACGCCGAGATCCACGAGATAGCCGGCTCAGTAGAGATAGCTCCGGCCGTAGGCATGTCCGACGCCATATTCGACATAGTGTCATCCGGAGGCACCCTCGTCCAGAACGGGCTGCGTGAGGTGGAACAGGTGTTCTTCTCCGAAGCCGTCCTCATAGCCACACCAGGGCTACAGGAGGACAAGCTCGAAGAGATCGACAAACTCAAGTTCAGGCTTAACTCCATACTCGACAGCCGCGGGATGAAATATGTGCTCATGAACCTCCCGCGCACATCGCTCGACCAGGCCGTAAAGATGCTTCCCGGCATGAAAAGTCCCACGTTGCTCCCCCTCACCGATCCCGAATGGTGCTCCCTCCACGTCGTCATACCTGAAAGCGAGCTGTGGGGCAAGATAGAGATGCTGAAGAGCATAGGAGCCGAGGACATACTCGTGCTCAATCTTGAAAACATAATACGTTGATTTCACACACCACTGTCCTGACATGGAAACAATAATTACTCCCCCGAGAGAACTGTGGGATGCCCTCACAGCCCGAAACATCCCTGCCGACGATCCTGAAGTGACCCGGACTGTGGAACGCATAGTGGAAGATGTGCGCTCACGAGGCGACGAAGCTCTGCGCGAGTATGCCATGCGCTTCGACGGAGCCGAGCCCGGATCCATCGAGATATCCGAGGAAGAGATGGACCGGGGTATAGCCGCAGTGCCACCCGCAGTGGCGGCCGCCATCGATGCCGCCGCCCGCAACATCGAGGCTTTCCACCGTGCACAGCTGCCCCGCCCCGTGGAAGTAGAGACCGCACCGGGAGTGAAATGCCTGCAAAGAGCCGTGCCCATCTCACGCGTGGGGCTGTACATCCCCGGAGGGAGGGCCCCGCTGTTCTCCACAGTGCTGATGCTCGCCATCCCCGCCAGGCTGGCGGGATGCCGTGAGGTGGTGATGTGCACTCCCGCGAGCGGCACAAACCCCATATCCCCCGAGATACTATATGCAGCCCGCACGGCAGGCGTACACCATATATATAAGGTAGGCGGAGCACAGGCAATAGCCGCAATGGCATTCGGCACCGCGACAATAGGACGTGTCGACAAGATATTCGGGCCCGGCAACCGCTTCGTGACCAAAGCAAAGCAGCTCGTGTCGGCGGTCACAGCCATCGACATGCCCGCAGGTCCCAGTGAGGTCATGATAATGGCCGATGGAAGCGCATGTCCGGCGTTCGTTGCCGCCGACATGCTCTCACAGGCCGAACACGGTCCCGACAGCCAGGCCATAGCCCTGTGTGACTCTATGGATCTCGCTGCAAAGATCGCTTCGGAGGTAGAGCGGCAGACAGCACTCCTCTCACGCCGCGGACTCGTGGAGGGTTCCCTCTCCAAAAGCCGCATCATAGTGCTCGGCACACGCGGCGAAATGACTGAATTCGCCAATCTTTATGCAGCCGAACACCTGATAATATCCATGCGCGACCCATGGGAGATAGCAGGATCCATCACTGCGGCCGGAAGTGTGTTCATAGGCAACTACTCCCCCGAAAGCGCGGGCGACTATGCATCAGGCACCAACCATACCCTCCCCACCGGCGGATGGGCACGCTCCATGAGCGGGGTCAACATCGAAAGCTACATGCGCAGGATCACCTATCAGGAGCTGACCCCCGCCGGACTTGCCGCGCTTGCCCCGGTGATCACAGCAATGGCGACAGCCGAAGGGCTCGACGCTCATGCCGCAGCAGTAAACATCAGAATCTGACATTATGAATCCTCTACAGTTCGTACGCCCCAATATCCTCGCGCTCGCCCCCTACTCCACCGCGCGCGACGAGTTCAAGGGGGGAGACATCAAGGTGTTCATCGACGCCAACGAGTCACCCTTCCACACCGGCTTCAACCGGTATCCCGATCCGAGACACCGTCTGCTGAAGCAGCGCATAGCCGAGACCAAAGGTGTGGACCCCGACATGGTGTTCACAGGAGGAGCCGGAAGCGACGAGGCCATAGACCTGGTATACCGCATATTCTGTGAGCCGGGGGTCGACAACGTGATCGCCATGTCACCCACCTACGGTGTCTACTCCGTGGCCGCAGCCATCAACAATGTGGAGTACCGCGAAGTGCCGCCGGCCAAGGATCTATTATTCCCGGTAGAAGCCGCGCTCAACGCTGCCGACAGCCATTCCAAAGTGATATGGGTGTGTACACCAAACAACCCCACCGGGTTATCGGTCCAGCCACGGGAGATAATACACCTTGCCGAGAATTTCAACGGCATAATCGCTGTCGACGAGGCCTATATCGACTTCTCCCCGTTCGGTTCGGTCCTCCCGTTCATAGCCTCCCATCCCAACATCATAGTCCTCCAGACCTTCTCCAAGGCCTGGGGCCTTGCCGGGCTGCGCATAGGCATGGCATTCTCCGACCCGCGCATATCCTCGCTGTTCGCCAACGTAAAATATCCTTACAACATCAATGCCCCCACACAGCGGGAGATACTCCGGCAGCTCGACAGCCGCGACATCGCGCCACAGATAAGCATGATCAAGGCCGAGCGGACACGCATGGCCGAAGCTCTCCCCGGTTTCCCGTGCGTGAGAAGAGTGATACCCTCCGACGCCAATTTCCTGCTCGCGGAAGTCGACGATGCCGACAGGCTTTACGACTTTCTCGCTGAGCGCGGAGTGCTCGTCAGGAACCGCACCCGGATACCCCACTGCAGGGGGATGCTGCGCTTCACCGTCGGCACACCCGCCGAAAACTCCCGTGTCCTCGCCGCCCTTGCCGACTACTGCGAGGAGACAGGGACATATCCTCCCGACACTGTTCCGCAATATGCCGGGCCGGATGATAAAACGCCGCTGCACTCACCCCGCAAAGCCGCAGTGACACGCCACACCGCCGAGACCGACATAGAGGTCATCATAGACCTTGACGGCGACCCCGCGGCATCATACATAGACACCGGCCTGAAGTTCTTCGACCACATGCTGTCACAGCTCCCCCACCACGGTGGCTTCGCGCTCGACATTGTGTGCCGCGGTGACCTCGATGTGGACGAGCACCACACCATGGAAGATGTGGCGATAGCTCTCGGCGACGCCATACGCGAGGCTCTCGGCGACAAACGCGGCATAGAGCGTTACGGCTTTGTCCTCCCCATGGACGAGAGCCGGGCCATGGTGCTCATCGACCTTGGGGGACGGATCGATTTCCGGTGGGATGTGGAGCTCGACCGCGAATATGTCGGCGACACCCCCACCGAGATGTACAGTCACTTCTTCCAGTCGCTTGCCTCGTCGCTCCGCGCCAACATCTACATCTCGGCGCGCGGAGAGAACTGCCACCATATAATAGAAGGGGTGTTCAAAGCCACCGCACGCGCCCTCAGGATGGCTGTGAGCCGTGAACGTTTCCCCTATAACTTACCCTCAAGCAAAGGTATCCTATGATAGCTATAGTCAACTATTCCACCGGCAACATACGCTCGGTCGAGAACGCCCTGAGCCGCCTCGGGGCCGAATGGATGCTTACGTCCGACCCCGCCGTGATACGCAGTGCCGACCGGGTGCTTCTTCCCGGTGTCGGCCATTGCGGAGAGGCTCTCGCAGCCCTGCGCGCCACACGGCTTGACTCCGTGATACGCGACCTGCGCCATCCGGCGTTAGGGATATGTGTGGGTATGCAGATGATGTGCCGCGACACTTCCGAAGGTGACGCTCAGGGACTCGGCATATTCGACGCCCACGTGAGGCGGTTCGACCCAGGGCCGGCCGACAAAGTCCCCCACATGGGCTGGAACTCCATCCACAATCTTGAGAAAGGACTATTCAAAGGGGTGCCGGGAGGCTCATACGTCTACTTCGTGCACTCCTACTATGCCCATCTGTGCCCCGACACCATAGCCACAGCCCGTTTCGGCGAGCGCGAAGAGATGTTCAGCGCAGCCCTGAAATATGAAAACTTCTACGGCACGCAGTTCCACCCCGAGAAGAGCGGATCCGTAGGCGAAACAATACTCCGAAACTTCCTTGAATTATGATTGAAATCATCCCCGCTATAGACATAATCGACGGTAAATGCGTGCGTCTCACCAAGGGTGACTACAGCGCGCAGGCCACATATCAGGAATCACCGGTCGACATGGTGAAACGTATGGTCGACTCAGGATTCACCCGCATCCACGCTGTCGACCTCACCGGCGCGCGCCTCGGACAGCCCTGTGCGCTCGGCACACTCGAAAAAATGGCATCGGTCAACAACGCCCGTATCGAGTGGGGAGGAGGTATAAAGTCCGACGATGACCTGCGCGACATGTTCAACGCCGGCGGCTCATGGGCCGTGATAGGAAGCGTGGCAGCACGCCAGCCCCTCCTCTTCAACCATTGGCTGCTCACCCACGGCGGCGATTCCATGATACTCGGAGCCGACCTTCGCGACGGCAAAGTGGCAGTGAGCGGATGGACAAGCGAGGAGGACCTGACTGCCGACGATCTCATAAACCGTTTCCGCCCACTCGGACTGTCGCAGACTATCGTCACCGACATTTCGCGTGACGGAATGCTACTGGGACCAAACTTCGACCTCTACAAGGATCTCAAGGCAAAGCATCCCGACATACTCATCACCGTGTCGGGAGGGATCTCGTCGACCGACGACATCGACCGCCTCGACACCCTCGGGCTCCCGCGTGTCATCGTGGGAAAAGCTCTCTATGAAGGCCGCGTAACACTCGACGGACTGTCGCACAAATACCTGTAACCCATGCTTACCAAACGCATCATCCCGTGTCTTGACGTAAAGGACGGACGCACAGTCAAAGGCATAAACTTTGAAGGACTCGCCGATGTGGGCGACCCCGTGGAGCTCGGCGCACGCTACGCGCTCGAAGGAGCCGACGAGCTCGTCTATCTCGACATATCCGCATCCCGGGAAGGGCGCGGCACATTCACACGCCTCGTAAGCCGCATAGCCGACAGAGTCAACATCCCGTTCACCGTGGGGGGAGGCATATCATCGGCCGACGACGCTGCCGCACTGCTCGACGCCGGAGCCGACAAGATAACAGTCAACAGTGCCGCCGTACGCAACCCCGGGCTCATCAGCGCAATCGCAGGCAGATACGGGAGCCAGTTTGTGGTCGTGGCCATCGACGCACGCCGTGGCGACGACGGAGAGTGGCATGTCACCACCCATGGAGGCACGCGCATCACCGACCGCCTCCTCCTCCCGTGGGCCCGTGAAGCCATGGAACGCGGAGCCGGAGAGATACTCTTCACATCCATGGACCATGACGGCACGCGCGCCGGATACCCCTGCGACATATACCGCAGCCTCGCATCCTCACTCTCCATACCGGTGATAGCATCGGGCGGCGCGGGAAGCCCCGACGACATAGCCGACGTCCTCACCATCGGCGGAGCCGACGCCGCGCTTGCCGCAAGCATATTCCACTACGGCGACATCACCGTGAGCCGCCTGAAGTCATGCCTCGCAGCCCGGGGCATACCCGTAAGAATCTGACATAACACCTCCTTACCCCACACATACACTACTCTGACTATGAACTTCTCCGATTTCCGGCTCGACAAATGTTCCGACGGCCTCCTCCCCGTGATAGTACAGGACGCACGCACACTGCGAGTGCTCATGCTCGGATACATGAACCGCGAAGCATTCGACAAGACCCTCTCGCTCGGGCTTGTAACATTCTATTCCCGCACACGCAAGGCACTCTGGACCAAAGGGGAGACGTCAGGCAACCACCTGCGCGTCACAGAAATGTACCCCGACTGCGACATGGACACACTGCTCATAAAAGCCATCCCCGCCGGCCCCACATGCCACCGAGGCACCACCGCCTGCTTCGACACACCCGAAGAGGACGGATTCATACGTTCCCTATCATCCCTCATATCACAGCGGCACGCCGAAATGCCCGAAGACTCCTACACCACCCGGCTCTTCATAAAAGGCATCAAAAAAATAGCACAGAAAGTAGGCGAAGAAGCCGTAGAATCGGCCATAGAAGCCGTAGACGGCAACCGTGACCGATTCATATACGAAGCCGCCGACCTCATGTACCACTACCTCGTGATGCTCGAACAGATGCACGTCACCATCCCCGACATCGAACGCGAACTCATCAAACGCCACTCATAACCGACTGAATATTAAGCACAGGGCCGGACAATGGCGTATGCGGTGCTAACAGCTGGGCGGGGTGAAGGATCGTGTCAGCAGATAAAGCATTATAAGCACATCGGCTTCCGGGCCGAGATAAGCGCGCAGCAGTTCAAGCATGCGCGCTTTCCTTTTCTTCACCGTGATCTCCGCCACGTCAAGCATGCGCGCTATCTCCTGATTCTTAAGCCCTTCTTCGAAATTGAGCCTGAATATCTCCCTGTACTGCTCCGGCAGCCGCTCTATGGCGGCAAAGAGAGTGTCAAGAGTCTCCTGCCTCATGAGCCAGTAGGAATGGTCATGCTCCACCAGATCGCCCATGCCCTCACAAAGGTCCGAGGCATAACTGTCGACCACTCCGCTATGGCGCAGCAGATTGGACACCCTGCGCCTCACACACTGGAGCATATACCATCTCCAGTGCACCGCATCCTCTATGTCGCCACGATGCTCGTAGACCGACAGGACGGCGTCCTGCACACAATCCTCAGCCATGAACGCCAGCTTCGGGCCAAGCATGCGCGAGGCAAAAGTCAGCAGTCCCGGATACATCACACGGTAAAAAGGGATCATCCGGCCGACGAGGAAACTTCTGTAAAGCGAATCGTAATCTATCATATCGATGAGGTCACGGCAAAGTTATAGAGTTTTATCAGAATTAACAAGCGTATCGATACATTATCTCATTTTTTATAAAAAAGTGCAAAAAACACATATACCTTTTTCACATATGCGTGTAATCTATCATAAACACCCCGTTTCAGCATGGATTACGACCGCCATATCACACACCTCATCTACCGCCGCATCATAGGTGCCATCAGCCCGTCCGAACTTCGCGAGCTCGAGCAGTGGCTTGATGCCGATGAAGCCCATCGTCGCTTCTTCAACAGCCTGTCCGACAGAGAGATGCTTTCCGACGAGATTATCATGCGCAGTGCCGTAGACTACATGCGTCCGGCCCGCGACATGCAGCACATGATACGTTCCGGAAAGAGGTCACGCATGAACCGGCGCATCATGCAGGCGGCCGCCATACTCGCAATAATAATAGCTGTCGGAGCAGCCCTGCACTATATCCCGGGGACATTTACACAACTCTCCACCGGAAATGACCGGAACCCCGACATATACGCCAACACGACTCCGAAAGGGATCGACGATTTCGTGGCAGGATCGCCCAAGGCTGTCATCACCAACTCCACCGGGCAAGCCGTCATCCTGTCGGCCGACGAGTCAGGAGCCGACGGCTCCATACATCTGCCCTCCTGCGCCGTGCAGACAAAGCTCCCCGAGCAGCTATGCCTCGAAGTGCCTCGCGGAGGCGAATTCAAGATCATTCTCGAGGACTCGACAGAAGTGTGGCTCAACTCCGAATCCACGATACGCTACCCCGAAATGTTCGGCTCCGACGAGAGGCGTGTGGCCGTGACCGGTGAAGTATATTTCCATGTCAAGAAAGATCCCTCAAGGCCATTCTACGTGGAGACCGACCGCCAGACAGTACGCGTCTACGGCACCACATTCAACATACGCGCCTACGCCGACGAGCCTGCCACCTACACCACACTCGAGACCGGCTCCATATCCCTCTCCCAGTCCTCAACCCCCTCGGGAGAACTGTTCCTCTCACAAGGCCACCAGGCAGTACTCGACCACACATCCGACCGCATCAACATGTCGGTGGTCGACCCCGACGTAGTGACCTCCTGGAGGCACGGTCGATTCGTATTCGAGAACCAGCCACTCGACCGCATAATGCGCGACCTCAGCCGATGGTATGACTTCCGCTACGAATTTGCCGACAAATCCCTGTCATCACGCATATTCATGGGTAGCATACCGCGATACTCCGACTTCCGCACCGCCATACAGGTGCTCGAAAACTGCGGAGGCATACGCTTCACTCTCTCGCCCGACGGCCTGATCATCATCTCCGCCACCGACAGTGCATCAACAAATAGCTAAAAACGTAACAATAAATCAATCATTTAACAAATCAATCATTTAACCCCCAAAAGCTTATGAATCCACGACTATTGTGGCTGCTTGTAATGGTAATGTGCTTAAACGTTACAGGTCTCGCGCAGACCTACAACGCCACATTCAACAATGCACCGGCCGAAACAGCAATCCAGATTCTCAAGAAAAGTACCAACCACGACTTCGTCTATCAAAAAGACCTGATCAAAAACAACAAGGCCACAGTCACCGGCAAGTACAACGACATGAGCCTCAGCGACCTGCTCAACGCCACAGTGGAGCAGCAGCTCGGTCTATCCTACAAGGTCGTGGGCTCGACAGTGTCTCTCTCCGAGGCCGACAAGAGATCATACGCCTTCGACACCACCGTCCACGGCACAGTGACCGATGAAGAGGGCGAGCCCCTCGCCGGCGCGACCGTAATGCTCAAAGGCACACACTACGGTGTAAGTGCCGACATCGACGGACGATTCAGCATATACGTACACCACACCGACCCAACTCTCGAAATTTCCTACGTGGGCATGTATCCACAGTCAGTGCGACTCACCAAGAACAACATAGGAAACAACATTAACGTCACCCTCCGCACCAACGCATCCACCATGGATGAAGTGGTGGTGACAGGCTACCAGAACATCAAGCGCGAAAACGCCACCGGCTCCTACACCATACTCACCGGCGACGAGATCAACAAGCGTCACATCGACAACATCACCGCCGGACTCGAGGGCAACATCCCCGGTCTCGTCAACAAGCGCAACAAATACTCTTCGGGTGAAAACAATATCGTCATCCGCGGCGTCGGAACATTCACAGCCTCGACAGCACCGCTCGTAGTGGTAGACGGACTCCCCATCGAAGGCGGCATCGAGACCGTCAACAACTATGACATCAAGTCGGTGACCGTGCTCAAGGACGCATCGGCGGCAGCCATCTACGGCGCACGCGCTTCCAACGGCGTCATCGTCATCACCACCAAGCAGGCCGACCGCGAGAAGCTCTCCGTAGACTTCAACGCCGACCTCTCGATCTCAGGCAAGACCGACTACTCCAAGTCAGGATGGGCCACAGCCGCCCAGGCCATAGAGCTCGACCGCCTCAACTGGAACGGCATGAAGGACAACGACCCCGACCAGTTCAACTCCCTGCTCAGCCAATACAACGACTATGACCGCCGTAGCGGTCTCTCCCCCGTGACCCGCATGTTTGTACGCAACCACCTCGGCGAACTCGACACCGACGCCATGAACAGGACTCTCGACTCATGGGCGCGCAACGACTACCGCCGCGAGTGGCAGGACGCCGCCGAACGCACACGCATAGCCCAGACCTACAACCTCTCGCTCCGGAATCAGGGTAAAGTGCTCGCATCGAGCTTCACTTTCAACTATTCAGACGACAACCTCGGAATGAAGAAAGAAAACAACCGCTCACTCCAGTTCCGCTACAAAGGAGACCTCAAGGCTGCAAAGTGGCTCGACCTTTCATTCTCAGTCAACGTCATCAACAACCGCACTAAGCGCAATGCCACCGGAGCCTACAGCGACATCAACAGCTTCTACCCCTATCAGAGCATGTATGAAGCCGACGGCTCGCTCGCACGCATGGAGGCCGACGCAATGCTCGACAATCCCGTATTCGAGAATCCGGCATTCGGCCTGAAGGACCACTCTTACAATCTCCGCAACGAGATCGGACTCAACACATCCAAAAATACCGGCACCAACATACGAGCCTACGTACACGCCCTCTTCCACCTCCCTGTGCAGGGATGGAACGCTTCGGTGATGTATCAGCACGAGGACATACAGCAGCAGTCAGAGACCGAATACTATAAAGACTCCTACTATGCCCGCGACATCTACAACCGCTACACCACCGGCGGTGTCACTAAAGTATGGGAGGTTGACCCGTCCGTCGACATCTGGGACGTGCTTATGAATCCCGATGCATATCCCGGCTATTCAGTAGTCAACCCGGCAACAGGAGACTATTTCTACGACGAGAACGGCAATATAGCAGCCGCCAAGCAGGTGGAGCAGCTCCTCCCCATAGAACATCACGTACCCGACGGCGGCATGCTCATATCATCCAACACCCACAGCCGCTTCTACACCTTCCGTGCGCAGACCGACTTCAACCGCACTTTCGGCAAGCACGACATCAGCGTCCTCGCCGGCTTCGAATACCGCCAGACTAAGTCAAACGGCTCATCCGCTGCCTATCTCGGCTATGACCACCAGACACTCACCAATCAGAATACCCACGTCGACTGGGAATTCGTCAACGGCTTCGGACAGATGGGCATACTCGGCACAAGCTGCCCTCCCTCAGGCATTTACACTGATTTCCGTATCACCGAAACCCTCCACCGCTTCTACAGCTATTACTTCACCGGCAGCTACGTGTATGACTCCCGCTACAGCGTATTCGGATCATACCGCGTGGACAAGGCCGACCTCTTCGGCACCGACCCGAAATTCCGCGGACGTCCCCTATGGTCGGTAGGCGGCTCATGGAACGCCCACAACGAAGCATTCCTCCAGCCTCTTAACTGGCTCGACGCCCTAAAGCTCCGCGTCTCCTACGGTCTGACCGGAAACATCAACTCCAACGCCAAGTCAGTCATGACCGCAAGCCTCTCGACCAACCGCTTCAACGGCGGCATCATGGGCGAGATACAGGAGGCTCCCAACGACCAGCTCCGCTGGGAGAAGACAGCCACATGGAACTGGGGTCTTGACTTCGCCCTTTTCGGCTACCGCCTCAACGGTTCTGTCGACGCATACCGCAAATACAGCACCGACATCCTCACCGACGTAGCACTCGACATCACCTCTGGCTTCGAGGACCTGCTTCTCAACGCCGGCGAGATGCTCAACACCGGTGTCGAGCTCCAGCTCAACGGCCGCATACTCCCCTCCAACTCACGCAAGCAGGTGGGCATCAACCTCGGCCTGACATTCGGCTATAACCACAACAAGGTCAAGAAAGTGTACTTCCATCCCCACACCGGCTCGGAGTTCCGCTCCATGGAACTCAAGCAGGGCTATCCCCTCAACACAGTTATCGGTGTCGACTATGCCGGATATGTCACCGACGACAAGGGCATCACCTACGGAACATGGCGTGACCACAACGGCGAGATCCACAACACATCACTCTCATCGGCCGACTTCAAGATAGAGGACTGCGTATATCTCGGCACATCGACCCCCGTATGGACCGGCGGCATCATCCTGGAGATACGCTACCAGGGCTTCACACTCTCAGCCATGATGCACTACTACGGCGGCCACTACATGAACACCGACCCGCGCGTATGGGGCATCACCTCGACCAGAGGCGGATCAGCAGCATCCGAACTTGACTTCTGGAACGGTGTGGAAGGTGCCGTCCCCAACGGATATCTCACAAAATATTACGACTCGCGCACCATGCAGATAGCCTCATCGGACTATCGCAACTACTCGCGTGCCGACTACCTGAAGCTCCGCTCCATCACACTCTCCTACGAGTTTGAGCGCAAACTCATACGCCGCATCGGACTCAGCGACCTGAGCCTCCGCTTCCAGGTCGACAACGTAGCCACATGGGCACGCAACGGCCGCAGCTGGGACCCCGAAGCAACACGCATGGGCGGAATCCCCGTCAAGACTCCGTCGACCTACACCATGAGCATTTTCCTCAACCTCTAAAGACTTTTTCATCATGAGAAAAAAATATATTTCACTCCTCCTGACACTGCTTGCCGTGTTCACCTCCTGTGACGACAAGCTCGACATAACTCCCCGCGGATTCTCGACTCTCAACACCGTCGACGACCTCGGCGCGCTCATCAACAAGGAATGGCGCATATATGACTGGGATTTCAACCACGAGATGATCACCGGCAACACATTCGCACTGTGGTCGACTCCCGAGGAAATATTCAATGTGAAAAACTCCGTGGAGTACGCGTTCATCTACGCTGACGAGTCCGTTGACCGCGTCGCTCTATGCGAGGAGGACGAACGCTACAAGGAGATTTACTCGAATATAAAATACTGCAACATCGTGGCCTGCCAGATGCCTGATCTCGACGGTGACCAGTACAAGAAAAACCGCTTCATAGCACAGGCACGCATACTCCGCGCATGGTTTCACTTCCTGGCCGTGAACCTATGGGCCGCACAGTATGACGAGGCCACCGCCGCATCGACCGGAGGCGTGCCTTACGTGGATAATATCGATTTCGGTGCCGAGAAGACCAAGCTCACCGTGGCCCAGGTCTACGAGAAGATCCTCGCCGACTGCTCCGACGAGCTTATAGAATGCCTCGACAAAACCCCGACCGACGATCCCTTCCGCTTCGAGGCCGACTTCGGCTACGCAGTGCGCGCCCGTGTGCTCTTCCAGATGAAACGCTACGAAGAGGCAGCCACATATGCCCGCAAAGCTCTCGGGATCAACCCCACCATCGAAGACCGCTCTACCATAGTCGACAAAGGCACCTGGGAATCCACTTTCAACTCGCCCAACCATTACATGTTTATCCTCACCAGCTTCGTCACCAACCAGTCCGAAATGGGCAACATGACACTCACTCCCAAGTTCCTCAGCCTCTACGAACAGGGCGACTATGTGCGCTACTATTCGCGCGAGGATGACTGGACCGAATATGACGACCTGCTCTACGGACCCGAGGGGAGCGCAAATTACTCGCCCCAGGGTGCGGCCCGCATCAACGTGTGGGGACTGCGCGCCGAGCAGATGTACTACGTGCTTGGCGAGTGCCTTATCCGCGCGGGACAAATCGACGAGGGTCTCGACCAGGTCGACAAGGTGCGCAAATACCGCATACACCCCGAATTCTACAGACCCTTCAAAGGCACCGTCAACACCAAACAGGAGGCCATGGCCCTGCTGAGCAAAGCCAAGACCGTGGAGTGCATAATATCATATGAAAACTTCTTCGACTGCAAGCGTCGCAACACCGAGCCTGAATATGCAGCCGATGTGGTGCACCACATGGACGATTTCGGAGACTTCACCATCCGCCCCAACTCTCCGCTGTGGATCTATCCCTTCCCCATGAACGCCACCAACTTCAACCCGTCTCTGACCCAGAACATCTAATATTCCAATAATTGATGAAAAAAGCTATCATTTCAGCTCTGATAGCCATGGCCGGCATTATGCCGGCTGCGGCTCAGACAGAATTCCGCCACATCACATTCGACGAAGCAAAGACAGCCGCCAAGGCTGAAGGCAAACTCATCTTCGTAGACTTCTACACACAGTGGTGCGGACCCTGCAAACGCATGGCGGCCAATGTATTCCCCAAAAAGGAAATCGGAGATTATCTCAACCCCAATTTCGTATGCCTCAAGCTTGACGCCGAGGCCGAAGGTGCCGCGCTCGCAAAGACAGTCGAAGTCAAGGCCTACCCGACTCTCATGGTGTTTGATGCCGACGGCAACAAGCTCGGATCATTCGCCGGCATGAAGGACGGACAGGACTTCATCACCGCAGTAGAAATGTGCAAAAATCCCGAACTCTCCCCCGAGCGCGTCACCGCGCGCTACGAGGCCGGCGAGCGCACCCCAGAAGTGGTGAGAGCATATGCCATAAGCATCGTGGACAACGCTCGCGACTACATGTCGGCATTCTATCAGGCCGGCAAGATAATCGACGACTACTTCGAATCCCTCAATGAGCAACAGCGTCTGAAACCTGAAAACCACTTCATGTTTGACTCCTATACCACCGGCTACAACACTCCCCGCGTCCAGTTCATGATTGCCAACCGCGACCGTTTCGACGCATCAAAGAGCAACGACATAGCCGAGCAGATCAAACGGCAGATGACTTTCGAAGCCACCCGCTACTTCACAACCAACTCCATCACCGACGAGGCTTCACGTCAGGAGTATGACAAATTCAAACAGACCGCCGGTCTGATGGGCCTGTCATCTAAATTTGCCAACATGTTCCGCTTCGCCGAAGCCCACGCCTCGATGGATGTGGAGGCCTACGTGGATTTCTGCGACAAAAACTTCGCCACACTCGGCTCCGAAGAGCAGGGCGCACTGCTGTCACAGCTCTCGAAATCATTCGCACCCTCGACTCCGGAACAGGTCAAAAAAGTCAGCGGATTCGCACGCAAGCAGCTCCCCAATCTTACCACCGATCAGCTGCTCATGACAGCCTACTCGATCCACGACCTCGAAGCACCCAAGCACTGATTCTAACACCGGATAACCATCCATAATACGACCGGCCCGGCACCATGATACCGCAAGATCATGATGCCGGGCTTTTTCATATACATATCCGCCGCCGGCAGCCCTCTATGCCGCCAGCAGGAAAAATATAAGATAGCAGTCTATATCCTTGCCGAGCATCCGGCGCAGCCTCTCTATCAGGCGCGCCTTGCGCTTGATCACGGTGACCTCCGAAACTGACAGAAGCCTCGCGATCTCCGTATTCTTAAGTCCCTGCTCGAAACTCATCCTGAAAAGCTCGCGATACTCCTGCGGAAGGCGGTCCACCGCACCATATATCACATCGAGTGCATCCTGATATATGATCGCCAGCGACACATCCTCCTCCTCACTGTCACCAAGCATCACATTCTCCATATAATCCTGGTCATACTCAGCCTTGCGCATGAGGTCTATGACCCTGTTGCGTATGCCCACGAAGAGAGCATTCCTCAGGTGAGCCGGCGACGCATAGCCGCGCCTGTGCATATAGCACTGAAATATGGCGTCCTGCACACAGTCCTTTGCCAGATACGACAGCTGCTCCCCTGTGAGCTTCCTCGCATAGCGGAGCAACGAAGGGAACACATGATCATAGAGCGGACGAAGATTCCCCTCACTGAACGCTTCATATATGTAATAATAATCCGGCATATCGGACATTCTCAGGTCATTTCGGCGCAAAGATAATGCTTTGTAAATGTATTTTTACCTAAAAAATAAATTTTTTCAATAAAAAAGTTTAGTGTTTTCAATTTCACACGTAATAAGGATAAAAAACAGCCATCACACATCACTGACATCATATGCCTGAAAACATCAGCCCCGACATAACGGAAATAATATTAAAACGCCTCACAGGGACAATCACCGAAAGCGAGAGCCGCCGCCTTGACGACTGGGTTGCCGCCGACACCTCTGGACGGCGTGCCGCCCTCCTCGAAATCCTTCTTGACAAGGATGAGCTCACACGCGAATACCGCCAGCGCGACCTCGCCGGCTCCGGACAGGCACTGCGCGAGATGCAGGCACGCATCCACATAGCCCGCGCCCCGCTGCGCCGCCGGCGCGCCATCATAGCCGCGGCAGCCTCCGTGGCAGTCATACTCTGCTCCGCGCTGTGGTATATAGGCCGCGACACCTCGCTCACGCCCCCTCCCGTAGCCGCAACAGGGACCTCCTCAGCCGTCAGTCCCGCCACCATAAAGCCAGGCATAACGAAAGCCGTCCTCTGGCAATCATCCGGGACCGCCATACCCCTTGGCGCGAACGACCCCATAGCCTCCGGCAACAACTTCCCGGCCTCAAGGCAGGACATATGCCTCACATCACCCGAAGAACTGTGCCTTGAGGTGCCGCGCGGAGGAGAATTCAAGATCATACTCGAGGACTCGACAGTAGTATGGCTCAACTCCGAGTCGACACTCCGCTATCCCGAGACATTCACTCCCGGCGAACGCAGGGTCGAGGTCACCGGCGAAGCCTACTTCGCTGTACGCAAGGACGAGAACCGACCGTTCTACGTAGAGCACAACGGGCTGGAGATCAAAGTCTACGGCACCACGTTCAACGTCCGCTCATACCCTGACGACGACAACTCCTACACCACACTCGAAAGCGGCTCCATATCGCTCAGGAAGCCCGGCCGTCAGAGCGCGGAGATACACCTATCACCCGGCCACCAGGCCATATTCAACAAGGAGGACTCCACGCTTACCATGACCACCGTAAATCCCGAAGTCATCACCGGCTGGCGTCACGGCAGATTCGTGTTTGAAGGACAGACCCTCCTCACCATAATGCAGGACCTCGCACGATGGTACAACTTCAAATTTGAATTCACCGATCCGGCCCTCGCCACCATAAAGTTCAACGGCAACATCCCGCGCTACGCCGACTTCAACACCGCCATCACCATCCTCGAGAACTGCGGCGACATATCATTCGGCATCTCCGGCAACAAGGTCACAATATCCCAGCTGAAATAAAGAAACCTTCCAATCAATAACCCAATTATCACATTATGAGAATTATTCTATCATTCGTTGCAGCACTGCTGTTGCCGATAGCCGCACTGGGCCAGAACTACAGTGCGACATTCAAAGGCAACAGCCTCAGAAGCACCCTTGAAGTGCTGACGAAAGCCACCGGCTACGACTTCGTCTACAAGACCGGTCTTGTAGGGCAGATCGACCGGACAGTGACAGGCGAGTACACCGACGTACCGCTCGAACAGCTCCTCGACCTCACCCTCACCGACCAGCTCGGGCTATCCTACAAGATCGTCGACAAAACCATATCACTGTTTGAGGACAACTCCCACGCCAACACTGCGGCATCGACAATCACCGGAACAGTCACCGACAAGGCCGGCGACCCTCTGCCGGGCGTGACAGTCCTGCTGAAGGGCAACCCCAGGCACGGCACAAGCACCGACATCGACGGCCGCTACACCCTCACACTCCCCAGAGGGACAAAGAATCCCGTGCTCGTGTTCTCGTTCGTGGGCATGGAGCCGAAGGAGCTTTCCACGCGCGGACGGTCATCAATGAATGTGACTCTTGACGAAAGCCCCGAGACACTTCATGACGTGGTGGTGACCGGTATATTCCGCCGCAACAAGGAGCTCGCCACCGGTAACTATTCAGCGAATCGGCAATAGAGGTGTTTAGGTTGATAATTCAATTTAA
>CAJURI010000026.1 GCA_910588795.1 uncultured Duncaniella sp. | reverse complement strand
TATCGCTCAATTTTACAATCTGAAATCAGTAAGTTGAACTTGCGAAACTTAAATAAATAACCATATAAAATTATGTCAATTCTAAAACCAGGGACACCGGTAGCTTTCTGCAGTGACCATGCAGGCTACGAAATGAAAATGCTCATAGAGGGGTATTTTGAAGCACAGGAGATAAAGTTCAAGGACTTCGGTACATTTTCGGCAGACAGTTGTGACTATGCCGATTTCGCTCATCCGTGTGCCGAGGCAGTAGAAGAGGGGGCGTGCTATCCGGCTATAGCTCTCTGTGGCTCAGGCAATGGCATAGGCATGACGCTCAACAAGCATCAGGGCATACGTGCCGCCCTATGCTGGAATGTAGAGCTTGCCGAACTTGCCCGCCGTCACAATGACGCAAATGTGCTCGTGCTTCCGGCTCGGTTTATCGACAATGTCACCGCAATACAGATTGTGGAGAAATTCCTTGAAACGCCGTTTGACGGCGGACGCCATCAGCGTCGCATCGAGAAGATACCGGTGAAATAGCGTGGTGTAATCACGATAAGAAAAGGGACAGGGGGGCTTTGCTGCAGGGGCTCTTCTGTCTTCTTTGTCTATTGTTGAGGCAGAGCCGAGGCTATGGCGGCGCGGCTTTCCTCCATGAGCGCGTTGAGGTCATGGCTGCCGTCGGATGCGGGATGGATTGGCTTGTGTATGGTTAGCCTGATGTGCCCGGGCCGTGGTAGGAATCTGAAACGTGGCAGCACGTCGAAAGCACCGTCGATAGTCACAGGGACTACCGGCAGTCCGAACTCTACGGCAAGCAGGTAGGCACCTTTCTTGAATTTGCGCATCTTGCCGTCCCATGTGCGTGCTCCTTCGGGAAATACTACGAGTGACATGCCCCCGCTGAGCTGCTTTTCGGCCTCCTGCATTGTGTGGCGTGTCGCGCTCACTGAGGAGTTGTCGACGAATATCTGTCCGGACGCCTTGCACGCCCAGCCAACGAACGGGATCTTGCGAAGGCTCTCCTTCATCATCCATCGGAAATTGTGTCCCAGATAGCCGAAGAGTGAGAATATGTCATAGGCTCCCTGATGGTTGGCCACGAATACGTAGGACGTGTCCTTGTCGATATTCTCATGTCCGCTCACTGTCACTTTTACGAATGCAAGCCAACAGAAAATTCGTGACCACAGCACTTCCGGATAGTAGCCCCACCACTTGCCGGCACCCATGGCCGAGCCCGCCACGGTGATGACCGCAGTGACTATGGTCGAGACAATTATCAGAGGACAGAAGATCAGTATCTGGTATGTGCGGTATAGTATTATCATTGCATCAGGCATGACCTCCGGGGGGAGGCCCGGGTTAGACAGATTTATTTTGATGTGCAAAAATACACAAAAAAAATTTCAATTGTATTTATATCAGACATAAATACGGAAAAATTTCTTTAAATATTGTGTGGGAAGTGGATTTACACTATCTTTGCAATGAAAATCCACTGAGGGAAGAAAACACACCCGGCAAATTATCAACTAATCAAATAATTTTTAATTTTTTTACTCAACACTACTATGTGGTTAACATGTTCATCTATAGGACGCAAGTTTGTGATGGCAGTCACCGGAGCTTGCCTCGTCCTATTTGTCACGTTTCACTGCCTGATGAATGGTGTCGCGCTGTTCTGGCCAATGGGCTATAATGCTGTGTGCGAATTCCTCGGAGCCAACTGGTATGCCCTTGTGGCTTCTATCGGCCTCGCAGCTCTCTTTGTCCTTCACATCATCTACGCTCTGTGGCTCACACTTCAGAACCGCCGTGCCCGCGGCAATGACCAGTATGCCATAGCCGGTGCAGCTCCCGGTGTGGAATGGTCGTCCAAGAATATGCTCGTGCTCGGTATTGTGGTGCTCGCATTCCTTGTGGTACACCTCATCCAGTTCTGGGCAAGGATGCAGCTTGCCGAGATCCTCGAGGAGGGCTATATGGACAATGGCGTCTATGTGGATCCCGCTGACGGCATGGCGTTCATCAATATCGCTTTCTCACAGATCTGGACTCCGATTGTCTATATAATCGGTTTCGTGGCTCTCTGGTTCCACATGAACCATGGCTTCTGGTCAATGTTCCAGACCGCAGGATGGGACAATGACACATGGCTTCCCCGCCTCAAGTGCATCAGCTTCTGGTGGACATCCATCGTCGTGGGTCTCTTCATCATTCAGGCCGTAGTGTTCACTGTGCGTGCCATGTAATGTGAATTGCAGCGAGAACTAATATTTTCCCGAATTAAAAAAAATAACATTACCAGATATGGCAGATTTAAAGAACCTCGAAGGGATGATTGACTCCACTCCCATCATGAAGGATTATGCCGACATCGAGTCCTCAAAGCTCCCTGAATATCAGATAGACTCCAAGATCCCCGAGGGACCTCTCGCCCAGAAGTGGACCAACTATAAGGCTCATCAGAAGCTCGTCAATCCCGCCAACAAGCGCAACCTCGACATTATTGTCGTGGGCACAGGCCTTGCAGGCGCGTCGGCTGCTTCCACTCTCGGAGAGCTCGGCTTCAATGTGCTGAATTTCTGCATACAGGATTCACCGCGCCGTGCCCACTCCATAGCAGCCCAGGGCGGTATCAATGCAGCCAAGGACTATCAGAACGACGGAGACTCAGTGTACCGTCTCTTCTATGACACCATCAAGGGCGGCGACTTCCGTTCACGCGAGGCCAATGTGTACCGTCTTGCCGAGGTGTCCAATAATATCATTGACCAGTGTGTGGCCCAGGGTGTTCCTTTCGCACGTGAATACGGCGGCCTTCTCGCCAACCGTTCGTTTGGCGGCGCACAGGTATCACGTACATTCTATGCCAAGGGTCAGACAGGTCAGCAGCTTCTGCTCGGTGCCTATGCCTCGCTCAACCGTCAGATCAAGAAGGGCACAGTGAAGTCATTCAACCGTCGCGAGATGCTTGATCTCGTGATCATCGACGGCCGTGCCCGCGGCATCATTGTGCGCAACCTTATCACCGGTGAGCTGGAGCGTTACGCCGCACATGCCGTAGTGCTTGCCACCGGCGGTTACGGACGTGCATTCTTCCTTTCCACAAATGCTATGGGCTGTAACGGTTCAGCCGCTGTCCAGGCATTCAAGAAAGGTGCCTATCTCGCTAATCTCGCTTTCACACAGATCCACCCCACATGTATCCCCGTGCATGGCGAGGACCAGTCAAAGCTCACACTTATGAGCGAATCGCTCCGTAATGACGGACGTATCTGGGTGCCCAAGAAGAAAGAGGATGCCGAGGCTATCCGCGCAGGCAAGAAGAAACCTACCGACATACCCGATGAGGACCGCGACTTCTATCTGGAGCGTCGTTATCCCGCTTTCGGCAATCTTTGCCCTCGTGATATCGCCAGCCGTGCCGCCAAGGAGCGTTGCGACGCCGGCTACGGTGTAGGTTCAGGCAATGCAGTGTACCTTGACTTCAAGTATGCCATCGACAGGCTTGGCGAGGACGTTGTGCGTGACCGTTACGGCAACCTCTTCGACATGTATAAGATGATCTCCGATGACGATCCCTACCATACCCCGATGATGATCTTCCCTGCAAGCCACTACACTATGGGAGGCATATGGGTCGACTATGAGCTTCAGACCTCTATCAAGGGACTTTTCGCTATCGGCGAGTGCAACTTCTCCGATCATGGTGCCAACCGTCTCGGTGCGTCAGCCCTCATGCAGGGTCTTGCCGACGGTTACTTCGTGATACCTTACACCATGCAGAACTATCTCAGCGACCAGATCAAGGTGCCTCATTTCACCACTGACACCAAGGAGTTCGACGAGGCTGAGAAGGGTGTGCGCGAGCGCATTAAGAAACTCATGGACATAAAGGGAACAAAGTCGCCTGACCAGATACACAAGCGTCTCGGTCACGTGATGTGGAATCTCGTGGGTATGGGCCGTACACTTCAGGGTCTTGTGAAGGCTCTTGAGGAGGTAGAGGAGGTGCGCAAGGAGTTCTACACCGATCTCCGCATCGTAGGAAATGCCGACGATCTCAACCAGGAACTTGAGAAGGCTCTGCGCCTTGAGGACTTCATCGTTATAGCCAAGATGATGGCTATCGACGCGCTCAACCGCAACGAGTCATGCGGCGCACACTTCCGTGAGGAGTATCAGCTTGCCGACGGCGAGGCCGCACGTAACGACAAGGACTACATGTATGTGTCCTGCTGGAAGTACACCGGCGAGAATGAGAAGCCCGTGCTTCTCAAGGAGCCGCTCAACTACACCGAGATCAAGGTTCAGACCCGTAACTACAAGTCATAAACAATCCCCCGATTTTTTATCTGAAGCAAAATGGAACATAATATAAATGTAAACCTCAAGATTTGGCGCCAGCGTAGCCCGAAAGAACCGGGGGCGTTCAAGAACTACCGTGTGGAGAACGTCTCCACCGGAAGCAGCTTCCTCGAAATGCTCGACATGCTCAACCAGCAGCTCGTGGAGAAAGGTGAGGAGCCTGTGGTATTTGACAGCGACTGCCGCGAGGGCATCTGCGGCATGTGCTCTCTGTACATCAACGGACATCCCCATGGTCCTGTGCAGGGCATAACCACATGTCAGCTTCACATGCGCAAGTTCAACAACGAGGACACCATCACCATCGAGCCTTGGCGTTCGGCCGCATTCCCTGTGATACGCGATCTCATGGTCAACCGCAATGCCTTTGACCAGATCCAGCAGGCCGGAGGTTATGTATCGTTCAATTGCGGCGGTGCTCCCGATGCCAACAACCTGCCTATATCCAAGGAGGTTGCCGACGTCGCCATGGATTCAGCCACATGTATCGGCTGCGGCGCATGTGTCGCTGCCTGCAAGAACGGTTCGGCAATGCTCTTCGTGAGTGCCAAGGTGAGCCAGTTTGCCCTTCTTCCCCAGGGTCAGGTAGAGCGCGCCCGCCGCGCCCGCGCCATGGTCAGCAAGATGGACGAGCTCGGATTCGGCAACTGCACCAACACCGGTGCCTGTGCGGCCGAATGTCCCAAGAACATCTCGCTCAGCAACATCGCCCGTCTCAACCGCGAGTTCATCAAGGCAAAGTGTGCCGATTGATCTCGCAATGACTCGATCAGGTATCATGTAAATGCCCTGATCATTGAATTCGGAGATGTGCTATCGCAGCACAAATACATAGCATGGATATGAAAGTATCACATGCTATAAAAGATACGGAAGATATTTTTAGTTGTTGGCTACAAAGAGCTGATGGCAAAAGATATCTTCTGTTTCTTTTCTGTCTTTCTGACACTTTCATTTAGCATTCATGTTTCTTGAACTCTCGTTCCAGCATTCAAGCAATCCGTATTGAACATTTATACTTCTCATAAGAGACTTTGGCGAATTTTGACGTAAATTTATTGAAAATTCAGTAGGAATAATTTGTCATTCTAATTTATAGCACGTATATTTGCGAAAAAGCATTATCACATTTTCATTCAGAGTCATTATTTGTAACTACAAACTGTTTTTATAATTGCCATGGCACTGTGAGAAAGTGGATTTATTAATCCATAATATGTCGCTCAATGAAAGGAAATGAAGACATGGCTTTCGGGTATTGTTCCGGATCAATAAAATGTCACACTGAATCAGAGAAACATTTTAGTAGTATTGACGGGATGGTAGTAAGATTTCTGTTAAGTCTTGTATGCCTGCTATTTGTAGCCTGTGCGGGGAGGAATGGCAATGGTGGTGAGATGTCTGATTCCGGATTGCATTTTCCTGACTCTATGGATGTCAAGTGGACTTATGTGACCGGTGACGATATGATGCCTAATCCAAGATGTTTTGCCGTGGATGACTCCTGTGTCTATGTGCTCGGTGATGCAGGGGGACGTAGCCTGTTTGTGTATAACATAACCACAGGAGAAGAGATTGGTAGCTACATTGATCGTAGGTCGCATATAGGAGAACTGACGAATCCATACGGATTGAGCATTGACAGAAGCACTGGTGATTTCGGAGTGCTCAATTTAGGTATGACTGACAGGTTTCTTGTGAGATATTCACCTGAATATGAACCTAAAGCACTATATAGAGTGGATTCTGTTTTCCCGATTAATGATATCGTGCTTGCTCCTGACGATCATGTCATAGCAGTGTCATTGGTATATGAGAACGGGGAGCCAACAGGACGTCAGGCTGTGAGCCTGCTTGATGTAGCGGACGGTGTTACTCTGATAGGTTCGTGTGATGAATTATTACCGGTAATACCAAAAGGATTGGGTAGGGAGATCAGTGTGTCGGGTTCCGGAAAAAGAGTGGCATCAATAATTCGGAATTCGGGAATTTTGGAGACGTATGAGATAACAGGCGACAGCATATCGCGTACATCTCACAACAACTATTTTCCAATAGAGGTGTCCGACGACGGTATCGCTCATGTGAATCATAATATACAATATGGTTTCAGATGTATTGCCGCTTCGGATGATTAGGTATATGCTGTATATAGCGAATCTAAGGTTGAGGGTGATCCGGTCACTACTGTAGGAGTGTGGGATTGGAATGGTAATCCGGTCAAGAAGATCAAGACCGATAAAAATGTTTCTGATATATGTGTGTCACCCGACGGTTCAAGGCTTTATTGCACATCAAAATTCAGGAGTTCGATATGCACTATTAATTACATAGATTTATAATTTGTTGCCATAGGTGAGAAAATCAAAGTATCACCTATGGCGTAAAAATATAACTGCATGAAAATATATCCACTGCATATTGCGAGACTGTTCGTATTGCTCATCGTATCGTCAGCGGCTATAACGGCTTTCGCAGAAGAGAGGACATTGACTCTGTATGGCAGAATAAAGGAATCGGTGTTCAAGAAAGAATTGCCGAAAGCATGGGTGTACACAATTGATGGTGAAGGTAACCGAAAGGATTCTCTGACGGTATGGAACAAGGGAAACTCTATGTTCAGTGACGGGACCATGAATGATTTTGCCCGTATTTCCTTCCTTGTGGAGAAAAAAGATTCTGTATATGTGTTTGAGGTAGGATGTGAGGGGTATACACCCCGGACTGTAGTATATAAGGTAGAGAATGTGGGTGCCCGTGAATATTCAAGAAATATTCCCGACATATATCTCGACCGTGCTCCTCACAAGCTGGGTCAGGTCGAGGTCAAGGCTTCAAAGATCAAGTTTTATCATCAAGGCGACACCATTGTTTACAATGCCGATGCGTTTCAGATTGCAGAGGGCTCGATGCTTGATGCTCTGATCTCGCAGTTGCCGGGTGTGGAGCTTAGTGATAACGGAAGAATAACGGTCAATGGAGAGTTTGTGGAGTCATTGCTGCTCAATGGCAAGCATTTCTTTGACGGGAACAATAACATAATGCTTCAGAATATAGGAGCATATACTGTCAAGGATATCAAAGTGTACCGCGGACATTCGATGATGGAGAAGTTTCACGATAACCTCACTGCGCCCAAACGTCTAACAATGGATGTGAAGCTCAAAAAAGAGTACTCCATGGGGCGGATAGCGAACGCTCAGGCGGGATACGGCACAGATTCCCGTTTTCTTGGACGGCTGTTTGCCGCATTGTTCACACCGACCACCGAGGTTGTGATGCTCGGTAACATCAACAATCTTAACGACAATCGTGAGCCGGGGAAGAGTGGCTCATGGACTCCTGAACGGATGCCTTCAGGCACAAGAAGGTATCAGCTTGCCGGCATTAACTATCAGTACAATCAGCCGGAAGGAAAACTTTTCGGACGAGGTAATTTTACCTATGAGGGCAACAGGCTCAACAGTGTCACGGCAACCGACAGAACCAATTTTTTCTCGACCGGCAATACCTACGACTATAGTCATGCCGCCAGCAGATATAAGGATTTCAAGGTCTGGACCAATCATTCTTTCGGACGTAAATTCAGTGGAGTAAACCTGTCGGCAAATGTTGTCGGAAATTATTCCCGTACAGACAATACGTCATCGAGCATGTCAGCGACATTTGACAGAGAACAGACAGAAATGTCATTACAGGCACTTGATGCGATATATGAAACAGGATCGGCTGAACAGTTGTCCTCAATGATCAATCGGTCGAGACGACTCAATGACGGCCTGAACAAAACAGGCAGCATCAATGGAGATGCGATGCTTTCTTATAAAATACCTCAAAGTCCTGACCGGATATATGCCCAGATGGCGGTAAGCTACAGTTCCCGCAAATCGGAGGCATGGCATGATATAAACGTAAATTATAGTGATAATTCCATAGCGGGTATCAGACAGAGAAATTACACTTACGGATCGCCTGACAATGACTTTACACTGCGTGCCGGCACAGGTTACAATTGGAGAAAAGGTATGTTGTCAGGTGCGGTGAAGTACGATTATAATTTCCATAACCGAGACAGAGACTCTTACATGTATGCCCTGGAGCGTCTTGGTGATGATATGGGCGTGTATGGGGAACTTCCGGCGGGTTATCAGTCATGTCTTGATGCCGGCAACAGCTATACTTCGCGGCTTTGTGAGAACAAACATACATTGTCGCTTGAATTAATGTATCTCGGCAAATTGTCCAATGGCAATTCCTTGCAGATCAGATTTGAGCCTAATGTCGGTGTGCTCCATAGCAATCTGCATTATTTCAGTGACAATAGGGCATATCCGGTGAGCCGTACGTCGGCACTTTTCTCTATTACTGATCTTGGCGGATCGATAAGATATCAATGGGGCGGTCCTGCAAAAAAATCGGCAATGCAGATCCTGACACTGAAATACGGCCTTGACACAGGCACCCCCGATCTGTTGCACCTGGTGGATGTGACCAACACCTCCGATCCTCTCAATATCGCTCTCGGCAACCCGGGACTGAAAAATTCTCATACATATAAATTGGGTCTGTTCTATATGATATCGCCTAAAAGATATATGAACAATACTGTGACAGTGGACTATGCAGTCACTGACAATGCTTTGGTCAGGGGATATTACTACGACAAGGCTACCGGTGTGCGTTACAACAAGACCTATAATGTCAACGGAAATAATTCCATAAAAGCCGAGAATGTATTCAACCTGCAGTTCGGCAGCAAAAAGCAGTTTTCTCTTTCATCGTCTACCGGAGCAGGCAATATTCACAGCGTGGATATGATAGGCACTGACGGCACTGACCCTGCGCCGTCGAAGGTCGACACCCGTACGTTCAGCGAGAGTGTGAAACTGTCGTGGCAGATAGGCCGACAGGCTTTGTCATTGAACGGAGCGGTTTCTGACCGCCGTACCACTTCCTCGCGTACAGGGTTCACAGATATCAATGCTACTCATTACAATTATGGAGTCACCGGCACATTTGCCCTTCCGGCTGGATTCGGCGTAAGCACCGATTTCAAGATGTACACCCGCCGTGGATACGGGATGCGTGAGCTTGACACTACGGATGCCGTATGGAACGCCCGTGTCACTTATACTCCTCGTGGCGGACGATGGATATTCACTGTCGACGGATTTGATCTCCTGCATCGGCTGTCGAATGTGCATTATGCGGTGACGGCGGCAGGACGTACGGTCACATATACAAACACTCTGCCGCGTTATGTCCTTTTCTCGGCACAGTATCGTCTTAATATAAAGCCTAAGAAATGATGGCTGGGTTCTGTTTATAGGTGGTGAGTTGGACCGATTATTGTAATCCTTTATTAAGCTTTATGGGGGTACAATATGTAGTTTTATCAATGATTTCTTGTTGGTTTCGAATTCATTGATTAGATTTGTACCTAAATAAATAATTATACATATAATGAGTGACTTAATGCGAATTTTTGTTTCGCTTGCCCTGGTGGCAGTCAGTACGTATGCATCGATGGCGCAACGTGTAGTCATGTCCGGTATTTTACGCCAGGGCGGTTACTCATATGTGGATGGCAGCCGTGTTCATCCCGACAGTCTGCTTATAGAGGGGCGTATTGTGGAGTCGTTGGTCAAACGTGACTTGATCGATGCTTTCATGATACCGATAGATGACGACGGCAATCCCGGTGATACCATAAAGGCGAGAGCCAGATATGCCTTTACCCATTCAGATCATGTCCGGAACATGTCATATATCGAATTCATGACTGAACGCAAAGATTCGACCTATGTGTTTGAGATTGGGTGTCCGGGATACACATCTCAGACAATAGTGTATAAGGTCGAACGCCTGGGCAAGCGCGAACTGAAGCGCGAGATGCCATTGACCGAGCTCGTGCGTGAGCCTCATAAACTCGGAGAGGTGGAGGTGGTGGCCTCGAAAGTGAAATTCTTTCATAAAGGCGATACGCTGGTCTACAATGCCGATGCATTTCAGCTTGCCGAAGGATCGATGCTTGATGCGCTCATCGCGCAGTTGCCGGGTGTGGAGCTTAGCAGCAAAGGTGAGATAAAAGTCAACGGAGAGAAAGTGGAGACCCTGCTTCTCAACGGCAAGGAATTCTTCAACAAGGACCGCACGCTTATGCTTGAGAATCTTGGCGCATATACGGTAAACAATGTCGAGGTGTACCGTGGTCAGACAAAGCTTGAAAAATGGATCGATGATCCGAATGTCAAGAAACATCTGACAATGAATGTAAAACTCAAGAAAGAATACTCCATGGGCTGGCTTCTCAATGCTGAAGCCGGTTACGGAACGGAGGACCTGTACACGGCGCGCCTGTTTGCTTCCTGGTTCAGCAGCACTACGCGGCTTACGCTCTTGGGCAATATGAATAATATAGGCAACAATTTTGACCTCAGCAGTCCGGAATACAATGTGATAAGCTTCGGAGGAGGCATGCATGCGTCCTCGGGCAGGAGCCGCTACAAGAGCACCGGACTTGACTATTCGTATGATTCGCCGAGCCAGAAGAGCAGTATGCATGGTTCGTTGACATATAACGGGGACAATTCCACGCGCATCACGACCACAAACAGAACCAACTTTTTCAATACAGGTGACACATACGATTATTCCTATTCCGGGAGCGGCGATAAAAATATGAGAATCGGCACTTCTCATGGTCTGATGTTTGATCTCGGGAGAGTGAACCTGTCAGGCAATATCGATGGATCCTATATCACTCGTGACGGGACATCGTCGTCGCTTTCGGCAAGCTTTAACAAGGAACGTGAGGATGCGACTGTCGAGTTCATAGAAAATCTCTATGGCTCCGCGACTGCCGAAGAGCTCGCCACTATCATCAACCGCAATGTCAACAGGGGGAACAACGATGCAAAGAGCGGTGATGTGAGACTTAGCACATCAACGCTTTACAAGGTGCCCGGCACTTCCGACATGTTGAGTGTTGTCCTGGGGGCAAATTATTCCATCAGCAGAAACCATAGCTGGAACGACTACCTGATAAATTTCGGCAGCGATCCCAATCCGTCGGAGCATAGACGGCAATATACCGATATGCCGTCCAACCGTAACACCAATTTGACGGGATCGTTCACCTACACTGCGAGGATCAGGAATGTCAGCCTGGACATGGGGTATGAGTGTGAGTATGCCAATATGCGTGACGGAACATACATGTACGCGCTCCACCGCCTTGAGGATATGGGCATATACGGCACACTCCCGCCTGGTTATGAAGCTACATTCGATCCTTCCAACAGCAACACGACAAGAAGAACCTCTGTAAAGAATATGCTGAAACCTAACCTGAGATATGTGAACAAATTCAAGAACGGTTACGAACTGAACATGTTCATAATGCCTTCGGTGGGATTTGTTAACCGTCACATCGACTACTGGCGTGACAGCAAAAGCTATAATGTCAGGAGGTCGGATTTCATACTGTCCAATATCTCGGTCAATATGTCGTTCGGGAAAAACAGTTTTTCACATGATGGCGTCTCTCATAATTTCACATATAGTTATTCCTTGTCAACCGGTCTCCCTGACCTCATGAGCCTTATAGATGTGGTGGACGATTCCAATCCTCTCTATATATCCGAAGGCAATCCTGATCTGCGGTCGTCGGTAAGTCACAATCACATGTTAGGGTGGGGCGTGTCAGGTCATAACATGATGTCAAATACGCTGTCGCTCAGCTATAGTTATGAAAACAATTCAATAGTTAACGGCAACACGTATGACACAGCCACCGGAGTGAGCCGCATGCGCAGATACAATGTGAGCGGCAGCAACAACATATCATTGTCGGATTACAGTCATTTGGCTTTCGGCCGCAATAGCAGTTTCACACTTTCGACAAGCCCGTCAGTGAGCCGCAGGCATAGTGTGGACATGCTCGGCACCAATGGTGAGGATCCGTCAAGGACTACGGCTGACACCTGGACTCTGACCGGCAACATGTCATTGTCATGGCGCAGCCCCGGATGGAAACATATGGTATCGGTCATGTGTGGCATCACCAACAATCGGACACGGTCGGCACGGGAGGGGGCCAACAATGTCAATTCCGTAAATCTCAATTACGGGTTGACGGGCATGTGCAGCCTGCCCGGCGGAGTACGCATCAATACTGATCTGAGTTTCTACACGCGTCGCGGTTACGGATCCAAGGAGCTCGACACCACCGATGTCATGTGGAATCTCAGTGCGTCCTACACTCCAAAGGGTAATAAGTGGGTGTTCACTGTCAAAGGATTCGACCTGTTGCAGAGCCTTTCCAATGTGTATTATTCCGTCACGGCTTCGGGGCGCACTGTGTCCTATTCTAACACGCTTCCGCGCTATGTGCTTTTCACGGCACAGTACAGGCTTAACCTTCAGCCCAAAAAACGTAATTGATAATCTCTCTCGGTTTGTAATATGATAAGAAGTATAGTATATGGATAGTCTTGAACTGATGGCGTCAGGGCTTTGGCACAATGGGTTTGCCGCTGAGATAGGCGACGCACTCGGGAGGGCATCCCGTCTTTGTTTTAATCTGAATGCCATATCTCCGGAAAACAAGTCTGAGCGGGAATCCATCATCAGAGATCTGTTCGGAGAGATAGGTGACAGATTCATAATCAATAGTCCGTTTCGTTGTGACATAGGATATAATATCCATGCGGGCGACAATCTGATATGCAACTTCAATGTCTCTATTCTTGATGAGGCGGAGGTGAGGGTCGGCGACAATGTGTTCATAGGTCCCGGCACAACAATCTGCACCATAACCCATGCCCTTGACTTTCGCCAAAGGAATGAAGGCATAATGCATTCGGCTCCGGTGACCATAGGGTCAAATGTGTGGATCGGAGCCGGCGTTACGGTATTGCCCGGCGTCACCATAGGCGATGGGACTGTGATCGGAGCCGGAAGTCTCGTAACCAAAGATATTCCTTCTGGGGTACTTGCTTTAGGCTCCCCGTGCAGGGTGGTAAGGGAGATTACGGAGGCTGATGTTGTGACCGATATCCATTGTCCGGATTAAGCACGTATCGCGGGCTACACGCGAGTCAGGCCATGTATATAATCGGTCATTTCTTCGGTCTTTGATTCGATGGCCCTCAGCAGAGCATACTGAGCTTTTGTTCTTGTCAGATTGTGTTCAGGGTATTCTGTCTTGTAATAGGTGTCGCCGTTGAGATAGTCAGTCAGGAAGCGTATTGCCTGCATGTATGCGAACCGTTCGGCGGCATAGGGGAGGAGTTCGGTCTCAAGTGGGGTGAGGAAACATCTTGCGCTTTCAATGTATCCTTTGGCAAATTGTCTGAAAATCTCCATGTCGAATCCTACATTGCCGGTATCGGGGTCGTCCTCTCTTCCGGTATTGGCCGCGCTGCGCAGGAAGTCACCGAAATCAGAGAATATGAACGACGGCATCACTGTGTCAAGATCGATGACACATACCACGTTGCCCTCAGGATCAAAGAGTATATTGTCAACCTTGGTGTCGCAGTGGCATATGCGTTTCGGTAGTTTGCCTTCACGGTGCAACTTTTCGGCAAGACAGGCATGCGCGCTTCTTTTCTCCAGCTCCTCGATAAGATTCCGGACACTGTCAGCTCTTCCTGCTCTGTCGGCATTGACGGCCTCCCTGAATTGTTCAAGCCTGAATTCCATATTATGGAAATCGGGGATGGACTCCTTGAGCTCTTCCGTCACGTCCGACAGCATATGCTGGAATTCACCGAAAGCGGCTCCGGTGCGGTAAGCGTTTTCCGGAGTGACTGCTTTGCTGGTCACGGTATTGTCAAGAAACAGCATCATGCGCCAGTAGTTCTCCCCGTCGAAGTGATATGTCTTGCCTGTTTCCGGATTTTCCAGAAATCGTAGAGTCCTGCTGTCGATATCATCGGCACCTTTTGTCAAGAGATGTGCACGGATATGACGGGTGACTATCCCGATATTTCTCTGCAGCGTGTCCACATCCTTGAATATGTGATGGTTGATGCGCTGCAGAACATAGCATTGATTGTCACCTGCCTGTCCGGCGGTTACTTTGTAGGTGTCGTTTATGAGACCGTCGCCCAATGGGCTGATGTCGGTTTCATTGACTTTTATGCCGAAGTGCGACACTATTTCGTCCAAAGGTTTCATATTGTAGTGTCGGGAGGGGCTATTTCCCTGATTTGGATTTTGATTTTTGGTTTTTCAAGGCTTTTGCCTTAAGCCTTTCTGTGAATGCGACAGCTTTTTTCATCGAAGCTTCTTCCTGTTCAGGAGATGCGAAAGCGTGTCGGTATCCTTTGGTCTTGTTCCAGTCACCGCGCGTGAAATCGGGTATGGCTACAGGCGCGCTGTTGTGGTCCATGGACAGAGACCCGAGTTCGGCAAGGCAGCACCATTCAGCCAGGTCATAGACATCCATGTCAAGGGGCAGTCCGTTCTGTAGGCAGTAAATCAGACGGGCGTCCATTATGAAGTCCATGCCTCCGTGTCCGCCGACCTCCTTTGCCATTTCTCCGTATTTTACAAGTATCGGATGACGGTATTTTTCTATCAGCGCATTCTTTTCTTTGTCGTTAAGGAATGAGTGGGCTGAAAGATCTTCGATATCAGCCTTTACTCCAGCATCGGCAAGCTGTTGTTTGCCTATTGCATAGCCTTCCACCGGATACTTGTTGGCAAATCCTTTGGTGCCTGTGAGCTGGTAAAGGCGGTTGTAGGGCTGTGGTGTCATCACATTGTGCTGTATCTCTATCACTTTGCCGTTCTCGGTGCGTATTAGTGTGGTGGTGTGGTCACCGTTGCGGAAGTTCCGGCACACCGAGTCGGTAAGTTCGGTTACGAGTGCGGCCCCGTTGACCGATTTTGTATCCATGGCGACAAGTGTCTTCATGCGGTCTCCGCGATGGATATTAAGGGCCTGTGCCACGGGTCCGAGGCCGTGGGTGGGATACACATCGCCGCGGTGGCGCATATTGTAGTCAAGACGCCATCCTAGTTTGTCATCCTTGCCGTTTTTCCAGTAATGACGCCAGAATGGGCTGAGATCGTGTATGTATGCGCCCTGAGCTCGGATAACCTCGCCGAACACCCCTTGCTGGGCCATGTTGAGTGTGTTCATCTCAAACCAGTCGTAGCAGCAGTTCTCGAGTATCATGCAGTGCTTCTGAAATTTCTCGCTGAGGTCTATAAGTTCCCAGCAGTCGTTGAGAGTCATGGCCGAAGGCACCTCTATGGCCACGTTCTTGCCATTGCGGAGAGCACATTTGGCTATGGGTGCATGATGCAGCCAGTCGGGGGCTATGTACACAAGATCTATGTCGGGACGCTTGCAAAGCTCTTCGTAGCCGTTCTCGCCGTAATATATGTCGGCAGCAGGCATGGATGCCTTTTCAAGGTATTTCTGGCAGTTTTCGGCTCGGGACTGTTCATAATCGCAAAGGGCCTTGATCTCCACACCGGGGATGTGGGTGAATCGTTCCACGGCTCCGGGGCCACGCATTCCGAGCCCGACAAATCCTACTCTTACTGACTCCATGGCAGGAAGGGCGAGCCCGAGTACACTCTTCTGTCCTGAGGCACGTTGAGGTGATTCCACTTCTATGGTGCCTTCGTTCCATTGCCATCCGGTGCCGTACTCGTTGACATGTCGTTTTCCCATGGTCTGTCCGTAGGCCGGCATACATGTAAGATTCACTGCCAGGCATGCTGACATGATTAGGGCTTTGATTGTTTTCATATGGTATTATGTGTGGTATCGGTGTAATAATGCAAAGGTATAATAAAATTCTGATAATCGATGATATTCCGTTTATGAAAAAAGTAGAGACGGCATATAATTGATGCCGTTGGGGGCAATTGGTTGCCGAGGGGCAATGCAGGTTGAGATTTTTTTCGTACCTTTGCATCGGAAAACCGGTTTAAAATTCACACTGCAGACTGTAAGATGATGATAATAAGGACTGTCAGTCTTAAAGTCCTTTATTGTACTGCGTATGATATGACACAGCATAGGAAGGGTCTGCGGACATTAAATATAAAAATATGAGTTATAATCTTTTGAAAGGTAAGCGTGGCGTGATATTCGGTGCGCTTAACGACAAGAGTATCGCCTGGAAGGTGGCTGAGAAAGCCGTGGAAGAAGGCGCGATCATTACTCTTAGCAACACCCCTGTCGCTGTGCGTATGGGCGAAGTGTCTCAGCTTGGCGAGAAGCTCAATGCCGAGGTTATTCCGGCCGACGCCACCAATGTCGAGGATCTCGAGATGGTGTTCCAGCGTTCGATGGAGGTGCTTGGCGGCAAGATCGACTTTGTGCTTCATTCCATCGGTATGTCGCCCAATGTAAGAAAGAAGCGTCTTTATGACGATCTTGATTACGATCTTCTCGGCAAGACTCTTGACATATCGGCGATCTCTTTCCATAAGATGATTCAGGCTGCCAAGAAGCTTGACGCCATAGCTGAATATGGCAGCATTGTTGCTTTAAGCTACATAGCGGCTCAGCGCACAATGTTCGGTTACAACGATATGGCTGACGCAAAGGCTCTGCTTGAGTCTATAGCACGCAGCTTCGGCTATATTTACGGGCGCGAGAAGAATGTGCGCATCAACACCATATCGCAGTCGCCGACAGCCACTACAGCCGGCAGCGGCGTCAAGGGTATGGAGTCGCTTATGGATTTTGCCAACCGGATGTCACCGCTGGGCAATGCTACTGCCGATGAATGTGCCGACTACTGCATCATGATGTTCTCGGATCTCACACGCAAGGTGACAATGCAGAACCTGTTCCACGACGGCGGTTTCTCAAGCATGGGTATGAGCCTTCGTGCAATGGACCAGTATGAGAAGAGCTTTGATCTTTACCGCAATCCTGACGGTACCATACAGTATGGCTGATCATTAGCTGTCTGATTTCATAGGATTAGTTCCGCTTCACTGCGTGACTATGACAAAAATATAGAAGAGGCTTTCGGCTCTCTTCTATAATTTTTTTGATATACCGATATGCTGATTTCGCGTCTCATTCCTGTCCAAGCCTTTTCATAAGCTCGGCTACCGCTTCTCTGATTGAGGGGGTTGATTCGAGGCATTTTATGAACATTGATCCTATTATGCCGCCTGAGGAATTGGCGCATGCGTCGGCATATGTGCTGCGGTTGGATATGCCGAATCCTATGAGGCGTGGATTTTTTAGCCCCATGTCGGCTATTTTGCGGAAATATCCGGTCTGTTCCGGCGTGAAGCTGTGTCTTGATCCTGTTGTAGATGCGGCCGACACCATATATATGAATCCCGAGCAGTTGTCATCTATCAGATGGATGCGCTCGATACTTGTCTCTGGTGTGATCAGCATAATCATGTGTATGCCGTACTTTTTACACAGGGGCCTGTATTCGCGCATGTACTCGCTGAAAGGGAGATCGGGTATTATTATGGCATCGATCCCGGCATCGCGGCAATCGGCGAGAAGTCGTTCCATGCCGTAATGGTACAGCGGATTGAGATAACTCATGAGAACAAACGGCATGTCGGGAACTCTTTTGCGTGCTTCAGCTGCCTGTTCGAGCAGGAGTGACAGATTCATGCCGTTTTTAAGAGCTACGGCCGAACTGTGTTGTATCACAGTCCCGTCGGCCATTGGATCGGAGAATGGTACGCCTATCTCCACCATGTCGGCTCCCTGAGAGGCGAGTTCTTCGATTATGTCGGCCGTCGAATCGATTCTGGGGAATCCGGCGGTAAGAAATACCGATAGTATGTCATTTTTTTTATTGGAGAAGAGACGGTCTAATCGGTTCATATTTTCAGCGCTTGAGTTCATTGATGAATTGTTTTAAAAGGGTGATGTTTTTATGTCCGGGCGATGTCTCGAATCTGCTGTTGATGTCTATGCCTGTCATAAGCGTCATGGAAGCTTCGGCCTCCATTGCAGCCCGGGCATCGTCCGGACCTATCCCGCCGCTGAGCAGGAACGGAGACTGCAACGGATAGTCCTGAAGAAGAGACCAGTTGAATTTACGGCCTGAGCCTCCGTGCATGGCTGTGAGCGTGTCAAGGATGAAAAGATCGGTGTGCCCTTCATAGCAACGGTACTCTTCCCAGTCAGTATCACGGTTTATCCCCAGAGCTTTCATCACACGGTATCCGTTGGATCTGATTTCGTCACACATCGCGGGCGACTCATGTCCGTGCAGCTGTATCGTTGTCAGCGCATACTTTTCTGCAAGATGTAACACATGGCTTACCGGAGCATCGACGAACACTCCCACGCGATCGATATCTTCGGGCAGGTTTCTGACTTCACGGTGTAGCAGCGCGCAAGCGTTGCGCGGTGAGGGGGCATAGAATATGAATCCCATCATGTCGGGGTGTAGAGATGACACCTCTCGTATGTTTTCCGGATCCGACAGTCCGCATATTTTCAGAATCATGACTTTATGTATTGTGCTTGTATTGTTTTTGTCAGATGTTTTTACTGTTGAGAAACTCAAGAAGGGCTTTGCCAGGGTCATCGTGCATCATGAATCTCTCACCGATAAGAAAGCCGCTGAATCCGGCATCCCTGAGGCGGGACACTTCGTCCATTGAGGTTATTCCGCTTTCCGCGACCTTTATTATGTTGTCAGGCAGAGATTTTGATAATTTCAATGACAGGGTCGGGTCAGTGTGAAAGTCGGCAAGGTTGCGATTGTTTATTCCCACCATGTCTATGTCGCAGCCCACATGTTCAAGCTCGTCCGCTGAATGCAGTTCGAGCAGCACCTCAAGCCCGTACTCGTGGGCGTATCTGCTGAGCCTTGCCACTTCTTCGCGGGTCAGGACGGCTGCTATCAGGAGTATGGCGTCAGCTCCGTATATGGCGGCTTCCTGTATCTGAAACTCACTTACAATAAAGTCTTTCCTGAGGATCGGAAGGTCTGTGAGCTGACGTGCGGCGGCAAGATCGGTCAATGCCCCTCCGAAATATGGCGTGTCGGTGAGTATGGAGCATGCCGATGCGCCAGCTTCGGTATATGCCGGGATCACGTCTTGTATCATCGCTTCCTTATGTATATCACCTTTTGACGGTGAGCGGCGTTTGAATTCGGCGATTATGCCTGTGGGGCTCCCTGCAAGAGCCATGCTCATAGACCGTTTGCTCCGGTGGAATGGAAGTGTTGCTGCCGGAAGTCCGTGCGGCATCATGGCGTCTACTTCCCGGCGTTTGTTGTCAACGATTTTCTTAAGTATGTCTTCCATATGCTATGAATTGATCTCTATAAATTTGCGGAACGCTCCGAGAGCGGCTCCCGATGATATGGATTCGCGTGCCTGTGAGATTGCTTCTGCAATAGGCAGCTGCGGGTCAAGTGTGTGGATTGCGAAAGCCGAATTGGCTACCACGCAGTCGGTCTGGGCCCGGGAGGCGGTGCCTGACAGCACATTGTCAAATATCCTTGCGGCATCTGCTATCGAATCACCCCCCGAGAGGTCGTCAGGTGATATGGTGTCAAATCCCAACTGTTCCGGTGTGTATAGATTTTCACTTTGGGCGTATGCTGCCTTGAAAGGCGATGTCAGGGATATCTCGTCATATCCGTCGAGCGAGTGGACCACCGTACAGTTGATGTCCTCTTGTCGGGACAGGTAGCTGTATAGACGCAGGAGCTTGAGATTGTAGACACCAAGGAGCTGATGCTTCGGCATGACCGGATTGACGAGCGGCCCGAGCATGTTGAAGAATGACCGTACTCCCAGAGCCTTGCGCACGGGTCCGACACTTTTGAGAGCGGGGCTGAACAGCGGGGCGTGCAGATAGCATACGCCGCTTATGTCAAGCGAGCGGTTCAGCGTATCGGTGTCGGATGAGAATCTGACTCCATGGTGCTCAAGCACATTGGATGCCCCGGATATGGATGTCGCACCATAATTGCCATGTTTCACCACTTTTCGGCCTGTCCCTGCCACCACAAAGCATGAGGCGGTAGATATGTTGAAGGTGTTTTTCCCGTCTCCTCCGGTGCCCACTATATCAATTGCTCCGGTGGTGTCTATCTTGATAGGGATGCACCGTTCAAGTATGGCATCGCGGAATCCTGCAAGCTCTTCAAGAGTGATGGCCCTCATGAGGAATACGGTCATGAATGCTGACAGCTGTGCGTCGTTGTACTTGCCGTCGGCCATATTGAGCAGCACAGAGCGGGATTCTTCCCGTGACAGGCTCTTGTGCTCAAACATTTTGTATAGTATGTCTTTCATCGTCTGATCCAGTTTTCAAATATTGTGATTCCTGAAGGGGTGAGTATGGATTCGGGGTGAAACTGCACTCCGCGTATGTCGAGCGAGCGGTGACGCATCGCCATGATCTCTCCATCGGGGCTCAGTGCCGTTATCTCGAGACAGTCGGGTAGTCCGTTGCGGTCCACGACCCATGAATGATAGCGTCCGGCTTTGAATTGTCCGGGCAGTCCTTCAAACAGATAGTCCGGCACAGTGATCGTAATGTCCGACTGTATGCCGTGATACACGTCGCTCAGATTGTGCAGGTGCGCTTCGAATCTCTCCGCTATGGCTTGATGTCCGAGGCATACGCCGAGAATGGATTTTTCTTCGGCATACCGTTCGAGGAGTGCAGGAAGGATGCCGGCTTCGGATGGTATTCCGGGTCCAGGTGATATGATTATCTTGTCGTATGCTGCCACATCTTCTATGGATATGCAATCGTTGCGTCTTCTATGGATATGCAATCGTTGCGTCTCACATCGGGGCTTACACCGAGTGAGTGTAAGGCATGGACGATATTGTATGTGAAGGAGTCGTAGTTGTCAAGTATAAGAAGTTTCATAGTTCCTGAGTGCCAAAAGTTTCACCTGATTTCAGAGCTTTTATAAGTGCTCCGAGTTTATTGTTTGTCTCCTGTAGCTCGTTTTCGGGCACTGAATGGGCCACTATGCCGGCCCCCGCCTGAAAATAAAGCTTGTGGTTATGGCTGAGGAATGAGCGGATGTTTATTGCCATATTGAGATTGCCGCTGAATCCTATGAATCCGATGCATCCGCCGTAGGTCATTCGTGAGTGAGGCTCTATTTCGTTGATAAGCTGCATGGCTCTCACTTTCGGAGCACCGCTGAGTGTGCCTGCCGGGAATGTGTCGGCAAACAGCCGGAATATGTCGGCTCCTTCAGGCAATACGCTCTTGACACGCGACACCATGTGTATCACATGGGAATAGAACTGTATCTGCCGCAGGAATTCTATGCTCACTCTGCCCCCTCCGCGGCTAAGGTCGTTTCGGGCAAGGTCGACGAGCATTATGTGCTCGGCGTTTTCTTTCTCGTCGGCGAGCAGCGCGTTGGCGAGCTCGTGGTCACGTGTGTCATCGCCGGTGCGGCGGAATGTCCCGGCTATAGGATCGATGTAGGCATTCCCATTTTCTATTCTCAGGTGAGTCTCGGGGGATGAGCCGAATATGCGGAAGTCGCAGAAATCGAAATAGAACAGGTAAGGGGAGGGGTTGACGCATCTCAGGGCGCGGTACACATTGAAGTCATCTCCCCGGAACTCCTGGGAGAAACGTCTTGACAGCACTATCTGGAACACATCGCCACGGAGCGCGTGGCTTATACCCTGTCTCACCATCTCTTTGTATTCCTCGTCGGAGACTGTGGATTCCGGTTCTGATATGGTCGAGAATGGATATTGTGCCACATTGTTGTTGCGCAGCAGACTGACGATCTCATTGATGGTGGGAGCCGCGCCCGGCAGACAGTGCTCGTAGACAGTCATAGTGTTCTTGTAGTGGTTGAGCTTTATCACGTATCTGTACAGGAGATACTTCATGTCGGGAATCGAACGGAAGCATTCCTCCTTTTGCCGGATGTCCACTTTTTCGAAATATCTCACGGCATCATAAGCCGTGTAGCCTAACAGTCCATTTACCCCCTTTTCGTTATCCCCTTCGAGGGTGTAGGATTCGATGTATTTCCTGAGACATTCCATTACGTCGATCCCATTGCCAACGGCAATGGTCTCTGTCGGAGTGTCAGGGTAGGACAGCTCTATGGTGCCGTTGACGAGGGTGAATCCGCCTATTGGATCCACGCCTATCAGGCTCACTGAATTTTGGGATGTGTGGTAGTCAGAACTCTCAAGCAGTGCCGATTGCGGATACAGGTCACGTATTTTCAGATATATTCCCACCGATGTTTCCAGGTCGGCCGGAATCATGCGGGATGCCACATTGAGGATGTGTCGTTTGTGATGTGTCATAGTATATAGTCGTTTTTGAAATTCATATAAGTGTGCATGTCCTTGTCACCGCGTCCTGACAGGTTTATTACCACGGTGTCGTCGGGATTGAATCTCTTCACGTCAAGTACCCCTAAGGCGTGAGCCGATTCAAGTGCCGGTATTATGCCTTCGGTCTGTGTGAGACGGAAAGCGGCGTCGAGTGCCTGACGGTCGGTTATGGCTATCACCTCGCTGCGGCCTGATGTGGCAAGATAGGAGTGGAGCGGTCCTACACCCGGATAGTCCAAGCCTGCCGATATGGAGTACGGTTCAGTGATCTGCCCGTCAGAGTCCTGTATGACAAGAGTCTTTGATCCATGAAGTATCCCTTCGGATCCTGTTTTCATGGTGGCGGCTGTCTTGTCGGTGTCAACTCCGAGACCTGCTGCTTCTGCGGCCACAAGGCGGACTGAATGTTCGTTTATGAAATGATAGAATGCTCCTGCGGCGTTGCTCCCTCCTCCTATGCAGGCTATCACATAGTCGGGCAGTTCCGATCCGGTCTGTGACAGGAGCTGCTTGCGTATCTCTTTGGATATCACCGATTGGAAGTGAGCCACCATTTCCGGATAAGGATGAGGCCCTACTGTCGATCCGATTACATAGTATGTGTCGGGGTTGCAGCACCAGTAGCGTATGGCCTCGTTTGTGGCATCCTTGAGTGTCTTGTTGCCGCTGTGCACTGCCTCCACCTTTGCGCCGAGCATCATCATGCGCTCTACATTGGGCTTTTGACGGGCCACATCGGTAGCACCCATGAATACGGTGCATTCCATGCCCATGAGTGCGCATGCCGTGGCAGTGGCAACCCCGTGTTGCCCGGCTCCGGTCTCTGCGATGATTCGTGTCTTCCCCATGCGTTTGGCCAGAAGCACAGAGCCGAGGGCATTGTTGATCTTGTGTGCGCCGGTGTGGTTGAGGTCTTCGCGTTTGAGGAATATGTTGGTGTGGTAATGCTCGCTAAGACGGTTGGCCCGGTAGAGCGGTGAAGGGCGGCCGACATAGTCGCGCAGCAGTGTGTCAAGCTCTCGGTTGAAACTCTCATCGGCGGCGTATCGGTAGAACGCCTCTCGCAGTAGACTGATGTTTTTGTGCAGTACTTCGGGGATATAGGCTCCGCCGAAATGTCCGTAATAGCCTTCCTCATCAACAGGAAGAAGTGAATGGAATTGTGCCATTGTTGATTATTCGTTGTCAGGCGATCGTTATAATAGGTTGAAACTGGATATAAAAAATAGAGGAGCCACCGATATGTTATCGATGGCTCCTCATGGATGATATATTTTACTGGGGTTGCTCGTGTGTCAGCTTGCTACAGGTGCGTGCGACAATGCCATCGATAATCTTTACCGATGCGCCACCAATAGTTCTGATTGTTGAGCAAGTTTCTCATTTTTGTCTTGAATTCTTTGGCAAAGTTATAATTTATAATTCAGACATGCAATATTTTTAGAAAAAATCATTTGGATATGATTTTTTTTAGCGTCTGTACTGACGGGTTTACAGCGACGATATTGCCTGAGGGGTCAATGAGATAGGAGGAGTAGCCCCCCTCCGGGTGGTAGCCCGGAGATAAACCTCGGGTCTTGACATTGCGTATGTGGAACTGTGTGAGCGAGTCGAGACCGTCATGGCGTACTATCTCGTCGAATAGTTTAGGGTTGTCATCGGTGTTTACCGACAGTAGCCTGATGTTGCGGTGTCTGTTGTCACGGAAAAAGCGGTCGTATTCGCCGGCGGCTATACGGGAAACAGCGTTATGCGAGTCCCAAAAGTTCACAAGCACATACTTGCCTTTAAGGTCTGACATTGACAGGCCGCCTGATATGCCGCGGACCTCTGTGACATGAGGTTGCGGATGGAGTTCCGGGGTACGTCGCACGACACGTTCGGCAAACATCCACACTGCCAATGTGAATGCCGCTACAATGGCGGTGAATATCCAGAACTTCTTCATGATGCAGGAAATAAAAATATTTTAGGGGAGGGTCTGTGTATGCTTGTCACATACCCTGCTACATTTAATAACTTATGATCCTCCGGTATTGTTCTCGGTGTCATGGTGTATTTTCCATCCGCCTCCGAGTGCCTTGTAAAGAGCCACTACGGCGAGATATTCGTCGCGAAGAGCGTTGCTGAGTCCTATCTGAGCGTCAAAGTAGCGGCGTTGGGCGTCGAGCACGTCAATGTAATTGAGTGTGCCACCTTTGTATTGCACGTGGGCGAGCTGCACATATTTGCTTGCGGCGTTGCGGAGATCGGCCTTGAGTGCGGCTGCCTCATATACGCGCCTGTAGCTGACTATGGCATTGTTCACTTCGTTGAATGCCTGCAGCACTGACTGCTCATACGTGTATCTGGCCTGTTCGTATGCGGCTATCGATGCCTGATATTTTTTCTTTTTGCGCCCGAAATCGAGTATGGAGCCTGTGACAGAGCCGAGTGCATATGTGAAAGGTGACTTGAAGAAGGTGGACAGTTCGTCATTTTCCAGTCCGCCTGAAAGCGTGATGCGTAGACGTGGGAAGCGGTCGGCATATGAAAGCCCGACTCCGGCCATGGCCTCGGCAAGCGACTGTTCGGCGGCGCGCACGTCAGGTCTGCGTTTCAGCAGTGTTGACGGGATCCCTATTGGCAGCTTGGCGGGAAGAGTCTCGTTGAGATAAAGTGTGGAGCGTTCCAGCTCCTCGGCGGGATATTCACCCATGAGCAGGGTTATGGCGTTGCGTGCCACTGATATCTGGCGTTCGAGGTTAGGGACAAGTGATGCTGTCGATGCATATTCCACTTTTGCCTGTTGATATACGGTCTCGGAGGTCAGTCCGCCTTCAAACCGCAGTCGGGCCTGTTCGAGTGATTCCTTGCGTGTCACAAGTGTCTGCTTCACGATATCCAGTTCATTGTCGAGCGCTATAAGACGGAAGTAAGCTTCTGCGACTTCTGCTACGAGGATCATGCGCATTGCTCTCATGTCTTCGACCGATGCGAGATATCTGGCTCCGCTCTGTCGGCGTGCCCAGGAGAGTGCACCCCACAGGTTCACTTCCCATCCCACTGATACTTTTAGGTCGTATTCAGGATCTTTTTTTGTGCTTTTGCCTCCGTAATCGGTGGTCTCGTGGTCGGCACTGAGAGTGCCTGTCATTTCAGGCGTGAGGTTTACTTTCTCGATTCCGTACAGCTGTCTCATCTGTTCTACACGGGCGGCCGCCTTGAGCAGATCGCGGTTGTTTTCGAGAGTGCGGGATATTATCTTGCGTAATGGCTCGTCGGCATAGAATTCCCACCAGGTCATGTCGGCTATGGTCAGAGAGTCGTCAGGCAATTCGGAGGCATATGCCGCAGGCATTGAGATTTCTGGCTTCTGCAGGCCCTTTACGCCTGAACATGAGCTGAGGATAAGCAGTGCGGCTGCTGACAGTATGGTGTGAGCGGTTTTCATTGCATTCATAGTTTTTTTAACAGACGTTTGGGTGAGGGCAGGCGTAGTATGCGCCGACGTTTGAGCTTGTCGATGGCTACGAAGAAGAACGGCACGAACACTATGCCGGCTGTGATGGCCACCAGCATGCCGAAGAATACCCCTGTGCCTATGTCACGCCGTGCGGCAGAGCCTGGCCCTGAGGCGAAAAGCAGCGGGAGCAGTCCGAGCATGAATGCCAGTGAGGTCATGACTATGGGGCGGAAGCGGAGTCGGGCGGCTGTGAGTGCGGCTTGTACGGCATCGGCACCTTTGTCGACCTCCTCCTTGGCAAACTCCACGATAAGGATGGCGTTCTTAGCGACGAGTCCCACAAGCATCACCAGGCCTATCTGGAAGTAGATGTTGTTTTCAAGTCCGCATATCCATATGCCGAGATATGCGCCTATGCCGGCTATCGGGAGTGACAGTATCACGGCCATGGGCACGCTCCAGCTTTCGTACTGGGCGGCGAGGAACAGGAACACGAACAGGAATGCGAGACCGAGCACCAGTCCGGTGTTGCCGTTCTCATGTTTCTCCTGATAAGAGAGTCCGCTCCATTCCACGCCGATGTTCTCGGGCAGTTTTGTCCGCACTATCTCTTCGAGTGCCGCCATTGCCTGGCCTGTGCTATAGCCGTTGGAGGCTTCTCCTGAGATTGTCGCCGAATTGAACATGTTGAATCTCGCCATGGTGCCCGGGCCGGTGGTGAAGTGAGATGTGCCGAGCGATGATATGGGCACCATGGCATTGTTGGCTCCGCGCACGAAGAACAGGTTGAGATTCTCCTTGTTGGACCTGTAGGGGGCTTCGGCCTGGATATACACACGGTATATGCGGTTGAACATATTGAAGTCGTTGACATATATGGATCCGGTGAACGCTTTCATTGTCGAGAAGATGTCGCTTACCGGTATCCCCTGCATTTTTGCCTGGTCACGGTCCACATCGAAATACAGTTTGGGTATGTCAGCCTGCATGGATGTCGAAAGTCCCGAGATCTCCGGACACATGGCCGCATAGTGCTTAAGGGTGTCGACGGCTTGTTGCAGATCGCTGTAGGAGGCATCTCCGCGCGCTTCGAGCACCATTTCAAAGCCTCCTGACGAGCCTAACCCGGGGATGATGGCGGGAGAGAAGATGAATACTTCGCTCTCGGGGTAGGCCGACAGATGCTCACGTACCCTCTCGCGTATCTTTGAGATATTCTCGGTGGAGCGTTCGTCCCAAGGCTTGAGTATTACCGTGAGCTGTGCGTGGGCCGGATTGGTGCCTACCCTCGGCGATGAACCAGTGACATTGAGCACATACTCCACATCGGGGTCGTCCATGAGATAGTCTATGGTGCGTTCGGTCACTTCACGGCTTCGCTCTATTGTCGCGCCCTCGGGAAGTTCAAGTTCCACGGTGAAATATCCCTGATCCTCCTGCGACATGAAGCTCCGAGGCATAAGGCTGTCCATAAGCCATATGAATATAAGTATCATCCCGAATGCCACATACATGCGTTTTGGACGGGAGAGGGCCTTGCGTATCATGCGGCAATAGAAACTGTTGCCACGCGTGAGCCACAGATTGATGAGACGGAACACTCTTGCCTTCTTTTTGTGTGACGCCGGACGTAACAGTTTGGCACACATCACGGGGGAGAGAGTGAGTGCCACTACTGTGGATATTATCACCGATACAGCAATGGTGATGGTGAACTGGCGGTAAAGCTGTCCGGTGATTCCGGGGAGAAAGCTCACCGGGATGAACACGGCGCAGAGAACAAGCGACATTGCTATGAGCGCGCTGCTGAGGTTGCCCATGGCTTTGGCGGTGGCCTCGTAAGGGGAGAGCCGCTCGGTGTTCATTATGCGGTCGACATTCTCTACCACCACTATGGCATCGTCCACTACTATACCTATGGCAAGGATCAGCCCCAGCAACGTGAGCATATTGAGCGAGAATCCGAATATAAGCATCACACCGAATGTCCCCACAAGCGAGATGGGTACGGCTATGACTGGAATGAGTGTCGAACGCCAGTTCTGCAGCGACAGGAACACGACCAGGATCACAAGCACAAGAGCCTCGAAGAATGTGCGGTACACGTGATGGATTGACTCAGAGATATACGTGGTCATGTCGAAGGGGATCTCGTAAGTGATCCCTTCGGGAAACCCCTTGGCAATGATCTCCATCTCTTTTTTGATAGCGTCGGCCACTTCCATTGCATTGGATCCCGGAAGCATGTTGATATTGAGCACGGCGGCGTTGCCCCCGTTGATCCCGCTCTCGGTGGAGTAGCTTGAGGCTTCAAGTGACACTCTGGCAACGTCCTTGAGCCGTATTATCGATCCGTTGGCGTCGGCGCGTATGACTATGTCCTCGAATTCCGCCACGGTAGAGAGCCTTCCCCGGGCTATGATAGGCATTGTCAGGTCTATGCCTGTGGCAGGTGCCTGTCCGAGTACTCCGGCTGCCGATTCGCGGTTCTGGTCCTTGAGTGCCGACTGTATGTCCTTGACAGTCAGCCCGAGATCGGCAAGCTTGTCGGGCGACACCCATATCTGCATTGCATAATATCGGCTTCCGACATTGCTCACGCTTCCCACTCCGGGAATTCGGCGGAGTGGATCGAGGACATTCAGTGTGGTGTAGTTGCTCAGATACACCTCGTCAAACTTCGGATCGGACGAGAGTATTGTGATGGTCATAAGGCGGCTTGCTGTCTCCTTCGATACGGATATGCCGTTCTGCACCACTTCGGCTGGAAGACGTGACTCAGCCTTTTTCACACGGTTCTGTATATCCACGGCTGCGAGTTCCGGATCAGTGTCTATGTCGAAAGTGACGAGAGCCGAGAAGCCTCCTGAGTTGGAGCTTGTCGATGACATGTATATCATGCCCGGCGTGCCGTTGAGTTCCTGTTCGATAGGGGTGGCGACAGCCTGGGTCACAGTCTGGGCATCAGCTCCGGGATATGAGGCAGTTATCTTTACCACAGGTGGAACGATCTGCGGGTATTGGTCAACCGGAAGCATTGCCAGACCTATGCCGCCGATTATGAATATGACGATGGATATGACTATCGAGAATACTGGATGTTCCAGAAAGAAATTACGCTTCATGTCATCCCTCCTTTCCATTGTTGGCGTTGTCAGCCTGTGATGGTCCGGCCCCTGTCTCATCCTTTTTGTCTGGGACGGTGACAGGATTGACCTTCATTCCGTGAGAGAGTTTATGGTATCCTTCCACCACTATCTTTTCACCTTTTGCCAGCCCGCGTTCGACTATGGTGTTGTTGCCGGCCTGAGGACCCAGTTCTATGAAGCGTTTCTCTACCACACTGTCGGGGCGCACTACGTACACGTACGCTCCTCCTTTCTCTATCACCATCGATTTGTTGGGGATTTCTATGGCCTGTTCCCTCACGTCGAGCAGCACTTTCACTTTTGTGAACTCTCCCGGGAGCAGGCTGCGGTCAGGGTTTGGCATCTCGGCACGCACCGAGAATGTCCCGGTCTTGGGATCGACCTGAGGGTCGGCGAAGTCCACAAGTCCGCGATGGGGATATACCGAGCCGTCGGCGAGAGTGATTGTCACAAACGAGTTCCACTTGCGGGTCGGGTCATTGCTCCCGAGATTGACATTGCGGTCCTTGCTGCGCAGATAGTCGAGGGCGGTCATGGAGAAATCCACTCTCACAGTGTCGCTTTTGACCACGGTTGCGAGCAATGATTTCCCGCCGCCCGGGCCAACGAGCGTCCCTATGTCGGCCACACGCTCGGATATGTAGCCCGATATCGGGGAGGTCACACGCGTGTAGCCGAGAGTCATCTGAGCCTGTGTGAGGTCGGCCTCGCTCACTGCGAGGTCGGCCTTGGCTATCTCATAGGCTGCGGTGGCGTTGTCAAGATCAAGCTGTGAGGCGGCATTATGTGCATATAGCGGCTTGATACGGTTGAGATCGCGCTCAGCTTTCTGTTTGTTGGCGCGCGCCTTGTTGACCTGTGCACGTGCCTTGTCTGCGTTGGCTTTGTACAGCTTCGGATCTATGACAAACAGTGTCTGCCCTTTCTGGATATATGAGCCTTCTTTAAAAAGCATGTTTTCAAGATACCCTTCCACGCGGGCATGTATTTCTACAAACTGCTGGGCTCTTATCTTGCCTACATATTCTCCGTAGATATTCACATTTTCGGTGGTTACGGTCTCTACCTCTACCGTAGGTAGTACACTCTCTACCGTTTTGCGACGCAAAGAGAAGAACAGGATGATTCCGGTTGCGATTACTATTATGGCTATGGCGATCCAGAATTTTGCGCTACGTAAAGTATTGTGGCTATTATGCATGATCAAATGTTATTTTGATAATGATAAACAATATGATGAACTCTTTAACAATCAAAATCTTAAATTTAACATTCGGAGCCTGTAAAAAGTTCATAGATTCAGTTGTGTCGATTGGATAAATGGAAATTATGGACAGATATTCCGAATTTGCAGACAGATTGCTCCTGTTTAGTACTTTACCTGCTCATAGAGTAGATCATGAGACAGATTTTAATGTTAAATTGGTTGGAAAGCTGCTATAAATTCATTACCTTTGTGTTGATGTCATTTCATCTGTATGTCAATCGTACAGGTATGAAACTACCATGAATAATCTTTGCATTTCAATATATATAAGACATTTAGTGGTGTTCGTCGCGATGTTGTGTGCTTGCGTCGGCGCATATGCTGTGCCAAGATGCGAGATACGTACTTTCGATGATTTCACTGCGGGTGTGCGTGAGATAAACAAGGTCATGGAGGATGAGTTCGGCTATATATGGCTGGCAACATCCAACGGACTTTACCGTTATGACGGATATGATTTTGTGAATTTCCCGTTCAGGAATGTAAAGAAGCTGTATAAGAATTTCAATGGCGATTTCTGGTGTCTGGTGGATGACAGGGCGTATGTGTTCGATCATAAGGAATATAAGTATATAGATACCGGAGTAAGCAATTATATTTCGGGCGACGAATTGCGCAAGAGCGGCTACCGCACTGTGATAGAATCCCTTCAGGGACGCGTGCCCGGACTGAATATAACAGGCGGCGGGGGGAATGGTGCTTCGCTGGATGTCAGCATGCGTGGCACGCGCAGCATAACGGACAGTGGTATGCCTGTGCTTGTGCTGAACGGTATGGTGGTGCCGGACTTTGACGGCATAAGCCTCAATGACGTTGACTATGTGGAGGTGCTGAAGGAAGCCGGCATATATGGAGCCGGAGGGTCTAACGGTGCTATCATAGTGCACACAAAGTGACAGTGGTATCCACATCTATAAACCTGATATAGGCCTGACGCATAGAATCCTCGGATGACTGCAGGAATGACTCTTATTGTAAACCCTCCAATAAAAGTTGCTGAAATAATTTTAATTTGTTACCTTTGCGGACATAAAATAACTTATTTCTAATAAGTAAGTCGTAAAAATTATTTTATACTAAGCCGCATGAGCAAAATTGATATA
>CAJURI010000025.1 GCA_910588795.1 uncultured Duncaniella sp. | reverse complement strand
CCAAATCACTAATCAAGTATGGTCTGGAAGAAATCGCAAACGTTCTTCTAAGACCACTCTACAAGCCGAAATTCGATGTTTTCAAATTTTTGTCATGTACTTAAATTAAATGAATAACTTGTGGATGCCGTTTTTAAAATATGGAATACAAAAATAATGGATAGAATATATTGGACCGTAAGGGCGAGACTGTAGATAATAATGGTATAGTCAATGGAGAAGTTGTAGAAATAGGATATGAAGAGACTTAATGCCACGATCACGACACGCGACACTTCAAGCCGGAACACGAGCTTTTGTTGCTCGAATACATTGAATATGCCGTCGCTTATGGGGCTGTAGACAAACCGGAATACCAGATAAAAACAGAGATAGCGGGCATAAAATCCCGCTTGTATCCATTCTTCGCCAAAAATAGTCTTGAATATCCAGGGACCGAAACAAGTGACAAGCACAAATGGGACAATGCTTATAACAGACAGTCTCATCATTATTCGCTTTGTAAGGACCGATATTTCATTGCTGTTTTTCCTGCCCAACGATGCAATTTCACCATAGAATGCCTTCCCTACGGACGTGCATACTATTGCGACAGGTACTGACAGCATGGTTATTGCCAGGCTGATCTGTCCGGTTGCACCGGTGCCGAAATGCCATGCGTAATAGAGGATTGGAAGGCTTCCCGCTGCCTTGAGAAGGATTTGGGAAGGAACACGGTATAATGGAAAATCCTTATATCGTTTAAGTACAAAACGGATTTTTCCCAATGACACATTCCGTACACTTTCTCTCAGTTTTTTCCAATGGGTGCGTATATATAAGGTAAGTCCTCCGCTTTCTGCTATGATATTTCCTATCAGCAGACCGATCACATTAAAATGTATCAGTCCGAGAACTATTTTAGTCAATGCCCCGATTGCTCTTTGTAGAACTGTTACTTTCGCAATGGTCGAAAAGTCACGGTATCGGGTGGAATAATATGACAGTATTTCAGCTATCCCGTAAAAGAAAAAAGCCAATGGTATATAACACCAGAAAGAATCTATGGATTCGGAAGAGAGAATTGCCAGCATCTTCGAATGGAAAAAGGCTAAGACAATACCGATAATCACGGTATTGACGACAAGTACAAGAAGACATGTCGCCAATGAATTGATGCCGATCTTTTCATTGGAATGCAGTGGAATGGCCAGTGTATATCTCAGTGTACAGAACGGATAGATTAAAGCGCACAAGGATGAGAAGACAGCAAGTATTCCGAAGTCCGACGGGGTATATAGCCGAGTGATGGCCGGCACAGCCATGAACCCGATGGCCCTGCTGATACCCTCTCCTGATATAAGTTTGAGGATATTCTTAAAAAGAGTATTCTCTGAACCCGCTTTCATTATCGTTTCTGATGTCTATACAAAGGCCTTGATTGCGTCACAAACTCTATCGATCTCCTCCAGAGAAATATAAGGGTGAATAGGCAGGGAGAGGACTGTGCCGCACAATTTTTCGGCGACGGGGCAGACCGTCTCTGGCAGACCTGAGTCCCTGTATGCTCTCTGCCGATGCATTGGAGTAGGGTAGTAGATCATTGACGGAATACCTTGTGCTTTGAAATATTCCTGTAGTCCGTCGCGTTCGGTCCTGCTTTTCAGTCTGATTGTGTACTGAGCCCGGCTTGACCGGAAACCGGCTGGAACAACGGGTGTCTCTACGATGTCTCTCAGCCGGGCCGTATATTCTGCCGCAGCCTTGTTGACAGCATCGAGTTCTGCGTCAAATGCTTTAAGCTTTACCTGAAGGATGGCAGCCTGAATAGTGTCAAGTCGCGAGTTCATGCCTGTGCGGACATTGTCATATTTTGAAGAGCCTTTTCCGTGCATGCGGTAAGAATCTATCAGCGTGGCCCACTCATCGTTGTCAGTGAAGCAGGCTCCACCGTCGCCATAACACCCGAGCGGCTTGCTCGGAAAAAACGAAGTGGTTGAGATATCGCCGAACGAACAGCTGCGTTTGCCGTTGACTGAACCGCCGAACCCCTGGGCACCGTCCTCAAGGATAAGCAGATTGCGCCTGTCGGCTATCCTGCGGATGGCCGGATAATTGGCAGGCAGCCCAAACAGGTCAACACTCATTATGACCTTAGGCGTCAGATCCCCATTCCGGATCGTTGCTTCTATTTTGTTCTCAAGATCCTCATGGTCGATATTGAAAGTCTCGCCGTCCACATCGACAAAAACAGGTGTCGCTCCCGCCAGTGAGACCGCTTCAGCCGAGGCAAAGAATGTGAAATCGGGTACAAACACGGCATCTCCCTTTCTTATGTCCCATGCTTTCAGTGCAAGCGTCAGAGCGTCGGTGCCGCTGGCGCACGATATGCAGTGTCTTGTCCCTGCATACTCGGCAAGCTGCCTTTCAAGGTCCTTGACCCGGGAGCCCATTATATAGGTTCCTGAAGCCGCCACTTCGAGTATGGCCTTGTCTATGTCTGCTTTCAGAACCCGGTACTGATGTCCTAAATCCCTGAACTGCATAGTCAATGCTTTTTCGTTAGATTCTCTCCATCAAGCGAATATTCTCTTCCGCACTGGCATTTCAAAGTTTCATCAAGCTGCCTGCCGCACTCACATACCCATCCTGTTTGTCGGGCGGGCACGCCGGCCATAAGTGCATGGTCCTTGACATCTTTAGTCACAACGGCACCGGCGGCAATCAGCGCGCTCCGACCTACGGTATGGCCGCAGATTATGGTACAGTTCGCACCTAACGGCGCTCCCTCTCTGATGAGCGTTTTGGCATATACGCCATGTGCCGGAAAATGCGCACGCGGAGCTGTTACATTGGTAAACACACATGACGGGCCGCAGAACACATTGTCCTCGATTTCAACACCCTCATACACCGATACATTGTTTTGGATACGCACCCCGTTGCCGATCTTGACATTTTTGCCGATATTCACGTTCTGCCCCAGGGAACAGTTACGCCCTATCGAGGCTCCAGTCTGCACATGGCAGAAATGCCAGATTTTAGTGCCGTCGCCCACGGTGACATTATCATCCACATAGCTTGACGGATGTACAAAATATTTCTTGACTTCCATAGGCGGATGATTATAGCAGTTCTATATTGCTCCTGTCGGCAAGATTTCCGGTGGCATTCCTTGTATCGAAAATAGCCCTCGCATGACATCTTACAAATTCGTAATCCACATTGCTGTGTGAGGTGGCTATTACCACCATATCGGCACTCCGGATTAATTCGGCGGTCAGTTCTCTTTCTCCCTCATAATCCTTGCCGTTGTGAGTGTATTTTGGTATGAAGGGATCGAAGAACCTTATGTCGGCTCCCTCTGTGAGCAGTTTGTCGATCACACGTATGGCGGGCGACTCGCGGCTGTCGTCAATATCCGCCTTATAGGCTACACCGAGCACAAGTATTCTTGCTCCGTTGAGAGGCTTGCGGAAGCGACGGTCAAGCATGTCTCCGATACGCTTCACACAGTATTCCGGCATACGGTCGTTGACTTCCATCGATGCATCGATCATTGAAAAGCGGAAGGCATATTCGCTCGCTTTATGATTAAGGTAACAGGGATCTACTGGTATGCAATGTCCCCCTAATCCGGGTCCGGGGTAGAATGGGGCAAAACCGAACGGTTTGGTTTTAGCGGCTTCTATGACCTCCCATATATTGATGCCCATTTCATTGCAGAAAATGGCAAACTCGTTTATCAGACCTATATTGACGTTGCGGTAAGAATTTTCCAGCATTTTGACCATTTCAGCCACTACGGGAGAAGAGACACGGAACACCTTATTATCCAGCACAGCCCCATACATGGCAGAAATGAGTTCGCCGGCCTCGGCTCCGCAGCCTCCCACCACTTTAGGGATATCCCTGGTCTTGTAGATTGCGTTGGCGGGGTCGGCACGCTCGGGTGAGTATCCGAGATAGAAGTCACAGCCGCATTTCAGGCCGGATGATTCGAGGATCGGCTTCACAAGTTCTTCGGTAGTGCCGGGATAAGTGGTCGATTCAAGAACCACCATCATCCCTTTGTGGAGATGGTCCGCCACTGATTTTACAGCCGCTTCCACATGACTGATGTCCGGCCGTTTGTGCGCGTCGAGAGGCGTGGGCACACAGATAGTCACGAAATCGACATTCTCGATTTCGCTGAGATCCGTCGTAGCGGCTATCATTCCTTTCCCGACAAGCGTTTTTAAGTCGGAATCGGCTACATCCACTATATAGTTGCGCCCTTGATTGACCGAATCGACTTTCTCTTTTTTAACATCGAAGCCTATGGTCCTGAATCCTGCTTTTGCCGTCTCTACAGCCAGCGGCAACCCCACGTAGCCAAGGCCTATGACTCCGGCTACGATGTCCCTATCGGCGATTTTCTTTAAAAGAATGTCTCTATGATCCACTAAGCTTTGGTATGATTCATTTCACTTTCAGTGAGGCCCCTTGGATTGGTTTGAAGGTCAAGTTTTGATGGCAGAACCTCATTGATTGCCACTCCCGTTTTTAATTTTGAATATGCAAAATTAAATAGATTTCTTCTATTTTCTCAAATATTTTTTACACTTTTTGCAATTGGGGGGGGTAAATTATTGATATACAGTGCTTTTCACATATGTCTCATCCAGTTGAGCATGGAGAACGGATGATACAGCAGCATACGCGGGCCGGCATAGCGCATCACTTTGCGCACTCTCATGCGCATCTCGGGGGCATAGCAATGTATCCGGCAGTGCCGGCACGACGGTTTGTTGTCGCCATGCGGGCAAAGGTCAAGCCTGTGTGTGGCATACTCCAAAAGCTCCTTGCACTCGCTGCAAAGTTCCCCGCCGCATTGCCGTTTATGGTGGTGCTTGCGGCAGTAGATCCCTATCATTTCACTGATTGTGCTTTTCTCGTCCGCTATCATTGCTGTGTCTTCTCAGCGGCGCGATATGCCCCACAGCAGTTTGGAGCTCAAAGTGTCTACAAATGTGTGCCCGTCCATGTGTATGACCTTGATGGCGAACGGTGCCCGCCTGATGTGGAGTGACACGTCTATGGGCAGCACCAGCTGACGCCCGTCAAGATTGACACGGTAGGTGTCGGCTCTTGAGTCTACGCGTGTAGTGATGACATGGCTGTCGCTCACCACGAGCGGGCGCATGGTCAGGGCGTGGGGGGCGACAGGCGAGAGTGCCCAGCATGGTGCCGTAGGCTGGATGATAGGTCCCCCCACTGACAGATTATAGGCTGTGGATCCTGTCGGAGTGGAGATTATCAGCCCGTCCCCCTGATAAGAGGCAACCTCGATGTCATCAAGGAACGTATGCACGGTGATCATGGAGGCGGAATCATGGCGCAGTATGGCCACCTCATTGAGCGCGTAAGCCCAGCCGGATATCGACTGGCGGAGATTTTCACCCGATGCCTTGACCTCAAGGAGTGAGCGCGATTCTATGAAGAAATTGCCGGCAAGGAGATTGTCTACTGTCGCCGGTGCGTCAGCCAGGGATTCCTCCGCAAGGAAGCCGAGGTGTCCGGTGTTGAAACCTATGATCGGTATCTCCTTTGGTCCCACCCAGCGGGCGGTACGCAGGAATGTGCCGTCGCCGCCGATGCTTATGGCGGCATCGGCCGAAAATTCATCGGCTTCAAACACATCGTCGGCCTCCATAGGCACACCTAAGTCCCGTGTCATGGCCTCATAGAAATGTCGCTGCACTGACACGAATATCCCTTTGCCCGAAAGTATCTCCATCAGAGCGGCTATGCGGGGTAGGTCCTCCGCATTCTGCCTCCGCTTTCCGAATACTGCTATCTTCATTGTATCCTATGGCTATAAGAGTTTATATACGATATATTGTCACAAAGCCGCCGTCTCACAGATCTATATAGTGCATCAGTTCCTTTATGCGGTCCGAGGCAAGTCCGTCGTCGGCAAGCGCGTCATGCTCCACATCGAGCACCTCATAGCCGTAACGTTCAAGCGAACGTGCCACTGACAGCGGGCTGCGGTGGCTCACGCGGAGCTCTATCACCACACGGTTGTCAAGGCGTCGGCCGTCGGCTGTGACATTGAGGTTCAGCAGGTGCGCGTCGCAATCCTCCACAGCTCTGGCTATCCGCGATGCGCTGTAGTCGGCGGGAATACAGCTCACCAGAATGCGGCTTGACTCCTCCGTCGGCGGGAAAAGCCTCTCTACGGAATGCTCGGGAGGGAGTGCGGGAAGAAATTCGTTCGGAGATATGTAGTCTTTTGATGTCAAAATTTTCCTTTTTGTTTTTTTATTGGTAAATTTGCATCCGATTTCGGCATCACCGATACAAAATTACGAAATTTTTATGACAAATCTAAGTGTCAACATCAATAAAATAGCCACCTTGCGCAATGCTCGAGGAGAGAATGTCCCCGATCTGCTCAAAGTGGCTGCTGACTGTGAGGCATATGGAGCCCAGGGTATAACTGTACATCCGCGTCCCGACGAGCGTCATATACGCCGTGACGACGTCTATAAGCTCAGGCCGCTCGTGCGCACCGAATTCAACATCGAGGGCTACCCTTCGCAGCAGTTCATCGACCTTGTGATGCAGGTGCGCCCCACACAGGTGACTCTCGTCCCCGACGCCCCCGACGCTCTCACCTCAAGCGCGGGGTGGAACGTCCTGTCCAATATGGACTTCCTCACGTCGGTTGTCGACCGCCTGAAGTCGGGAGGCATACGCACTTCGCTGTTTGTCGGAACCGACCTTGAGAACATTCGCATGGCGGCACGCACCGGCACCGACCGTATAGAGCTTTACACCAAGCCTTATGCCGACATGTACCCTTCCGACAGGGAGACCGCCGTTGCCCCCTATGTCGAGGCCGCCGAAGCCGCTTTCCGGTGCGGCCTCGGAGTGAATGCCGGCCATGATCTCAGTCTGGTCAATCTCGAATATTTCCATGCCATGATACCACGCCTCAGCGAAGTGTCAATAGGTCATGCGCTCATATGCGACGCCCTGTATCTCGGGCTCGAGGAGACAATACACCGTTATCTCAACTGCCTTAAGTAATTTTTTCAGCTATGTTTCAGGAACAATTTGTCGATACCTTGACATCCGCTGCGTCAGCAGCCACACCGGCCATGCAGGACCAGGCTGCCACAATGGTGCAGGAACTGTCAGTATGGGACCTCACCATGCGTGGTGGTTTCATCATGATACCTCTCGCCATTCTGTCGGTGATAAGTATATATATATTTGTGGAGCGGTACATAGCCATAAGCCGTGCGCGCAAGGAGGACTCCTCCTTTATGGAGCGCATCAGAGACTACATAAAGGACGGTGAGATCGAAAGCGCGCGCAATCTCTGCAACCGCACCGACACCCCTTACTCCAGACTCATACTCAAAGGCATATCCCGAATAGGCCGTCCTATGAACGATGTTCTTGTGGCCATAGAGAACACTGGTAATATCGAGATCGCAAATCTTGAAAAAGGTCTTCCATGGCTTGCCACGACAGCTGCCGGCGGCCCTATGATCGGCTTCCTCGGCACAGTGATAGGTATGGTCGATGCCTTCTACAACCTTGCTTCCGCCGGTACAAGCGCAAACATCGCTGTCCTTGCCGACGGCATATACGCCGCTCTTGTCACCACTGTCGCCGGCCTTATAGTAGGTATCATTGCTCTGTTTGCCTACAACTATCTTGTGGCCCGCATAAGCAAAGTGATGAACAATCTTGAGGCCAAGACCATGGAATTCATGGACCTCCTCAACGAGCCCGCATAATTTTAGCTCTCACGTTATGGCACTCAAACGACAGCACCGGATGATGGAGGTCTTTTCTATGGCGTCGATGACCGATGTCATATTCCTCCTTCTCATCTTCTTCATGGTGACCTCGACATTCGTTTTCCCTACCGCCCTGGAGGTAAATCTCCCCGAGAGCTCCCATCAGACCTCCCTGAAGCCCTCCACTCGCGTCTTCATTGACAAGGACTCCCGTTTCTATGTCTCCATATCAGGCGAGGAACCGTCGGCTGTAGAGCTTGAGTCGCTCGCCGGCGCGCTTCAGGATGCACGTGTCAACTCCACTCCCGACTCTGACGATTTTATAGCCGTCTATGCCGACGAGGAGGTGACCTACGGCACTCTTGTCAAGGTCCTTGACCTCGGAGCACAGAACAATCTCAAAATGGTGCTTGCCACAAAGCCGGCCCCTGCTTCCGCACGGCCTGAATAATTCGGTATAATGGACTCATCCCGTCGAAACCATCTCATAGCCCTCATAGCCACACTCCTGTTCCATGCAATGGTGGTGGTGATTCTTGTGTCGCTTTATCTGCGCTACTCCCCGGCCGAAGAGGCCAAGCGCGGATGGCCACCTGTCGATTCTTCCGAGGTGCTCTTTGGAGGTGAGTTTGTGATGACAGGTGATTCCCCCGAACAGTCCGAAAGCAGCGACGAGCCTGCGCCTGCAGAGGTTGCCGAGCCTACACCGCCTGCCCCGTTGGCTGAGGCTGTGGAGAACACCGGCTCACCCGCGCCGACGCCGGCACCCGTCATATCTTCGGAGCGTCCATCTCCTGCTAAGGTCGTAAAGGAGACTCCTGCAAAGCCGACAGGCCCCACCAAAGCCGAGCGCGAGGCGGCCGAGCGTGTGAAACGCGAACAGGAGGCCCGACAGAGGATCGCCGACAAGGTGCAGTTTGGAAAATCCGGGACTGGTGCTGCCGGACAGGGAAAGGCCGGTAGCCCTGACGGAAACTCCAATGCCGGTGCTTTGAGCGGAACACCAGGCTTCAACCTCAAAGGCCGTACCATGGATTCATGGCAGACACCTCCGCGTGGTCCTCTCGGCACCATAACTGTACGCGTGAGCGTGAACAGGCAGGGACAGGTGACGGCGGCTTCCTATCAGACTGGGACAGGTGCGGCTGCTGCCAATGCATCCACAAGGCAGAGCTGTGTCAATGCGGCGCGGGCTTCAAGATTCTCTGTCGACAATGATGCACCGGCCATACAGACCGGCACCATAACTTATCGCTTCCAATAGCTGGTTGCCTCACAGGCATTTCTGTGGTTATTTATAATGCTTTTATCATTCAACATCAAAAAAATTGGAATTTTTTTCAAAAAATGTTTGAATAAATCCAAATTAAGCATTATATTTGCCTCGTAAAACTTTCCTTATAGCCTATCAGAGGGTCAATTAAGGGATGAGTAGAGAGACATACTGAAGATTTTAAAGAAACTTTCCGCCGCAACCGCCCGCTCCTTACGTTATTATATCTATTTATGCAATAGCGGGTTAGTGAAAAACAGACATCGTTAATTTCTTCATCATCATTGACGCATTGATGTGATGCGCGCACAGCCTGTATGTGAGGCTCTGTCATTACGTCCGTGACCACACCTTAAGGTGTGTGCATTCATGCAATTGCATGAATGCACAGGTAGCTTTAAAAGCTCTCGCTTTCCCCCACACTTGTACTCAACGGTTTGCGACTCAGGGAAGCTTCAGTTACAGCATAGAGATTATATTATTCATATTTACAACTTTCTAAAAAACTCTTGCATGAAGAACATTTGTTTTCAAATGAGTCGGAAAGTGTGGCTTGCAGCGATCCTCACGCTATGCTTCTCTTTCCCTGCTTTAGCGCAGAAGATTACGGTGTCTGGCACCGTGATTGACCCTGAGGGAGAACCCCTTATCGGAGCAAGTGTGATGGTGAAAGGGGAGACCCTTGGAACCGCCACCAACATTGACGGAGAGTATTCTCTGTCAGTCGCACCCGATGCAACCCTCGTTTTCTCCTATGTGGGTTATGCCACTCAGGAGATCCCCGTCAACGGGCAGTCCTCCATCAACGTCACTATGGATGTCAACAGTGAGGTGCTCGGCGAGGTGGTCGCAATCGGTTACGGTACTGTCAAGAAAAGCGACGCCACAGGTTCTGTCGCTGTCGTGAAGCCCGATGAGATCGAGGCCGGACTCGCGACTTCGGTTCAGGATATGCTCGTCGGTCAGACGCCTGGCGTGGTTGTCACCACTGCCGGCGGTCCCGAAGGCTCCGGTACCATACGTATACGTGGTGGCTCTTCGCTCAATGCTTCCAACGACCCTCTGATCGTGGTCGACGGTGTGCCCCTCTCCAACGACGGTGTCCAGGGCATGGGCAACTCTCTTTCCATGATCGCTCCTGACAACATCGAGACAATGACAATACTCAAGGATGCATCCGCTACTGCCATATATGGTAGCCGTGCATCCAACGGTGTGATTATTATTACCACCAAGAAAGGTATTAAGGGCGCGCCCGAGGTGACTTTCTCGGCCAACATGTATGTCAACAAGGCCCAGAAGAGATGGGATGTGCTCGATGCCAACAGCTTCCGGGCCATGATGACAAGTGTCTACGGCGCAGGCTCCAATGAGGTGCGTGCTCTCGGGAACGCCAATACCGACTGGCAGGACGAGGTGCTCCGCACAACTGTCTCCTCCGACTACAACCTCAGCGTGCGCGGTTCCGCAGGTGTGCTCCCTTACCGAGTTTCGGTGACCTACACCAACAGCAACGGTATCCTCAAGACCTCCAAGATGGACCGTCTCACTTTCGGATTCAACCTCAACCCCAAATTCTTCGATGACCATCTGAGCGTGAGCGCGAATGCCAAGGGGTATTATTTCAACAACCGGTTCGCCAATACAGGTGCGATAGGCGGTGCGCTCTCTTACAACCCCACAGCACCGGTATATGACATTCAGCGTCTTGCCGGTGACAGCGGCCAGAAATACCTTTTCAACGGATACACCTCATGGTACAATATCTCCGACAAGGACAACAGCGTGTCCCTCAACCCCAATGCCGCTGTCAACCCCGTCGCACAGCTCATGGATGTAAATAATCACGCCAAGGTTCTCCGTTCCAACGGCAACCTCCAGCTCGACTATTCATTCCATTTCCTCCCCGAACTCCACGCCAACCTCAACCTCGGTTACGATATCACTAAGACCGACGAATACAACGAGGTGATGCAGAACTCTCCTCAGGCATGGCTCAACCACAGGAAGAACGGTGCCGGATACGAGGAATACACCTATCAGTCACGCAGCAATACTCTTCTTGATTTCTACCTTAACTATAAGAAGGATTTCGAGTCCATCAAGTCTATGCTCGATGTCACAGCCGGCTACTCCTGGCAGCGTTTCTCCGCTCACGGACGCAACTGGGGTGCCTCATCCGAGAAAGGCCGTCCCGTCACTCCCGGCTTCAAGACCATCTCCTACGATAACGGCACATTTGTGATGGATGTCGATCCGAAATCCATATCCGCTGTCGGCACCAACTATGTCGAGGATCCCAACAGTGGCAACGGCAACTACCGTTGGCGCAACCATCTGCAGCTTCTCTCTTTCTTCGGACGTGTCAACTATGGATTCATGGACCGCTACCTTCTCACAGTCACTGTCCGCGGCGATGCTACTTCCCGTTTCTCAAAGGACAACCGCTGGGGTATATTCCCCTCCGTGGCTCTCGCCTGGAAGATCAGCGAAGAGAACTTCCTTGAGTCGACACGCGGTTGGCTCAACGACTGGAAGCTTCGTCTCGGCTGGGGTGTCACAGGTCAGCAGGAAGTCGGCGGAACCGTCAACTACCTCCCGCAGTACAGCATCGCTCAGCCCGGCTCATACTACCCCTCCGGACAGCTTGACGCCAACGGCAAGCCCATATACGTAGCACCTCTCTATCTCCAGGGCTACAATCCTGACCTTAAGTGGGAATCTACCACCACATGGAACGCCGGTATGGACTGGGGATTCATGAACAACCGCATCACCGCTTCTCTTGACTACTATTACCGTAAGACCAAGGACCTTCTCAGCTTCGTGGCTATACCCGCAGGCTCATCGACAACCAACATGCTCAACCGCAACATCGGTTCGCTCGTGAACTACGGTATTGAGTTCAACATCCAGGCCCGTCCCGTTGTGACCGACGACTTCACATGGACCGTCAGCTACAATGTCGGCTGGAACCACAACAAGATCACCGAACTGTATGACGGATCCACAATCCGCACCGGCGGTATCGCCGGCGGTAACGGCAACACCGTCCAGGCTCACGCCGTCGGTCACGCTGCCAACACCTTCTATCTCTATCAGCAGGTATATGATCAGGCCGGCAATCCCATCGAGGGTGCCTACGTCGACCAGAACGGCGACGGCCAGATCGACGATGCCGACAAGATTCTCAACAAGTCTCCCGATCCGAAGGTGACAATGACTCTCGGCAACAATTTCCGTTACAAGAACTGGGACCTCGGCATCAACCTGCGTGCCTCTCTCGGCAACTACGTGTACAACAATGTCCTGTCCAACAACATCAACACTTCCACACTCTATTCCTCCTACGGTATTAACAATGTGGTCGACAATGATGTGTACTTCTCTCAGCCTCAGTACATGAGCGACTATTTCCTGCGCAACGGTTCTTTCCTGCGCTGCGAGAACATCACCCTTGGATACACCTGGGACAATCTTCTCAACGAAAAGCTGCGTCTGCGCCTGTTTGCCGCCGTTCAGAACCCGTTTATCATCACCAAGTACAAGGGCATAGACCCCGAGGTATTCGGTGGCATCGACAACAGTGTCTATCCCAAGGCAAGGATCTACACTCTCGGTGTCGTGGCTACATTCTAAATGATTGTTGAACACTTTTAATCAAGACTAACACAATGAAATTGAATAAATATATTGCACTTGGCGGTCTTGCCCTCGGTCTTGCTATGTCCTCCTGCGTGGGCGACCTGGATCTTGAGCCCAACGACCCCAACTATGGCAATGCCACCGACTATGCAGCCGTTCTTGCCAAGTGTTACAGCGGTATGGCTGTATCAGGTCAGAATGGCCCCGGCTCATCCGACATATCCGGTCTCGACGAAGGTCGCGGACAGTACTGCCGTGCCATCTTCATGATGAACGAGTTCCCCACCGACGAATGTCTGTGGATATGGAAGGACGAGGGCATCTACGATATCTGCACCAATTCCTTCGACGCTTCCAACGGTAACATCTACGGCACATATTCACGCCTCTACTCTCATATAGCCGTCTGCAACGACTTCATCGCCAATGCCAAGAGCAATGCCGATCCCGCCGTGCAGGACATGGTGCTTCAGGCACGCGCCCTCCGCGCCATGAGCTACTATTGGGTGATCGATATCTTCGGCCAGGGCTCCTTCATAACCGAAGATGCCGCAATTGGCGAAAATCCCGTCCAGAAGTCGCGTCTCGACCTTTACAACTGGCTCAAAGGCGAGCTTGAGGACATCGTGGCTAAGTTCAAGAGTTCCGATATGCCCGTCGCTTACGGTCACGTGGGCCTCGACGGCGCACAGGCTCTTCTCGCCCGTCTGTACCTCAATGCCGGTGTCTACACCTCCGGACAGCAGGAAGGATGGACCGACTGCCAGAAGCATTGCGAGGAGATCATCGCACGTCACCGCGGAGGCGGATTCAATGGTTCTGGCCTTGCCAACCATTACCTCTACCTCTTCTGCCGCGACAACAATGTCTACATGCCCGGCGGTGCGAATGCAGCCGAGAACGAAATCCTCTGGGGCTTGGCTTTCGACAGCTACTATACCCGTTCCTACGGTGCCTCCAACTTCATAATATGTTCCTCCATCACAAGCGCGAACATGAAGGAGGACGGATACTCCATGTCACCCGCCAACTACGGCATGATCAACCAGTGGGCATGTATGCACGGCCGCAAGGAGTTCTTCGACAAGTTCTCCGACAGCGACAAGCGTTCGTCTCTGTGGCTTAAAGAGGATGACGGTTTCACAAAGGAGAACACCGATTTCTCCACATTCAACAATGGCTATGCCACTGTCAAGTTCACCAACCTTCTCGCCGGAACCAATGGCGAATGGAGCTCCGAGAACGGTGGCATATACGGTCCCGTTGGGCCTGACGGAAAGCCTTCTGCCGTTGCCAACACTCAGGACTGGCCTGATACCGATTATCCCCTCATTCGTCTTGCCGACGTGTACCTGATGTACACCGAATGTTTCATCATGGGGCATGCCGGTGACCAGGCTAAGGCTCTGCGCTATGCCTCATACGTCTCCGAGCGTGCCGGACAGCGCGCTTGGGTGGAGGGCGACCTGACAGCCGACAACATCCTTGACGAGCGTGCCCGCGAGCTGTATTGGGAGCTCACACGCCGTTCCGACCTCGTGCGCCACAACAAGTACACCGGTGGCCGCTACCTCTGGTCATGGAAAGGCAATGTCGCCGGAGGTAACGCCATCAACGAGCGTTACAACCTCATGCCAATACCTGTGCAGATCATTTCCGCACAGCCTGAATTCAAGCAGAACCCGGGCTATTAATCCCTAAAAAGACTTCAATCGACAATGAAAAAGATATCATTATTTTTTGCGGGCGTAGTGGCTGTGCTGTCGTTCAACAGCTGTAGCGAGACTTGGGATGACAATCCTGTGCTGTCAGGTGTCCCCGAGGGTACCACTTTCAGGCTCAACACCCCCACCATGGCTGACAACGTTGTCCTTCTTGAGGACGGCGGATCTCTCCACATGACATGCAACCAGCCCGACTACGGCTATCAGGCCCCCGTATCCTATCAGGTGCAGGTGTCACTCACCGAGGACTTTGCCAAGTTTGAGAACATCAGGGCTATCCAGACCAACCGTGCACAGATCAATCCCCCCTGCGACCAGGTGGCGAATGCCGCATGCAAGCTCCTCGGAGTGGTAGAGCCTGCCGATGTTCCCGGCGATGTGGTGTCTCTGTGGTTCCGTGTCCGTGCCTACATTTCGCAGAGCCCTGACAACACCACATGTTTCTCCAATCCTGTGGAATACAAGAAGGTCCAGATATACTACAACATTTCGATCCCAGGCAAGCCTTCCGGACTCTTCATCCGTGGCGGCATGAACGACTGGGGTGCTCCGGCCGACGGCGAATTCCTCACCACCGATGAGATGGGCATATATCAGTTAGGTCCTGTCACAATTGCCAAGGGCACTGAATTCAAGGTGTCGACTGCCGATTGGGCACTCCCCAACCTCGGCAAGGGTTCCGCCGATCTCAAGATCGACCAGCCCTACCTGCTCACCAACGACGGCGGTTCCGGCAACCTCGTATGTCCCGCTGACTTCACGGGCACTCTAAAGCTCGAGGACCGTTCCGGCAAGTATTATCTCACACTTATCCCCTCTAAAAAAGAGTAATCCATAAATGAAATTTCGTATGAAACTTAACATATTCCTTCTCGGGTTGGCTGCTTTGGCTGTGGCCTCATGCGAGGACGGTCCCGGCATAGCTCAGCCGAGTGTTGAGCCTCAGTTGCCCGAATTCACCGATGCCGATGTGCAGGTGGCTCTGAGCCAAGGCCTGAGTTCCTCGTCGATCAATCTTCAGAGCGCGCTGACAGCCGGTGATCCGGTGGCTGTCGTTGATGTCACTTCCGTGGAGAACCTCCCCGACAACGCTCAGCTCGATTTTGCTCTTCAGATCTCTGTCGACCCTTCGTTTGTTGACTTCCGTGAGATATCCGCACCCGTATCCGACAATGTGGCCGAGGCTTCGGCTGTCGATTTCAACAGCGCGCTCAAGGCTGTGGCCGGCAATGTCTCGGATCCCGTACAGGTCTACTATCGTATCCCCGGCTACGTCATTATTGACAAAGGCCGCTACCGTCTCGGCTCTTCCGACAAGTTCTATGGCCAGGGACAGGTCACGGTGACACCCGTCAGCAACCCCGTCATTGTTGCCGAGCCTTCAGCCGAGCTTGCCTCGGGCGCGATAGACATACAGCAGATGACCGACGACAATGTCGAGACTCTTCCGCTGCTCGATGTGTCATCGATATCCGACATGCCTGACGGCTACAAACTCTCCTATAAGTACATCCTTTCCAGGAATCAGGACATGTCCGATGCCAAGGAAGGTGACGCTGCGTTCGAGTCTAATGTGATTTCCGTTTCCCGCGACAAGTTCTATGAGACTTACAAGCAGGTGTTCGGTTCAGGTTCCGAAAAGAACACCGTCTACTGGGGCGTTCAGGCTTTCTACACCTTCGGCGGCGCTACCTACAATATCAGCGGTGACGGTAAATGCCTTAAGCAAGGATCTTTGGAAGTGACCCCGCTGGATGTGCCCGTTCACCTCGGCACGCCCAATGATTCTCAGGGATGGAAGCCCGAGACCTCCCAGTGGCTTGTAAAGGTGGGGACAACCGATATATATCGTGGCTTCTCATATTTCGGAGGCCAGTATGGAGGCAAGTTCACCGACGATTTCACCGGGTCGGTGGTATGGTACGGTCTTGACGGCGAAGTATCGACCGATGAGAAAGGTGTCATATCAGGAAAATTCAGCAATGCCTCCGACAAAAACATCCTCGAAGGATCCACCCCTGCGCTTTATTGGATAGAGGTCGATATGGAAGCCCACACATTCACGATGACGCCGATTGAGTCATTCGGACTGATCGGCAGTGCGACCCCCGGCGGATGGGATGCCGAGACAAAGCTCGTGCCCTCTGACGACAAGCTCACATGGACGCTTACTGCCGACCTCAAGGACGGTGAACTGAAATTCCGCGCCAATGATGCATGGGCTATAAGCCTCGGGACAAGCGCTTCCGACCTGCAGTTCAACGGCGGGGATCTTCCTTCACCCGGCGAAGGCAAATATCTCATCACTCTTAGCCTCGCTCAGATCCCTTACACCGCTGTTTACACAGCCCAGTAGCTCCTTAGTTACGTTTATTCTCAGATAATAAACACCCTCTGATAGCGTCGCCCGGTCGTGCCTCCCTTGTGGGATGCCTGCCGGGCGGCCATTTTTTTCAGGGATTTTTTGTACCTTTGCAGTGTGGATAATGGTTGTTTTTACCAAAATACAGGTATGTCCGTGATGATCTTTTATCTGTAATTTTGTATTGTAGGTAACTTATAAGAGCTACTTAAACCAATAATTCACTCATCAGTTATGGAAATTATTAAAAATAAGGAATTTGGCGGTGAGCGTCCACTGTTCGCATCCCGCGGGCTAAAGCTTGAGAATGTTACTGTCCATGCCGGAGAGTCCGCGCTGAAATGCTGCAGCGACATTGAGGCGGTCAATTGCCGTTTTGAAGGGAAATATCCCTTCTGGCATGTGAAGGGATTCCGGATCTCTGACTGTGAGTTCACTCCCGGGGCTCGTGCGGCATTGTGGTATTCTTCCGGTCTGCTCATGACCGACACTCAGGTGGATGCCCCTAAGATGTTCCGAGAGATGGACGGCGTGGACCTGCGTAATGTCAGGATCCCAGATGCGCAGGAGACCCTTTGGCTCTGCCGCAACGTCAGGCTCAGGGATGTCTGGGTCAGCAACGCCGACTATCTGTTCATGCACTCCGCCGACATAGACATTGACCGTTATCGTCAGGAGGGCAACTACTCGTTCCAGTACTGCCGCAATGTGGTCATACGCAATGCCGGGATCCATTCCAAGGACGCGTTCTGGAACACCGAGAATGTCACCGTCTATGATTCCTCCCTTTCGGGCGAATATCTCGCGTGGCATTCCCGTGGCCTGCGCCTTGTGCGTTGCCACATTTCAGGCACGCAGCCGCTGTGCTATTGCAAAGGGCTCGTCCTGGAGGACTGCACATTTGACGCCGATGCCGACCTCGCATTCGAGGATTCCGATGTGAACGCCACTATTCTCTCCCATGTGACAAGTGTCAAGAACCCGCGCACCGGATCCATCCGCGCACGCTCAATCGGTGAACTGATAATCGACGCCAACATCCTCCCTCCGGCCGACTGCCGCATAGTCACGGAATCATAACGCTTTATCATCATGGCTCCCTACGATTTCGACAACGCCCCCTCACGCATCGGATCCGGTTCCTGCAAATGGGACGAGTATCCGGGATGCATACCCCTGTGGGTTGCAGACATGGATTTCAAAGCCGCACCATGCATCATTGACGCCCTCCGTAGCAGGGTGGATCACGGTGTGTTCGGCTACACCCACGTCCGTGACGGGTTCTATCAGGCTCTCACCGGATGGTTTGCCCGCGAGCACGGTTATGAGTTCACGCGCGCCGATGTCATAAACGTGCCGGGCGTGGTCCCGGCCCTGTCGGCCGTCATAAAGGCTCTTGTCCCTGAAGGGAAAGGCGTTATCGTGATGACACCTGTCTACAACTGCTTTTTCTCCTCGATACGCAACAACGGATGCTCTGTCGTGGAGTGCCCGCTCCTTCCGGAGCCTTGCGGTGAAGGTGAGTTCACCTACAGGATAGACTTTACGCTCCTTGAGCGGCTTGCAGCTGATCCGCGCAACTCCATGCTCCTTCTGTGCAATCCCCACAATCCGGGAGGCCGTGTATGGACTCCGGCCGAGCTTGCAAGGGTGCGCGACATATGCCGTGCCGCAAATGTGCGGGTGCTGAGCGACGAGATCCATTGCGAGCTTGTCATGCCTGGCTACACCTACACCCCTTATGGCACCATCGATCCTGACGCCGTGGTGTGTGTGGCCCCCACAAAGGCTTTCAATATAGCGGGGCTGCAGATCGCCGACATTGTGTGTCGTGATCACGCCCTGCTTGCCCGCATTGACAGGGCGGTGAACATCAACGAAGTATGCGATGTCAACCCCTTCGGTGTCGAGGCCCTGATTGCCGCATACACTCCCGAAGGCAAGGCATGGCTCGAAGCCCTCAGGTCCTATCTCGCCGCCAACTGGCAGTACACACGTGACATGCTGCACACTCATCTTCCGCAGTGCCCCGTGGCGTGTCTCCAGGCCACCTACCTGCCGTGGATCGATGTATCCCCCCTCGGTGTCACAGGTTCGCAGCTTGCCGACACCCTCGAGCGTGAATGCCATGTAAGGATCAACGGCGGCGCGATGTACGGTGACGACCGCTATGTGCGTCTCAATATCGCATGTCCGCGTGCGCTGCTCGCGGAAGCCCTGCGGCGCATCCTCTCGTTTCTCTCCAGTTAGCAGCCACTACTGATGCCGGATATATCTGTCATACGTTCCGGCGGCAAGCTAACAGTATCCCAGCAGATAAAGCTTACCGCACAGCTGTCGTGGCCCGCCATGATGGCCCAGCTGTCGAGCATCATGATGCAGTACATCGACGCTGCCATGGTGGGGCGGCTCGGTGCTGATGATTCCGCATCCGTAGGTCTTGTCTCTACCTCCCTGTGGCTGTTCTGGGGCATATGTTCGGCTGTCACCATGGGATTTTCGGTACAGGTTGCCCACAGTATAGGCGCGGGCGACTATGGCAAGGCTCGTGGCATCCTGAGGCAGGGAATCGTGTCATGCCTTATGTTCAGTGTCGTAGTCGCGGTCATAGGTGCGGCCATAGCATACCCTCTTCCTCATTGGCTTGGCGGTAATGACGCGGTGTCGCCCAAGGCTTCGCTCTATTTCCTGGTGTTCGTGCTCGCGCTCCCGTTGCTCACCATGAACTATCTCGGGGGCGGCATGCTGCGTTGTGCTGGCAACATGAAAGTGCCAGGAGGGCTCAATGTCATGATGTGTCTGCTTGATGTGCTCTTCAATTTTTTCCTCATTTTCCCTTCCGGGCAGATTGATCTGCTTGGCATGCATATACCGGTTCCGGGAGCAGGTCTCGGAGTCCTTGGCGCCGCTCTCGGCACAGTCTCTGCCGAGATAGTGACGGCGGGAGCCATGATGTGGTATCTCTGTTTCCGGCAGCAGGGCTTGGACATAGCGCGTGAGCGCGGAAGCTTCCGTCCTGTCAGGGATGTGATACGCAAGGCCATGAGGGTTTCCGCTCCGATGACGCTTGAGCATGCGGTGATATGTGGCGCGCAGATCGCCGTGACAGTCATTGTGGCTCCCCTCGGCGTAATGGCTATAGCCGCCAATGCGTTCGCTGTCACGGCCGAAAGCATATGCTATATGCCCGGCTACGGCATAGGCGACGCCGCCACCACGCTTGTGGGGCAGAGCTACGGCGCACGCAGGCTCGACCTTGCTCGGCGGTTCGGTTACATCACAGTGTCTCTCGGCATGGTCACCATGACTCTTATGGGCATTGTCATGTATATATGTGCCCCATGGGTCATGGAACTGATGTCGCCCGTCAGCGGCATTGTCGATCTTGGAGTGCGGTCGTTGCGCATAGAGGCGTTTGCCGAACCTATGTTTGCAGCATCCATCGTCGCATACGGCGTGATGATAGGGGTAGGGGACACCATTATTCCGGCAGCAATGAATTTCTGTAGCATATGGCTCGTGCGTCTGCCGCTTGCCGCGCTTCTTGCACCGTCAATGGGGCTCGCGGGTGTATGGCTTGCGATGTGTATCGAACTGTCATTCCGAGGTGCCATATTCCTGTGGAGGCTCCTCTCCGGGGCATGGCTCAGGAAAGGGCTTTGAGAAAGAGCTTGCATATTGACATTTTTTTCGCTAAATTTGTGGATTGATTGACGCGTCAGGGTGTTTTGAACCTGCCGCGGAGACTCCAGCGATTCTATCATGTTTGACGGTACCCTTGATAAAGACCTCGTGTCCGATGCTTCCGTATGCGACATGCTCGTGCGTGTGGGCACGGATTCCGTTGATGTGGCTGTGTTCTCGGTTGTTGCCGACAACAGTCTCATATATCGGTCGTTCCCTGTCGCATCCCCCTCGGCGGGTGTCAGGGCTCTTGAAGATGTGGTGTATGACAATCCGTTAATGCTGTGCGATTTCCGTAAAGTGAGCATAATTGTCGGCACAACATGCTATGCCGTTGTTCCGTCTGATGCTGCCGATGAGACAAGTGCTGTCGGCATTTTCCGCGCGCTTCATCCGGCCTACAGCGGACATGTGTCGGTTCTCGGCACTGCCACACGTAACGCTTCCGTTGTGTGCGGGATCGAAAGTGAACTCAGCGGGTTCATCGGCCGTACGTTTCACGGCGCATCTGTGATGCCGCATATTGTGCCGCTCATACGGTATTTTGCCTCCAAGCCCTGTCGGGGCAACTCAAGGCGCATGGTGTGCAATTTCCGTGGCACTTCATTCGATATAGTCATGCTCGACGGCAATTCCCTCCTGCAGGCCAATACATTTGCTTTCAGCAACCCGATGGATGCCGTCTACTATATTCTTGCGTCGCGCTCACGTCACGGCCTCGACCCCTATAATGACGAAGTGCTTCTTACAGGCGACAGAATTGTGCGTGAGGAGGTGACACCGGTGTTGCGAAGATACATATCGCGTGTCATGCCTGCCATATTCCCGCCGCAGATGTTCCGTGCCGGCAAGGATGCGATGCTGGCTCCGTTTGACTTAATTGTGACTCCGTTATGCGAATAATCCGAGGTAAATACGGACGCCGCCGGTTCGACGTCCCCACCAATATAACCGCCAGGCCCACCACCGATTTTGCGCGCGAGAACATTTTCAATGTCATTGAGAATATCGCCGACATTGAGGGCTCACGCTGTCTTGACCTCTTTGCCGGCACAGGTGCCGTGTCATTTGAATTCCTCTCTCGCGGTGCCGCCTCTGTGACTTCAGTCGAGAAATCCCCCGTGCAGGGACGTTTCATAGAGAAGGTGGCACGTGAACTTCATGACAGCAACATCAGGCTCCTGCGCACTGATGCCGTGCGTTACATACGCGACGCCGCGACATCTTATGACATTGTGTTTGCCGACCCCCCTTACAATATGGAAGGATTCGCCGAAATACCTGCGGCCGTTCTGTCGAGCCGTCTTCTGAAACCTGGAAGCGTGTTCATAATGGAGCATTCCAAGGCCTACGATTTCTCTTCTCTGCCATGGTTTGACCATCATCGTGCCTACGGTTCCGTAAATTTCTCCATTTTCATTGTTCCTTCCGATCCGTCCCCCCTCCGGGAACATGAGGATGGCGGTGAGATCCCCGCAGATGAAAAAAATAATGCCGCAGAGGCATAAAATCGGCTGCGAAGTGTTAACTTTGCACATTTAAGTAACTCGCATAAATTAGCTGACACATAATTATGAAGTATTTTCGAGAGATTTTCGGGATGGAGCGAAGGAGTGTAGCGAGCTACACGACTGAGCGACAGCGCGAAAATCGCCGAAAAGACGAATAAGGATGTGTCAGCCCGAAGGGTTACTTGAAATTATTTTAATTATAACTAATTTATAAGAGTTACTTTTTTAGTAGATTCATAACAAATACCCGTAATATGGACTTATTTGAAAGAATTTCCGCCGATATCAAGGCTGCCATGCTCGCTCGTGACAAAGTGCGTCTGGAGACTCTGAGAGGCGTAAAGAAAGAATTCCTTGAGGCTAAGACTGCCAAAGGTGGCGACGGATCCTTGTCGGATGATGCCGCTATGAAGATCCTCGCAAAGATGGTGAAGCAGCGCAGGGAGACCGCTGTGATATACGAGGAACAGAATCGCCTCGATCTGCGCGACAATGAGCTGGCCGAGGCAGCTGTGATAGAGGAGTATCTGCCTAAGCAGCTTTCCGAAGATGAACTCACCGAGGAGCTTAAGAAGATTATAGCTCAGGTAGGTGCGACTTCACCCAAGGAGATGGGAAAGGTCATGGGCGTGGCTTCCAAAGCCCTGGCCGGACGTGCGGACGGTAAAGCTATTTCTGCAAAAGTCAAGGAACTTCTTAATTGATCTAAGGATGCTTACTCTACAACAGATAAAAGAGGATCCCGAGCGCATAATTGCGCGCCTCGCTGTCAAAGGTTTTGACGGAAAACAGGGTGTAAACGATGTCATTGATTTCGATGACGAGCGTAGGAACCTCCAGTTCCAGAGCGACAGTCTCGCTGCCCAGCTCAAGAAGAAAGCCGACTCCATAGGCCGCCTCATGAAGGAGGGCAACAAGGCTGAGGCTGAGGAGGCCAAGAAGGAGGTTGCTGAAATGAAGGAGAGGCAGAAAGAGCTCTCCGAACGTCTCGCAACCACCGAGAATGCCATACGCGACATACTTCTCGGCATGCCCAATATCCCTTGCGACATGGTGCCGGAAGGGCTCACTGCTGCCGACAACGTGGTCGAGAAGACCGGCGGCCCGATGCCCGAGCTTCCCGAAGACGCGCTCCCTCACTGGGATCTCGCCAAGAAGTACAATCTCATCAACTTTGACCTCGGTGTTAAGATCACAGGTCCCGGTTTCCCCGTTTATATCGGCAAGGGTGCCAAACTGCAGCGCGCACTCATCCAGTTCTTCCTTGACCGTGCATCCGAGGCCGGTTATCTCGAAGTTCAGCCCCCCTATGTGGTCAACGAGGCTTCGGGCTACGGCACCGGTCAGCTCCCCGACAAGGAAGGACAGATGTACTTCGTCAATGAGGACAGGCTATACCTCATACCTACGGCTGAAGTCCCTGTGACAAATCTATACCGCGATGTGATAATACCCGCCGATCAGCTCCCCATAAAGAACTGCGCTTACTCCGCTTGTTTCCGCCGCGAGGCCGGAAGCTACGGCAAGGATGTGCGCGGTCTCAACCGTCTTCACCAGTTCGACAAGGTGGAGATCGTGCGCATTGAGAAACCCGAGAACTCCTATGCCGCTCTTGAGGAGATGAAGGACCATGTGCAGGGCCTGCTCGAAAGCCTCGGTCTCCCATGGCACATACTCCGTCTGTGTGGCGGTGACATGAGCTTCACATCAGCCATAACATTCGACTTTGAGGTTTACTCTGCCGCTCAGGGCCGCTGGCTCGAAGTATCATCCGTATCAAATTTCGAGACATACCAGGCCAACCGTCTGAAGTGCCGTTACCGCACCGCCGACAAGAAGACTCGTCTGTGCCACACTCTCAATGGCTCAGCTCTTGCGCTTCCGCGCATAATGGCTGCACTTCTTGAGAACAATCAGACGTCTGATGGAATAGTAGTGCCGGAATGCCTGCGCAGGTACACAGGTTTCAGCATCATCAACTAATCAGCCCGTCCGATTGTTGTATCCTTGAAAATTGACAACATATTTATGGAAACAACACGACAAGCTAAGATATCACGTCTCATACAGAAGGAGCTGAGTGAGATATTCCGGTTACAGACTGCCAAGACCCATGGCGTGCTTGTATCGGTGAGCGCGGTGAGGGTGTCCCCCGACCTGAGCATCGCCAAGGTATATCTCTCGATATTCCCCCCCGAAAAGTCCAAGGAACTGCTGGAAAGCATATCCGCCGGCGCCAAAACCGTGCGTTACGAGCTGGCACAGCGTGTAAGATTCCAGCTCAGAAAATGTCCTGAACTGGCTTTCTACCTTGACGATTCGCTCGACTACATCGAAAATATCGACAAGCTCCTCGGTAAACAGCCCGAATGACATGCTCGCTCTGCGCATAGCACTGCGCTATCTTATAGCAAAAAAAAGCCATGCCGCCGTCAATATCATATCAATGATATCGATGGCGGGCATTGCTGTTGCCGTAATGTCCATGGTGTGTGTGCTGTCCGTATTCAACGGCTTCACCGATCTTGCCTCATCCAGGCTGTCCGCCATAGACCCGTGCGTCAAGATCACTCCGCGTGACGGTGCCGTGATATCCGATGGCGACTCCCTGTCACGTGTCGTGTCATCGGTGCCGGGCGTCGCGTGCGTAAGGCAGGTGCTTGAGCAGCGTGCTCTTGCCGTGAGCGACGGTGACCAGATGCCGGTCAGGGTAAGGGGCATTGAAGAGGGCTATTCTGATGTTTCATCTCTGTCCGGTCTGGTCATAGACGGTGAGATGATCGATTCTCCTTCATCCCGCTGTGCATTGCTTAGTGTCGGTGTGGCTGTCCACACCGGAGCACGGCCGTCAAGTGAATTCCCGTTTCTGCTCACGGTCCCCCGTCGTCTCGGACGCATCAATCCGGCATTCCCTATGGCGGCATTCCGCACCGACACCCTCATGGTGAGCGGAGTGTTTCAGTCCAATCAGGGTGAATACGACGAGGATCTTGTGTTCATACCCCTGCAGTCGGCGCGCACTCTGTTTGACTACACCTCCGAAGCCTCATCGCTTGACATAGCGGTGGATCCCGGATATGATATCGCCGGAGTGATTGATGCGATGCGCGCACGCGTCGGCCGGGGTTATATTGTCGCCGACAGGCTGCAGCAGCAGGAGGCCTCCTTCCGCATGATTGAGATTGAGAAATGGATCACGTTCCTGATGCTCCTTTTCGTATTGGTCATGGCTTCGTTCAATATCCTGTCCACCATGTCCATGCTGATAATTGAGAAAGAGGACAATATGCGCATCCTCACGGCTCTCGGCGCGTCAAGAGCTATGCTCAGGAGCATATTTCTGCAGCAAGGCATGCTCATCGCGCTTGTAGGTGGACTGATAGGGATTGTCTTAGGTACCGCGTTGAGTCTCCTGCAGCAGCATTTCGGCATAATATCGCTTGGTGGAGACCCCTCGCAGATGTCCATAGAGTATTACCCGTGCCGCCTGTCTGTGACCGATCTGCTCCTGTCCTCGGCTGTGGTGCTCGTCATTGGATTCCTGTCAGGCCTTGTGTCTTCACGCTCCCTGCCTCGATTGGACCGTTGACTTTTTTTGAATTGACAATTGTTTTTTGTAACTTAGCGGTCAGTAATAATCCATAAGTAACTCGCATCTCATATTACTATTATGTCTCATCGTTATTGTGTCATAATGTGCGGTGGCGTAGGGAGCCGTTTTTGGCCCTATTCACGTGAGGACCGTCCGAAACAGTTCATAGATTTCTTAGGCACAGGACGTTCTCTCCTGCAGATGTCCTATGACCGCATACTCCCCCTCGTTCCGAAGGAGAATATTATTGTCGTGACCAATGAGAAGTACGCGCCTCTCATACGTGAGCAGCTCCCCGAACTGCTTCCGCACAACATTCTTCTTGAGCCGGCAAGGCGCAACACCGCTCCCTGCATAGCATGGGCGGCCTATCACATAGCGGCCATAGATCCCGAAGCTTCCATGATAGTCGCGCCAAGCGACCATCTGATCACTGGCGAGAACATGTACTGCGAATGTGTGTCTCGTGGATTTGAATTTGTCGAAGCCGGCGACGCGCTCCTTACTCTCGGCATAACCCCCGTGCGCCCCGAGACAGGATACGGTTACATACAGATCGGTGCTCCGGTTGCCGACGACATAAACAAGGTGAAGACATTCACCGAAAAGCCCAATCTTGAACTTGCCAAAGTCTTCCTTGAGACAGGCGAATTCTTCTGGAACGCAGGAATTTTCCTTTGGAAGGCTTCCTCCATCATAAATGCCTTGCGTCGCTACACTCCTGACCTCACAGCACTCTTTGACCGTGGGGAAGGACTTTTCGGCACCCCTGGCGAAAGTGATTTCATCAGCCGTAATTTCGGAGCATGTCCCGCCAACTCCATAGACTATGCCGTGATGGAGAAAGCCGACAATGTGTATGTCGAATGCGCCCGCTTCGGGTGGAACGATCTCGGCACATGGAGCTCGCTTTACGACAATTCACCCAAGGATGCCGACAGCAATGTGGCGCGTGGAGGAAATCTCGTGGCATATGACTCCAACGGCAATATTTTCGTGACACCCGACGGCAAACTTGTCGTGGCCGACGGCCTTAAGGACTACATCGTGGCCGATGCCGGCGATGTCCTGCTTATATGTCCCAAGGCCGACGAACAGCGCATCAAGCAGATGGTCAATGACGTGAAGATGCGCTTTGATGAGGATTATCTTTAGAGGTTATTAAACAACCTCTTAAACAACTTAAACAACGACCTCTAACTTTTGACAGCCATGGAACCACAGCCCTACTCCCTGACGCCTGAGGAGGAGAGCCGGCTGATTGACGATGAATTTGCCGATCTTCTGCAGGGGTACATCAGTAGCAACCATCGCAAGAAGGTTGATATAATAGAGCGCGCTTTCAGATTTGCGCGCTCGGCCCACGACGGGGTGCGCCGACGCTCCGGCGAGCCTTATATTCTGCACCCTATAGCAGTCGCCAAGATCGCTTCCCGTGAGATCGGCCTCGGTTCCACGTCCATATGTGCCGCTCTGCTCCACGATGTGGTCGAGGACACAGAGTACACGGTCGAGGACATTGAGAGGCAGTTCGGTAAGAAAATTGCCGAGCTTGTGGCCGGTCTCACAAAGATTTCAGGCGGTATTTTCGGTGACCGGGCCTCCGCTCAGGCCGAGAATTTCAGAAAGCTGCTTCTCACAATGAGTCAGGACATACGAGTGGTCCTGATTAAGATGGCTGATCGTCTGCACAACATGCGCACCCTCGGCTCAATGGCCCCCAACAAGCAGTACAAGATAGCCGGAGAGACTCTCTACATATATGCTCCGCTTGCTCACCGCCTCGGGCTGTTCAGCATAAAGACCGAACTCGAGGACCTGAGCTTCAAGTTCGAGCACCCCGCCGAATATGCCCGCATAGCGTCTCTGATCAAAGGAAGCGAGGAGAAGCGCGAGATGGTCTACAATAACTTTGCCGCGCCTATCCACCGACGTCTTGCCGCGATGGGACTGACCTACGAGGCCAAGGCAAGGGTAAAGTCCGTCTACTCCATATGGCGGAAGATGGAATCCAAGCACATACCCTTCGAGGAGGTATATGACCTCTATGCCATGCGCATTATTTTCGACCCGCCGGAAGGAGTGGGGGAGAAGGAGATGTGCTATCGCATATACGCGGCTCTGACCGATCTGTACCGTCCGCACCCCGAGCGTATACGTGACTGGATCACTGTCCCTAAAGCCAACGGATACCAGGCCCTGCATGTCACCCTCATGGGCCCTGACGGTAACTGGATAGAGGTGCAGATTCGTTCGCGCAAGATGGACGAGATTGCCGAAAAAGGTTTCGCCGCCCATTGGAAATACAAGATTGGGGGCGAAGGTGAGGAGGAGAGCGAACTCACGGTATGGCTTCGCACCATAAAGGATATACTCGACGACCCCAATCCGAATGCGATAGACTTTCTTGACACCCTGAAGCTTAATTTCTTTTCAAGCGAGATTGTCGTGTTCACACCCAAGGGTGAACTTCTTACGCTCCCTTCCGGTGCCACGGTTCTTGATGTCGCTTACACGCTCCATTCCGAGATCGGAAACCATTGTATTGCCGGAAAGGTCAACCACAAGCTTGTGCCGCTGTCTCGGAAACTCAATTCAGGCGACCAGGTCGAGGTCCTCACATCACAGTCCCAGTCCCCTAAACAGGAGTGGATGTCATTCCTGTCCACAGCCAAGGCCAAGACCCGTCTGCGCAAGGAGCTCAGGCGCGAGCAGATGCCCTATGTGGAGGAAGGACGGAAGATTTTCGAGAAATTCCTTGAGGACAATCACATTATCCTCAATAATAATGTGATCACAAAGATCCTCGGCCGATATCAGGTGCAGACACGTGAAGAACTCTTCCTGAAACTCGGATCCGGAGTGGCCTCGATTGACGACTATCTTAATGTCAACACGTCCTCAGGTGCCCGGTCACTCGTAAGCAGACTCTTCCGGCTTGGCTTCAGCGGCCTTAAGCCCAAGCGGGGCAGCTCGGAGAAAGCCTCCGGCGATTCATCCCCCGCTGCCGAAGCCCCGCAGATTAACACCCATAACGTGTACGTGCTCCATGACGACGGCAAAGAGCGCAACTACACGCTCGCCGACTGCTGTCGCCCGATTCCGGGCGACGACGTGATGGGCTTTCTGTGCTATGACGGCAAAGTCGAGATACACTCCCTCACATGCCCCCACGCGCAGAAGCTCAAGGCAAGCTATGGTGACCGACTCCTGGCTGTGAAGTGGGACAACGTGAAGAGCGAGTTCATTGCTAATATACGCATCGAAGGCATCGACCGCCATGGTATCCTCCAGGAACTTGCCGGTCTGATATCCAACTCTCTGGAGATTGACATACGGCGTCTCAATATAGAGGCCAAGGGAGAAGTGTTCAGCTGCAGCCTCGATGTAAAGGTTTCTGACACGTCTCAGGTCGACTCCCTGTGTGCCAAGGTTTTGAAAATCAATGGTGTCAAGCGTGCCGACCGCGTGAAGTGACCTCCCCCCGGCCTCTATCTCACTGCTATGCGCTTGGCAGCTGATGCCGATGTTGAGGGATTGCTTTCGCTTCCCTCCGTTGTCACGGTGGCGCGGTACACATATATGCCGTGACCCACGCGGTTGCCGTTGAAATCCGTGAGATCCCATTTCACCGGTACGGTCAGATACATCTCGGCGCGTCCGCGGGTCATGTCGCTCCACACGTGTCGCCCCGACAAGTCATAGATGTCTATCCTCACGCTCAGCATTGCGTCAGGACGGTTATGTGATATATAGAAGTTAGCCTCGGTGGAAGCCGGATTGGCATCGGAATATATGTCGAAAATCTTTGGTGAGAGCCCGGGATCCACTGTGAAGTCTATTGACGCCGAGGTCGTGTTGCCTGCCACGTCCCACACTTTCAGAGTTGCGTTGTGTGGCCCGGCTGACAGCTCGGGCAGCTGGTAGGAGAGATTGCCCGCAGGTGATCCGTCGGAGTCGGGTATGAAGTACGACGACAGATCACTGAAATTCATCGTTCCGTCGATGTGCAGAGTCATGCGGTGTCCTATCCCTGCGAGCGACATGTTTATCCCCTTGTCGTCGCTCAGGCGGGCGAGAAGCATCGGGCTTGCATTCACGGCGTCGCCGCTGCGGAATGTCTCATGGTTGAGATACATGGATTCGATCACAGGTGCTTTGTCGTCGGTTATGGCGTTTTCGTCATATCCGTACACATAGAAATCCCTGTTCGTTCCGGCTCCCCCAAGTCGTATGTCGCTGTCGCTTTGGGCATACATTGACAAGGTCGCGTTGCGGTAATTGTCAGATATCTCGGGCGGTAGGATTATGGTGCATTCCCATCTGCCGCCGGTCACTTTGGCGCGCCCCGTATAGAGCTGGGCCCCCTGCTCGTCATACACCATGCCCCCGGTTGTCCCGTTTTCCCTTCCCAGGGTGGTGTGGCTTTGTTCGGCGTCATAGAGTGTTAGTTCCACATAGCCGTCAAACGATTCCATCACCTCGCCGCTGTAGCGGCGCACCGAGCCTGTGAGCCTTGTCTCCCCGAGGGCTCTTATTGTCGGCTGTTCCGACACTCCGTCATCGGCATTTACAGCCATGGAGTTTATACTGTCGAGCGTCACCACATTTTCCGGGAACGCCGGCCGCATGGCTGGGTCTCCGAGCAGCACATAACGGAGCTTGTTGGAGTCCGCGCCGGCTCTGTTCTTTGACCGGCGCAGTATCTCCCCTATAGGGCGTATCCGGAAGTCGCTGCCAGTATTGAAAAGCTCCTTCCCCAGGGCTGAGGTAAGGATCCCGTTGCGTGATATGTACACAGTGCGCGTCGCCGATATACCTCCGATGATTCCACCGGCATCCGAAAGGGCAAGATTCTCCAGCCCGCAGTGCTCATCGCTGTCCCAGTGCGCGAACGTGCAAGTAGCTCCATAGAAGAAAGGTGCGCGGCGAAGATAAAGTCTCTGCAGATCGGAGAAATTCAGCAGGCCGTCCCTGCTTATGCTGTTGTTCGAGGAATGCCCCACATAGTTCCACCACACGACCCCCTCGTTGAGCATGGTGTGCATCTTTTCGCGGGAAGCGGCGGCGACACCCCCCGTCAGAGGCTCCTCATCCACATACACCTTATGATATGTCATGTCACGCCCTTTGGCGAAAGAGCGGAAGCTCCTCTCCATATCCTCGGTCTGAATCATATGTATATTGTCGTTGCCGTTGTCGGCCACAAGCATCACTCGGTTGCGCCATCTCCCGCTCTTTGGTGTCTTTATGTAGGATATGAGACGGTCAGTGTACACCTTTGCCTCATCGGCATTATGGGCCGGGATCCTCCCTACGCCTATGTCGAGCGATGACGACGGCAAGTACTGTCCCGAATTGTCGCCCAGCATCGCCAGCGCGTCATCAGTGCTGTAGGAAGTCTGTTCCGACAGGCCGCCGTCGGTCTGCCACACCGGGCATGTGGCGTCACTGTTATTGCGCCATGTCTGGGTTATCTTCCGGTGATCATAGTTGACGCTCCCCATGAGCAGTGCGTATTGCAGGTGATGCCCGTCCTGACTGTCCCTCCCTCGGTCATAGAACATCTTCAGGCATCGGCGCATCGCGTTTATGTCGGCGCATCCGCTCCCGAACTCATTGGCCGTCTCCTCGATATCCGCCACAAGCACACGCATTGAGTCGCACTCCTCATGTAGCCGGGCTATGCGTTCAGCCTGTTCCCGCAGGGAGGCATGCGTGAATATCACCATGTCGGGTACTGCCGACCCGTGTATGTCCTGATTGCGCACATGTCCCGCCACTTTCGGTGTCAGGAATGCTGCATTCTCGTCCCATGCGGCATATCTGCGTCTCCCGTAATAATCGTTCCTCCATGTGGCCCGCCCCTCCGACAACGAAGGTGCCATCTTGGCTATGTTGAGCGGATCGCTGACATCCCATATCCGCGTCGATTCCGTGGCTCCGTTCAGGCTCACGGTGGTGCTGCCGGCTGTGAAGTCAAGACGCCGTGATCCGGGCATCGATATCTCCCGTTCATAGCATATGGTGATGTTGTCAAGATGGGCAAGTGTCACGCCTCCTATGGGCGACGCTGTGATGGTCAGGGTCAGCCGCTCGCCTGTGCTCGTGAGTGTGCGCTGTGACGTCACTGACGCTCCGTATTCAGTGGTCCCCTCTACGCGGTCCGAAGTCAGCGGAGTGAGCGTTTTGCCGTTTTCCGCGAATGTGAGTTGCACGCCCGCACTCGATTTTGCGAAAAATTCACACCGCATCGTGGCAGGGCTGTCCGCCACCCTCCCGGGCATGTCGAATGTGAAGCTTCTCGTAGGAGTGAACTTGAAGTCCTCCCCCACGATGAGATGCCCGCTTCGTGACGGGCTGACAGTCTCAAGCTCATGGCGTACACTCTCCGTAAAGCTCGTGATCCCTCTCTCTCCGGCAGCGGGCGCGCTCCCTTCCGTAGGGACGGCCCGCGCTTCGGCCTCACGGTCGCTTATGAAGTAATATCCGTTTGTGCTGTAGGGGTTGGTGGTGTGGTAGTGGATGCCGTCGTCGCAGTCATGACGTGTGAGCGGCCCCTCGGCATAGAACACTATCCCCCGCTTTGTCAGCTCACTCTGTACCATAGGCAGATCGTCGGTGTAATTGTCGACCGACAGCCTGTCGGGTATCCTCTTCCCACCGTAGCCGTACACTCTCACCTTTTCGGGATTGTCAAAGCCCCATGCCCGAAGCTCCGACACGCTCACAAGATGCATCCCGCTCTCGGCTACACTGATCTTAACCCAGTGCCCCTGCTTCAGAACCGAGGATTTTGCATAGATGTCAGGCGAAAATGCCGATGCACGTGATACGCATGCTAACGAAAGTACCACACACAATATATATAGCAGTTGACACGGTTTCATTAATACACATAAGTAACTCGCATAAATTAGCTGACACATAATTATGAAGTGCCAGCCCTAAGGGTTACTTGAAATTATTTTAATTATAATAAGAGTTACTTATCTACACGTTTATCAACGTGTCTTAACAATACTTTATTGCAATGATGTCATTAATTAACTAATTTATTGAAAATACTTATTTTTAGGTACACGGCAGACGCATCTTAAATAAACTTAACGGCTGTTTGCTAATATAAATAGGC
>CAJURI010000024.1 GCA_910588795.1 uncultured Duncaniella sp. | reverse complement strand
CCGCCAAAACACCCTCAAAATATTTTTGCCCTTTCAAAATAACCCCCACATATGGTGGAAGGAGCCGTGGCGCACTGGCAGGCTACCGGGAAAAGAAATTTCCTTGATATCGCAGTGAAGTATGCCGACTGTGTGTGCCGAGAGATAGGAGATGGTGACGGACAGGTGGCAAAAGTCCCCGGTCATCAGATCGCCGAGATGGCTCTTGCCAGACTGTATCTTGCCACAGGTGACAGAAAGTATCTCGATCAGGCTAAATATTTTCTTGACAAGCGTGGCTATACGACACGTAAGGATACTTACAGTCAGGCCCATAAGCCAGTGGTACAGCAGGACGAGGCTGTGGGACATGCTGTGCGTGCCGGTTATATGTATGCCGGCATGGCGGATGTGGCGGCTCTTACAGGTGATTCGGCTTACATAAAGGCTGTTGACCGTATATGGAACAATATAGTGTCGAAAAAATTATACATAACGGGTGGTGTCGGGGCAACCCACAATGGAGAGGCTTTCGGTGCCAATTACGAACTGCCGAACTACAGTGCCTATTGTGAGACATGTGCCGCTATAGCCAATGTGTATGTCAATCATCGTTTGTTCCTCCTTCATGGAGAGTCAGCCTATTATGATGTGCTTGAGCGTACGCTGTATAATGGATTGATTTCCGGTATATCGCTTGACGGCGATGCATTTTTCTATCCCAATCCTCTGGCCAGCGACGGGGGATACTCGAGACAGCCATGGTTCGGCTGTGCATGCTGTCCGTCCAATCTGTCGCGGTTCATACCATCGCTTCCGGGCTATATATATGCTGTTGACGGTAAGGACTTGTATGTCAATCTATTTATCGGAAATGAAGCTGATGTGGAAGTCGATGGCAAAAATGTGAGTCTGTCAATGTCCGGAGACTATGCCAGGGATGGTGAGATCAATGTCGCGTTCAGGAAAAATTCTGCCGGGCATTTCACACTGAAGCTACGTATTCCCGGCTGGGCTCTCGGTAAGCCTGTGCCCTCTGACCTGTATGCCTACAAGGACAGGCACTCGGCACTCGGCTACGGTATGATGTTGAACGGCCAACCAGTGGAGACACATATCGTTGACGGATATCTTGCCATAAGCCGCAGATGGAAAAAAGGTGATACGGTGAGTCTGAAGTTCGACATGACGCCCAGGCTTGTTGTGGCAAATGACAAGGTCAAGGCCGACCGCGACATGGTGGCTGTAGAACGAGGCCCACTTGTATATTGCGCCGAATGGGTCGACAATACGGGCCACGATCTTTCGGATGTGATGATGAATCTTGCACCTGACTTCAAGGTGTCGCGTAGTGACATGCTGAAAGGTGTAAATGTCATAACAACCAATGTGCAGTATGTCACGCTTGGCGATGACGGCATGGTCACGTCAGGGAAGGGCAGGATTTCACTTGTCCCGTACTATGCATGGGCCAACCGTGGTGAGGGCAGAATGAAGGTGTGGTTCCCGGCCTCGCTTTCATCGTTTGCCCGCGGACAGAGTGCCGCATCCGAGAAAAATTCTTTTGAGGACTGATCCGGTAAAAGCCTCATGATTGTGAGGCTTTGTCAAGACTTCTATGAATAAATTACTCCTGCCGCAGATAGCTGTGGCAGGAGTTAAACTTTATAGCTGGGCATTATGGCATGCCCTCGTCTGTCAGTTTGATCAGGCTGATAGTATAGCCTCCGACAGTTGCATGATCCTATCTCTGATCGGGCTTGATGTCATATGACAGCATCGCGAGTGAGAATCCCCAGTAGATGAATGCGAGAGAGGTGAGGAAGCTTGTCATTGCCATGTCCTGTATCCATCCTGCTTCGATGAAGAAGAATCCGATGAGCATGAGCAATATGCCGTTGATGAGTTGTAGCCACCAGTAGCGACGTCCGCTCTGCTTTACGGCTGCACATAGTGCGCTAATGCCCCAGAAGATGAATATGAATGCAAGGAAATAGGGGAATACTGCCTCGGAAACTACGATACTGCGTACCATCATGAATCCGATGAACATATCTATGATGCCGCCTGCGAGCCACCAGCCCCAGCCGCGTCCGGCGTGTGGCCCGGATGCCTGCAGCAGTTGAACGATTCCTATCAGAACAAGGAGCCACCCGAACAGCTGGGATGCTACGGCGTATCCTGCAACCGGCCAGAACCAATAAGCAAATCCGCATATTACCATCAATATGCCTGCCAGAAGGACTACCCACCAATAGCGGGATTCTCCCATGAATTTTGAAAATAACGCTTTCATAACGACTTGTATTATAGTTGAAATTTTAGAGTCGGCACTATTGTCGAACCCGGAATCATATGCCCCTTAGTGTATGTGGCGTGTCTGATTCCGTTTTCAGAAATATAACACTTGATTCGCTAAATTTGTTGAAAAAATCCTATTTAAAATGACGCCTCCGCATCTCTAAAAAGCTTTGTGGCTACGTGGTGTGTGCACAATAACATTCGGGGCATGTAACGATACCGGTATCGTTACATGCCCCGAATGTTATTGATCTGTCTGTTGTTATCTTCCGGAAGTGTGTATCATCTCCCGTATGCGGTTGTTAAGCTCCTTTTCGGCATTAAGCTGCTCGAGGGTGATGTGCATGCGGTATCTCCAGTAGTGGCGCGGGTTTGCCGGTATGTTTATAAGCTCCTCGCGCGGGTCCATGCGTCGGATCACGCCGTCGGTCGACAGCCAGTCCTGCAGAGGAAGTATGCATAGCATGGAGGGCGATTCAAGATGCATTCTCACGATCTTCTCGCATATCCATGGCTCGGCAAATTCCGGAGCCTCGCCTGGCTCGCGCAGCACTTCATTGAAGTATTTCTGTGTTGTGGCGCGGTCTGCTTCCCACCAGCGGCGTATTCCGTCCATGTCGTGTGTGGATGTGGTGCATACGGAATAGTACGGATAGCTCCAGGTGTTTCCGAATGGTGTTGTCGGATCTTTAGGCATACGCTGTATCTCCAGGACAAGTATCTGCAGCGCGCTCATCACAGCCGGCACGCATGCCGGTATCATTCCCAGATCCTCCGCACATGTGAGCATGTCGGTGGCTTCGATAAGCGGTGGCATCTTCCACATGGCTTTGCCGTACCAGAAATCATTGTTGCGACGGTAGAAGAAGTCGTTGTACAGACGGTTGAAGCACCATTTCTCATAGTCATTCAGACAGCGGTACTGATATGTGTACTGGGCTGATATGCGAGGATGGTATTTCCCCTTTTCATATGGATCTTCGATGAACAGCACATCGTCGATAAGTCCCATGAGAGCCTGGCATATGCGGTTGTTCTTTTCGCTGTTCTCGCCGTCTTCGGCAAGCATGGCGAAGTGATCGGCCACTTTGCGCTGTGTGTCAAACTCCTCTTTAAGCCGGTACTTGCCGTCATTTTCGGGGATCAGGTAGCGTTCACGGCATTCCTCAGCCCATTCGCCGAAGAAGTCCTTGAGCATCCATTCGAGTATGAGCGGGCGTGTCTGACGCTCGGTGTCGAGCCAGAAGTCGTAGCTGTTGCGCATTTCGTCGGGGGAGAAGGGGAGAGCACGGTTGAACACTCCGAGCAGACCGTGGACGGCATCCATGGGTATTTCCCATATGCGGAAAAAACCGAGCACATGGTCGATGCGGTATGCGTCGAAATACTCAGCCATTTTACGGAAACGTGCTTTCCACCAGGCGAAACCGTCCTTGGCCATTTCTTCCCAGTTGTAGGTGGGGAATCCCCAGTTCTGACCGAGCACAGAGAAATCGTCCGGCGGGGCTCCTGCCTGACAGTCAAGATTGAACAGGCGGGGTGATATCCATGCATCGACGCTCGTGCGTGATATGCCGATGGGTATATCCCCCTTTATAGCCACTCCATTGGCACGTGCATAGTCGTGTACAGCTCGCATCTGTCGGTCCAGATGATACTGTATGTAATAAACATAGTTGATGTCATCCAGATGGGAGTCGATGAAGATGTTCACTTTTTCTTCATTGTACACGGCATATTCTCCCCACTTGCTCATGTCGGGGGTGCCGTTGAGATCGCGCAGCACGCAGAAAGCCGCATAGGGTGTGAGCCATGAGGCGTTTCGTTTCAGGAATTTCTGAAATTCCGGTGTCGACATGTCGGCATGACCGTTCTGTGCATACAGCTCGCGTGTAAATTGGTTCTTGGCCTTGTTGACACGTTCGTAGTCGATCTGCGGGAGGCGGTTAAGTTCGCGTCCGAGCTCATCAAAATAGCGTTGCCGCTCATCGTCGGCAAGGCGGCCCATCTCGCTAAGGCGCAGGTACATGGGATGGAGCGCGAATGTCGAGTTGGCGTTGTAGGGATATGAGTCGGTCCACGTGTGGGTCATTGTGGTGTCATTGATAGGGAGCACCTGTACGAAATTCTGATGAGTCTGCACAGCCCAGTCAACCATCTTTTTGAGATCCATGAAGTCGCCTGCTCCGTAGTCCTCGTCGCTGCGCAGTGAGAACACCGGTATCGCTACTCCTGCGCCACGCCAGGGTGTGATCGGGTTGACAAGTCGTTGTCCGGCACAAATCACCGATGATTGTGTGTCGTTGACTGCCGGCAGATGGAATGTTCGGTTGTCCCGGCCTTCCCAGGCCACAACATCACCTGTCGATTTTTTGACTATAAGAAATTTGTAGTCAGATCCGTCTTTTATTTCCGATAGCGGTATATTCACTCTCCATGTGGGGTATTCGGCATCGCTCATGCGTGCGGCTTTGGCGGGGTCCCATGCGCCGAGTGCATCTGACTCGCCGCTTACGGCCACTGCTTCGTCAGCTTTTATCATCGGGGCGTCGACTGTCAGCATGAGGCATCCAGGCTCTGCTTCGACTCCCTTGTCACGCTCAGCCCGGAAATTGATGCAATCGGTGAATGCGCTGGAATAATAGGGCTTGTCCCACGGCTGGTCCTGCCATCGGTCCGTTATAATGATGTCACTTGTGTCAGACCGTCGTTCAAACCGGTGTCCGTGTCCCCATTCGCGTCTGACATTCCCGTTGTCGTGGCGCACGATGTAGCTGTATGCAATCACGTCAAGAGAGTCGGGCAGCTCGATGGCGGCGGTCCATGTTTCCCCGCCTGAAAGTGTCATGGGGATTGCCTTGTCAATGTCATCGCCGCCCAGTGCTTCGGGCGATCCTGTAATGAACAGGTTCTCACCCCATTCCGTGCGGTAGTTGACTTGAAAGAAAAGTTTCATAAGTATGATATAGTGTGAGTGGGATAATGTAAACTATAGTGTATTGATTGTATTCGGCAAAGATAGTGTTTTTCTCATTAAAACGCCAATACGTGACAGGATGTTTTTTAACACATTCACTGTGTTTGCAGTCTGATATGCATGTGTTTCGCATGAGCGGGTGCATGTATGATGCTATATTGGGGTCTAAAGTTGCGCGTATGGCTATGATTTATTAATTTTGCCGATAAATTAAAAGCAGCAACATGACAAAAGAGGATCTCCGCATAGTGTTTCTCGGCACTCCGGAATTTGCAGTGGAAAGCCTTGAGGCAATAATCGCCGGCGGATATAATGTGGTGGGTGTGGTCACTATGCCCGATAAGCCCGCTGGACGTGGCCATAAAATGTATCAGTCTCCTGTCAAGGAATGTGCTCTGAGGCACGGCATACGGGTGATGCAGCCGGTCAGGCTTAAGGATCCTGATTTTGTGGATGAGCTTCGCTCGCTGAATGCCGACCTTTTCGTTGTCATTGCGTTCAGGATGTTGCCTGAGATTGTCTGGTCCATGCCGCATTTGGGCACGTTCAATCTCCATGCGTCGCTTCTTCCGCGTTACCGTGGGGCTGCGCCGATCAACAGGGCTGTGATGAACGGTGATACTGAGACCGGGGTCACAACATTCTTCCTGAAACATGAGATAGATACAGGGGACATCATACAGCAGGAACGTATCGCGATATTGCCTTCCGACAATGTCGGTGATGTGCATGACCGCCTTATGCACCTTGGCGCGCGTCTCACGGTAGAGACTATCGATGCCATAGTGGCCGGATCCCTTTCCACAACACCTCAGGACAAGCTTATTGGTGACACCGAGCCCACGCCGGCTCCAAAAATCTTCAAGGAGGACTGCGAGATAAACTGGACCGCTCCGGCTGAGGTCGTGCACAACCATGTCAGGGGACTTTCACCATATCCGGCAGCATGGAGTACACTTGTGTCCGACGGGGAGGTTGTCGGTGCGATGAAGATATTCGAGACGAAGATCCTTGATGGAGAGTCGCCGGTGGCTCCCGGGTCGGTCGTGGCGGAAAATGGACGGATTATTGTAGGCACAGGCACCGCGCCTGTGGAGATACTGTCGCTCCAGGCTCCCGGCAAACGCCGCGTGGCGACGGCCGACTATCTGCGTGGCGCTCGCCTTTCTGCACCTGAGTTCCGATAATGTATTGTAACTCGTAACACACTGTAACCCATAAATATATAGCGTCATGACTATCCAATTATGAATCTGGAGCCATGACGCTTTACTATATGTAGGGATTAGGACATAAAAAAATTATCCGTCATCCCGACGAATAATCTTCTTACCTTAAATCTAATACCATGAAAAACTGATACAAAGGTAAGGAGAGTTTTGCTATCTGCAAATTTATATGCTGAAAAACATTTTCAAATTAACAATGTTTAACTATAAATATGCAAATGTTTAAAATTTTCTTGTCTTAAAATAGGAAATTTGCTAAAAAATACTTATATTTGCAAAAATTTTACAACATAGGTTCAAAAGATAATTCTTTCTGATCGGTAACAATTACGTAAACCTTCTCAAAGCAATATCAATGAAATTTCACAGTCACATATTATCCTATATAATAATCCCGGTTATAGCGGCGGCGTTTGTAGCGGCAGGATGTACCGGAGGCCCCGCGGAACAGCGCATTGTCACTGTGAGCATCGAGCCGCAGCGATATCTGCTTGAACAGATAACCGGCGACAAAGTGCAGGTGAGAAGCCTGCTTACGGAAGGTGCTAATCCGGAGACATATGATCCTTCGGTGACACATATGTTCAATCTCGGCAATTCGCTTGGCTACCTCAGGATAGGGAATATCGGTTTTGAGGCTGCCATAATCGACAAGATCAGCGAGGCAAATCCTGATCTGCCGATATTTGACACTTCCGAAGGGGTTGTACCCATACTTGGGACGCATTCCCATGGCGGTCACAGCCACACGGTGGTGGATCCTCACACATGGTCGTCAGTGAAGAATGCCAAGGTGATAGCCCGCAACATGCTTGTGGCGATGGAGAAGATCGATCCGTCCAACAAGGCTTATTATCGCCGCAACTATGACGATTTTGCCGCAAGGCTTGATTCGATAGACAATGTGATCACATCACGGCTTGCGCCTCACAAGGGAGCGTCTTTTGTCGTGTGGCACCCGTCGTTGAGTTATTTTGCCCGTGATTATGATCTTAATCAGGTCGTGGTGGGCAATGCCGAGCATAAGGAGAATTCCATAGCTGAGCTGAAAAGTTCCATTGACAATGCCCGTAAGCGCGGGGCTTCGGTATTTTTCTTCCAGAAGGATTTTGACAGCCGTCAGGTGTCAGCCATAAATTCGGAGCTTGACGCTCACGAGGTCACGATAAATCCTATGACATACCGGTGGGAGGAGGAGCTTCTGAGGATCGCCGATGCTATTGCCGATGCACCCTCCGTGAAGCAGGACGAGTCTGTGTCAATGGATTGATGTGACAATTGTTATGCAGGAGACTATAATATCGCTCAGGAATATATCGCAACGCTGGGATCACCGTGTTGTGCTTGATGACATAAACTTTGATGTGCGGCAGGGCGATTTCATAGCCATAACAGGTCCTAACGGCGGAGGCAAGACCACATTGTTGCGTATAATCCTGAAATTGCTGAAGCCTTCGTCCGGGACGGTCACATACCTGCGGGATGGTGTGCCCACGAAAGATCTTTCAATAGGATATCTTCCGCAGAAGAATATGATCGATTCCCGCTTTCCCATAACGGTGGAGGAGGTCATAGCTTCAGGCCTGCTCGGCGACGATATAAGCAGGGATGAGACATCGCGGCGCGTGTCCGAGGCTCTAAGGCTTATGGGGCTTGAGGAGCATGCCGCAAAAAGTATAGGAGCACTCTCGGGCGGGCAGCAGCAACGCGCGCTTCTTGGGCGTGCCATTATATCCCGTCCGAGAGTGCTTGTGCTCGATGAGCCTCTTAGCTATGTCGACAAGCAGTTCGAGCATTATATTTACGATCTGGTCGCTGAACTATCCGAGTCAACCACAATATTGCTTGTGTCACATGAGATGTCGACTATAGCCGGGATGGCTAACCGTCATCTGATCATCGACCATACTCTGCATGAGTGTCATTCGTCGCATCATCATGTACATTATGACTGCGACGAGTGCCCTGAATGTCAGAACGAGAACTGACACATGGCACCTATTCGGCGTGCCCATGCGTGTGCTCCGTCAAAATTCTGTCTGCGTCCGAAATTGGCTTCCGCCCCTATGCTTATGCGCGGAGTCACGTAATAGAAGATGTTGGCGGCTCCGTAGAGGCCATACTTATATCCGTCCGCCTCGCGTGGTGCTGAGGTCATATTGCGGGCCTGGCCGAAAGTGACCGATGCCATGAGTTTGTGCGAGAAATAATAGCTGGCTCCGAGGAAGTAGCTCCAGCTCGGCACGGTGCGCAGTCTGCCCGGCGCGTCGGGATTCTCCACAAGATCATACTGTCCCATGAGGAAATCTCCGCCCACATTGGAGTAAGAGCGTCCTATGTTGCCTATGGCGTATAGTGTCAATGATGCCACCGGATTTCCTACGGCCGACAGCTGGAAGCCGTATCCCATGGGTGAATGGTTAGTGTTGTTGGCGAGGTCACGGTAGGGGAGCACTCTTGTTATTGCCGAGAGACGTACATGCTGGTCTTTTGCCCATTCATATTGTATCATGGCAGCGAGATTGGGAAAAGTGGAGGAGCGTGATGCCACATAGTCGTCGGTCTGGATTGTCTGTTGCGGTGTCTCCACTGAGGCTGCGACGGTGATACCGGAGCGTTTGAACGTGTGCATCCATCTTACGAGAAGAGCCGAGAAGTCCATGCTCATGGTTGACCCGTTGGCATCGACAGTGGGTGCTATGGCCGAACCGTCGGAAAATGTCGATGTGGCGTAGCCTACTGTCCAGTCATTAAGTGTGGCATAGGCCTTGCTGAGTTTGAAGTCGCGCCCTTCATAGCCGTTGAACTTTGCCTGGATATACAGTTGGTATGAGCCGATTCTGGAATTTCTGCCGAGCACTCTGAGAAACAGAGATGTCCCCGACGGTGTTGTGCCGAAATGGTTGCGGTTGAGAGGTGTCTCGCTCATAGGTACGTCATATGGTGTGAACGCTGCTCCCGGCATGGAATTTCCCGGATCGTAGTATGCCCTCATTCTCACTACACCTCCGACGCCCATGGCCATGTTGGCGTCATGGCTCATGAAAAGGAAATATGGTGCGGCGGGATCCTGATAGTTTTTGAATTGGTCATAATAGAAAGTCTCAATGAGTGAGCGTATAGAGTCTTTGTCAGGTCTGCTTTTCTGATTTCCTCCCATTATCATAAGGTGGTGGTTGACGACAAGTGAGTCTATCATGTCTTGGCGTGAGGATGGTGAGGTCGCTGATGCGCTCAGCGCAGCGAATACGGCTGCAAGTGTGAAAAGCCGACGTCGGATATGTCTCATAATTTCGGTGTGTTAAAACATTTTCAATAGTTTTTATGGAATTATAACAAGTGTCAAGCGGGGAATGTTGACGCTTTGCACAGATGATCCATACTTGTTGCCTGGGGTGTGTTCTTATGATTATTGAAAAATACTTTTAAATTATGTAACAAATAGTAGACCTTTACGTCTATAAGATAGAATGGACCGAAAAGAGTTTGAAGCGATAGCTCCCGCCATCAGGGAAAGTGTCGTCAGAATGGCCCGCAGGCTTGCTCCTGACAATGCCGGCACGGGCTTCCCTGACGATGTGGCTCAGGACACCCTGTTGCGCTTATGGTCCCTTCGTGAACGCCTCGATTCCTACCGCAGCGTAGAGGCTCTCGCATTGACCATAGCCCGCAACCGGGCCATAGACCTGCTCAGGAGTGAGAAGGGGGGCAGTCACGTCAGCATTGACGATTATGACTCGCCCGACATAAGCCCCGGCCCGGACGAGTCACTTGAGGCTACGGAGGCAGAGGAGAAACTCTCGCGCATAATGTCGTCGCTTCCGTCAGCCCAGCAGGCCATAATAAGAATGAGGCATATCGAAGATATGGAAATAGACGATATCGCCAAAGTGACCGGATCGACATCAGGTGCTATAAGGGTGGCGTTGTCGCGTGCGAGAAATCATATAAAGGAATTATTTCTACAACAAGATATCTGACAAAATATGAACAGCATAACTGACAATAACTATAAAGAATGGATAGGCCGTTTTCTCAATGCCGAGACAAGCATTGACGAGGAGCGTGCTCTATATGCATACTTTTCACGACGGGACCTGCCGGCCGATGCTGAAAAGTATCGTGAGATGTTCGGATGGTATGCGTCTATGGGCGGCGAGTCCCGTGCAAATGTCCGTCGCATGCATCCGTTGCGCATATTGCCGCTGAAATTGTGGCAGTGGGCAGGCGTGGCCGCTATAGTCGCAGTGCTTTTCACTGTGGGCTTCAATATGCGTTCCGACCGTGCTGCCGACGAAGCATATGCGTATTCCGGAAGCTATATAATACGTGACGGGCAGAAGATCACCGACCTTGACATAGTGCTTCCTGAGATAGAGATGGCGGAGCGTGAAGTGGAGATGCGTCTGGCGTCATTCGACTATGAGTTCGACAATTTTGACGAACGTCTCAATACTTCCGTATCCCTTGACTTTGGCATGAATAATCCAGATGTGCGCAACATTGTAGAAACCTCTTTAAAATATTGATCGTCCATGGCACGTACTCTATTCATATCACTCATTCTCATTCTTCTCTCCCCTCTCGCTCTCCGTGCTCAAGGTTCTCTGGCAAACATCGTGGAGTCCATCGAGGAGAATAAGCAGGTAAGCAATGTGATGTATCGTGAAAAACGTGATCCCGTCACACGGAAAGTGGTCAGGTCCACACGGCTCATAGTCTTTTCCGATGCCAAGCTTGCAAAACGTCTTGTGTCCGCAATAAAAAAAGAACGGCCCAATGCGGTTAATTATCAGGTGAGCAACGAGAATAATTCCTCGATATACTGTATAGAGTTCAATGACACCAAGGACTACTCACGTTACTCGTTGATACAGGAAGGCAAGGAGCGGTGGACCCTTTCGGTGGAGACAGTAAGCACTCCAGCCATCTCACGGCTCAAACAGAAGAAATGATGGCCCCAGAGGACGGTCGTTGAGCTTCAAAAACAGTCCGCGAGCTATGTTTTTAAACATAGCTCGCGGACTGTTTTTAGAAACATTTGCAAAATTACCTCTTATAATTTGTATCTGTCACAAAAAAGCCCTAAATTCGTGAATTTAAAAGATGAAAGCACCTCTCTTCTTAATCTCCATCCTCGCATATGTACACATATCACATCGATTCTAACGGAAACTAATTATAAAATCCATAAATCTAAATGAGCTATCTTAAATTTGATAAGAACCTCATGATTAACCTGGAGCAATCCCTGCCGAAAGAGATGCTCCGTACTAATCAGGCTGGGGCATATCACTGCACAACGATAGTTGACTGCAACACACGCAAACAGCATGGATTGCTCGTGGTGCCCATTCCTGAAATGGACAATTCATGGCATGTGATGCTTTCGTCGCTTGACGAGACAGTGTATCAGCATGGCGCACCGTTCAATCTGGGGTTGCACCGCTACAGCGGAGGCGTAATGAGTCCAAACGGACACAAATACATCAGAGAATTCGACTGCGAGAGCGTGCCCCGCACCACTTACCGTGTGGGAGGTGTGATTCTGACTAAAGAGAAGATTTTCATCTCTAATGAGAACCGCATCCTCATACGCTACACTCTTGTCGAGGCGCACTCGGCCACCACGCTCCGTTTCCGTCCGGTACTTGCGTTCCGTGACGCCAACGAACTGTGCATCGCCAATGACGCAATCAATACCGAGATACCGGAGATCGACAACGGAGTTTCGGCTTGTCTTTACAACGGATATCCGCGTCTGTTCATGCAGTTCTCCCATAAGCCCACGTGGACTTACGACCCGCACTGGTACAACGGGTTTGAATATGTCAAGGACCTTGAGCGTGGAGTGCCCTATACAGAGGATCTGTGGGTGCCTGGTTACTTCGATGTGCCCATCAGGAAAGGTGAGAGTATAATCTTTTCTGCCGGTCTTAGCGAGGTTTCGCCCCGCTCGCTTGCCAGAATGTACGAGAAAGAGATCGCACAGCGCACCTGCCGGACATCTTTCTTCAACTGTCTGAAGAATGCTGTCAAGCAGTGCTACCTTAAGGACAATGACGACATGTATCTGCTGTCGGGGTATCCCTGGGGAAAGATCCTTGCCCGAAACACATTTATGGCACTCCCCGGAGCTACCATCGCCATAAACCACCGGGAGGACTTTGAAAAAATCATGGCCACGGCCCTGAAGGCTCTCCGAAACTTCATGACCACCGGCGAGCTTGACAAGCGCATAATGGGTATAGATCTTCCTGACAACCCGTTGTGGGCCATATGGGCTATCCAGCAGTATGCCAAGGCATATTCCAGGGAGGAGGCTTCCGAAAGATATCTCGGAGACCTTCGTGCCATACTTGACTATATACTTGCCGGAAAGCACCCCATGCTGTATCTCGATCCGGAAAACGGTATGGTAAGCACCGACGGTACAGGCAAGCCTATGTCGTGGATGAATGCTTCTCTGGGAGGCCGTTCCGTAGTGCCGCGTACAGGATATCTTGTAGAGTTCAATGCCCTGTGGTACAATGCCCTTGTATTTGCCACACGTCTGACTCAGGGTGAGGAGCAGGCACGTTATCAGGCTGCGGCCGACAAGATGGCGGAGCCGTTTGTCCACACATTCCTCAATGACTACGGTTACCTGTATGACTATGTCAACGGTACATATGCCGATCCTTCGGTCCGCCCCAATATGGCCATAGCCATAGGGCTTGACTACTCTCCGCTTGACCGCCGCCAGCGCAAAAGGATACTTGACATAGTGACACGAGAGCTGCTCACCCCGAAGGGACTGCGCACACTGTCGCCCAAGAGCTTCGGCTACCGTCCCAACTATCTCGGATCGCCCGAAGAGCGTGAGATGGCACTGCACAACGGCCCGTCACGCCCATGGCTCATAGGCTTCTATTCCGACGCCTATCTCAAGGTGTTCGGCATGAGCGGTGTGAGCTACATCGACCGTATGCTCATAGGCTTTGAGGATGAAATGACTCAGGGCTGCATCGGATCGTTGTCACAGCTTTATGACGCCAATCCACCTTATGTCGGACGAGGAGCCATAAGCCACGTCACCAATGTGGCGGAAGTGCTCCGCACACTCACTACACTCAAAAAATTCATAATGGACTAACCCGTTCTCACACCCATGAAAGCATTAATGTTCGGGTGGGAATTCCCACCTCACATCCTCGGCGGTCTCGGCACTGCCAGCTACGGTCTCACTAAGGGCATGTGGGAGTGTGGCGACATGGACATTACATTTGTCATACCCAAGCCTCACGGTGACGAGGAGCGTCACTTCGCCAATATAATAGGAATGTCGCAGGTGCCTGTCTGCTGGCGCGATGTCAACCGTGAATACGTGCAGGAGCGCATAGGCAATGTCATGGATCCGGATTTCTATTTCCGCCTCCGTGACCATATCTATGCCGACTTCAATTATATGCGCACCAATGACCTGGGCTGCATAGAGTTCTCCGGCCGCTACCCCGACAACCTTGTCGAAGAGATCAACAATTACTCCATTTGTGCAGGTGTAATAGCCCGTACCATCGACTATGACGTGATACACTCGCATGACTGGCTCACATATCCGGCAGGAATTCATGCCAAACAGGTGTCAGGGAAGCCACTGGTGATACATGTCCATGCTACCGAGTTCGACCGTTCGAGAGGTAAACCCAATCCCACCGTGTTCGGCATAGAGAAGGACGGCATGAACAATGCCGACCATATCATCACTGTCAGCAACCTCACACGCGACACCGTGATAAACAATTACGGCATCGACCCTGCCAAAGTGACTACCGTACACAATGCCGTGACACCACTCACTCCCGAGCAGCTGAACGTCCCGCATCACAAGTCGAAGGACAAGGTGGTGACATTCCTTGGACGTATCACCATGCAGAAAGGACCTGAGTATTTCGTCGAGGCTGCATACAAAGTTCTGAAGAACAATCCCAATGTGCGTTTTGTCATGGCCGGAAGCGGCGACATGATGAACAAGATGATACTTCTTGCCGCCGAGCGTGGCATCTCCGACCGTTTCCACTTCCCCGGATTCCAGAGAGGAAGCCAGGTCTACGAGATGCTCAAAGCATCCGATGTCTATGTGATGCCTTCCGTATCGGAGCCCTTCGGGATATCTCCTCTCGAAGCCATGCAGATGGGCGTGCCATCTATAATATCAAAGCAGAGCGGATGCGCCGAGATCCTCACCAATGTGATAAAGACCGACTACTGGGACATCGACGCTATGGCCGATGCCATCAATTCGATAGTCACATATCCGGCAATGTACACGCAGCTCAAGGAGGACGGCCTCAATGAGGTCAACCAGATCACATGGGACAAGGCCGGCAAGAAAGTGATAGACATATATAACAAGGTGCTCGGACGCTGACATGCCCACCACTCATATTCCAGTAAACAATAAAAAACATCCAACCATACAATATGAAAGCAATCTGCTTCTATTTTCAGATCCATCAGCCATTCCGTCTGAAAAGATATCGTTTCTTCGACATAGGCAATGACCATTACTACTATGATGATTTTGCCAACGATGACATAATCACTCGCATAGCCGAGCGCAGCTACATCCCGGCTGCACAGAGCCTTCTTAAGATGATTGAGGATACAAAGGGTGCGTTCAAGTGTGCGCTGTCTATTACAGGTACCGCCCTTGAACAGTTTGAGCAGTATGTGCCGGAGTTCATTGACATCCTCAAGAAGCTTGCGGCCACAGGGTGTGTAGAATTCCTCGCTGAGACCTATGCCCATTCACTCGCATCGCTTTCTGACCCCGAGGAGTTTGCCAATCAGGTGAAGGCGCATGACAACAAGATCAAGGAGCTTTTCGGCCAGTCGCCGAAGGTGCTTCGCAACACCGAGCTGATCTATTGCGACGACCTTGCTCCGCAGATCCTTGAGATGGGCTATAAGGGTGTTATCACTGAGGGTGCCAAGCACATTCTCGGATGGAAATCTCCCAATTATGTATATTCGGCTGCGTCGGCACCCAAACTCAAGATCCTGCTCAAGAACGACAAGTTCTCGGGCGATATATCCGACAGGTTCTCCAATACATCCTGGGACGAATATCCGCTGACAGCCGACAAGTATATGTCATGGATAGCATCCACTCCCGAGGACCAGCAGATCATCAATCTGTTCATGAATCTTGAGGTGTTTGGTGATTTCCAGCCCCGTGAGACAGGTATATTCCAGTTCCTTGAGGCTCTTCCGCGTTTCGCTGCCGAGAAGGGGATCGAGTTCTGGACGCCGTCTACAGCTGTCAGCAAGCTCAAGGCTGTGGATTCACTTCCCGTGCTTCACCCCATCAGTTGGGCTGACGAGGCTCGCGATACAAGCGCATGGCTTGGAAACAAGCTCCAGAACGAGGCTTTCAACAAGCTTTACAGTGTGAGCGAGCGTGTGCGCCTGTGTGAGGACCGCCGTCTGAAGCAGGACTGGAACTATCTTCAGGCCGCTGACCATTTCTTCTATATGTCGACGAAGAACATGCATGACGGATCGGTGCATTCTCAGTTCTCCCCCTATGACACTCCGTTTGACGCGTTCACCAACTATATGAACGTCCTTGCCGACTTCATAGTGCGTGTCGAGGAGCAGTACCCCATGAGTATCGATAATGAAGAGCTTTCATCGCTCCTTACCACTATCCGCAATCAGGAGCGTGAGATCGAGACTCTTAACAGGGAAGCCGAGTCAATGCGCAAGAATATCGAGCACTTCAACGAGGAGCATCTGCTCCGCGAGAAAGAGGCCGAGAAGTCTGCCGCTCCTAAGGCTAAGAAAACTGCCCCTAAGGCAAAAAAGGCATCTGCCCCCAAGAAAGCGTCGGCGAAGAAGTCTTCAGAAGTCAAAGCTGCTGAGTAAATCCTTCTCACGCAATTGACAACTCAACACAAAGACCATCGGACCATAGGATCTGTGCAATCAGGTCCTATGGTCTTGTGTTTTTCTCCCGACTTAATCTCATAGTACTGTCCATGCGTCCCACAGTCGAATATATCGAAAAGCGGTTTGATGAATTCAACCGTATGATCTTTGGAGGACATCTTCCGCCTATATCAGTCAGGCTGAGCGACGCCGGGTCATACCTCGGACAGTTTGTCTCTAAAGCACGCACGCTTCCCGACGGAACCTGTGTGCATGACGGTTGCGAACTGCGCATCAGTGCGCGCATGGATCTTCCGCAGAACACGGTGGATGATACCATCATTCATGAGATGATACACTATTTCATCCATTACAACCGGCTCCCTGAGCGCGCTCCTCACGGTCCGATATTCCGGTCCATCATGAACGGGATAAACGCATCATACGGAAGGAATATAACCGTCTCACATCGCTGCACCCCCGCTCAGCGTTCCGAAGCAATCTCCCGCCCCGCGTGGCATGTGATCGCCGTGCTGCATTTCAGGAATCCTGCCGGGAAGATCGGTGTCAAGGTCCTGCCGAGGACAGTGCAGAAAGTGATAATGTATCACAGTAGGGTCAGTGCGGTACCTGGGATAGACCACATTGAACTGTATCTTCATAATGATCCTTATTTCAACCGATATCCGGTGTCCTCGGCTCTGCATTATCATGAGGTATTGTCAGACGAGATCATGAAGCATCTCGATGGTGCACGGCGTCTTGCGATCAATGGCAGTATGCTTGTATATGCAAGATAAGACCAGCTGTTATTATTGGGTGCTAATTCAGCATTTTGGCACGCGTGGCTTTGAATTTCGCAAGGTCGGCTGACGGGACTATCCATTTGGATTTGCCCTGACGTTCGTAGGCGATCCCGTCAAGCATTATCACCTCCGGGCTTGGATCGACATCAACGCGGTATATGACCTTGTCGCCCACAGTCTCGAACTGTGTGCTGACAAGCCCGTTGGCATAATGCCCGAGACGATTGTGCACGGCATCACGCACCATTCTGTCAAACTTGTCCTTTACGTCGGCAAGATCATAGTTCTCATGCCGCTTGTTGATATAAGTGAAATCCTCATGCAGCCCCTTGGCGTATCCGCTGTCATCCACCCCCACATACAGACGTCCGCCGCGGGCATTCAGGAAGCCGGCAAGCACTTTGAGTATCTCGGTGCACTGTTCTCCGGGCGAAGGAAGCATCCCGTTGCCGGCCGGATATATGATTGAGGTCTTAAGTTCGGTAAACTGGTCCTCTTCTGCCACTTTTAGGGTGTCAGGCATCTGTATCTTCAGATCCATGAGCTGGTAGATCTTGCGCCGCAGGGTCCGGCGTACCTCAAACACATTGGTCCCGTCAAGCATATTGTAAGAGAGTACCAGCCGTGCGAGGCGTGAAGTAGTATCGTCGCGCTTGTCCTTGGCGGTATGCCGCAGCCAGTCATTGTCCCAGGTCTTGTCAAGCTGGTTGATTATGCGTAGCCGTGTCAGTCGCGTCTCTATGTCGGGATAGGAGGATATGAACTCGCTGTTGTCGTCGAAGAGCTTCTGCAGGCGGTCATCGTCGATCTTTCCGCTGTCGCCGAACATGCGTATCGACTCCACAAGCTCCATGCGGTTGGCAAAGTATGTGGCGAGTTGCGAATCTCCTATCAGCCTCGCCATGATCCTTCCGACAGCGAGATAATTATAGGTCTCTATATGGTCCTTGCGGAGCATTCCCTCGCGGTCAATCAGGTGGATAAGTTCGCGCATGTGCTCCGAGTCTATCGCCGTCATGGATTCGATGGGATCGTCCAGCCCGGTGTCTATCGCATCGTCATCCGCAGTGTTGTCGTCACTCCACAGCTCTCCTCCGCAGTAAGAGGTCATGAGGCAGCGGAAAGCCTCGAATATGTTGAATGTCTCGGAAGAACTCTCTACGTAGTGTGCTTTGATGGAGGGGTAGGGGTATATGATGTCGATCTCGGCAATCACGAAATCGCCCTGGTGCAGCTGCACGTCGCAGTCACGTTTCGGTATGAACATCGATATCCCCTCGTCAGTGACACACATGTACTTGTCGGGATCTTCGCGGCTTACCATGGCGAGACACTGATCACCTTCGCTGAGCTCGCCCTTCAGGAACTCGTGGATGTTGGCGCGCATTACGAAGTGGTAGCTGTCGTCCTCGTTCATGCGGTCGATGGTCGCTTCATAAAGCTGGCTTTTGCCGGTAGCTGAGTCAATGAATACGTCGGCATACGGGACGATGGGATAGGACACCATGTCGAGTGGAGTCATTGTCCCGTTACCGCTGTAGGCATCATCCTCGATCACCACATTGTAGTCATATTTCCCTTCTGCGGCTTTGCCGGCTATACGTATCTTCACAACGTCACCCACATCGGGTTTGAGCCTTTCGCTCACTTCTGGTGCCGTGTGCTGGATAGGAGCAAACAATGACTGCTCCACCTCGCGCCACAACCTGTGAAACTGGGAGATGTTGTTGCGGCTTGCATTTAGCCTTTCCTGCACGCGGTCATTGAGCAGCACGCGTATCTTGCCGGGAGAAAAGAGGTCGGCCGGCACGCCGTATTTCATGTTGTCGCCGCGCTGAAGAGGCGAGAACAGAAATGTATCGCCCGAAAGGGTCATCATAGCGTTGTCCCCTTCATAGGCGAGACGATCTTCCGACATGGGCGCGCTCTTGGCGACAGCCACCTTGGAGCACAGCATGGTTATGTCGTCGAGGTCGTTCCAGCTGAACTCCAGTGGTGACGGAGCCGGGTTGAAGAGCGCGGAGAGCGATTTCTGCATCAGCATTCCCGAATTGGCGGTGGCTATCAGAGTGACGTAACGATAAAGCATCGAGCGGTAAAGCTGCAGCTGCGACTGCGGGTCTCCTCCCAGAAGCAGACGCAGGGAGAGGGCCTTTATCATGCGGCGTATGGGAGTACTGTCGGAGCCTTGCCCCGTTGCGGCGTCGATTCGGCGGCTTTCATTGGATATGTACATGTCAAGCATCTCTATGAAAGCCTTGGCGAACAGTTGCATGAAACGTCTGTTGTCATGCGACTGGCGTATTATATCAAATATGGCGTCGATATAATTGGACACGCTTTTCTTTCTGAGAGAGAACAGGGCCATGGCCACACGCATCCGTTCCTCCGGATTATAAAGGTAGCCCGACAGGCGCAGACGCTCGAGCGTGTCGTCGATGTATGTTTGGTCCTTCTTGTCGCGTATCAGATGCAGGGCATTAATGTAGTCACGTGTGTGGGTTATTATCTTAGTGAGTTTGTCCTGATACTCCGTGCGCTCATGAGGTCTGCACTGCCTGAGATAGTCGCTGGTCTCAAGGAGGTTGATGCATATGGAATTGAACAGTTCGAGCAGTTCTGTGCGGTGATGCGGCTGACGTTTTCTCACCTCGGTCCGTTCCGGGTCGGCACTGCGTTTCGGCTCGCTGTTGAGCCATTCGGTGAGGTGCCTTCCCACGACATCCACACACGTCATCACCCAGAGCGGGTTGTGGTCGTCAAGCTGTTCGCGTGCATCGGCAAGTTCCGGCAGACGCCGGAAGAGCATCCGTGGCAGGTGATGCGATATCTTATGGCTTGTGTCAAGTCCGAAAAACATGTCAAGAGTGAAGAACGGAATCCCGCGGTTGCGGCCACCGACAAGTTCGAGATCCATCCTGACAAGATTGATGCTTTTCACCTTGCATTTTACAGGCTCATTTATGCGCAGACGTTCATGCCTTCCGGGATATACGCGAAACACAAGCCCGTTCTGGTCCATTACCTCATGATATCCGGCCGGCAGCAGAGCCGACTTGACACGAAACTCATAATCTTCACCTATATTGTATATCTGTGGTAATATGGCCGCTATATCCTGCATAAACATCGGGAATCCATCCTCTTTTATCCCCTTGATGAGGCACTGGATTTTCTGTGGCTGTTTTTTTCTTTGGAATGTAAATGCCTTTATGTCATATTCGTGCCCTTTATAATTTATCTGAAAATACAGGTTGCCGCCTGCTATTTTACATCCCTTCACGGGAAATACAAATTTTTCTATTTTTTCCGGTTTTTCCATTTTTGCTGAACAATTAATATTTAATATTTTCTACAAAATTAGTAAATTAACCGTGAAGTGCACGGTTTTTCACTTACTCTAAATTAAAGATATAACTTCCTTAGCAGGTTCTTTCTGAATCGGATGAGGACCCATTGCTTGTGTAACAGGCGATTATGAATAATTTATAACCTGATCCCTGCCTATGTCAAGTATCCCTTGATATGGTATATAATCAGAGATTATGCAGGAATCATCAGAACTTCGCGGTGTGTTCGGATGTTAATAATATACATGTTTTAACATATTTGCCATGCTGATCGCCGATATTATACCGTCACACAAAGTCGCACAATGGCTATTGGTGCACATCCACCGTTTTCTTGACTGGTTCGGGCTGGACAAGGACCGTATAACTGAGGAATTCCTTTACGCTGTCATCATTGTGGCCGCGGCCCTCCTCATAGGCTGGGTGGTGGGCAATCTTGTGAGGATGGTGGTGCGCAAATGGGTCAAGGTGCGCCGTCCCGACCTTGCACAGGAACTGGTCCAGAAGCATGTGATAGTGCATTGCTGCCGCATAATCCCTCCGCTTGTGATATTAGGGCTTCTGCCATTCGCTTTCACAGGACATTCAGCCATCAACACTATTATAATGCGAGGCCTCCTCATATATACATCCATAGTGGTGTGCATGGCGATATGCTCGGTGTCGTCTTTCACATGGGCGCGGTTTGAGGAGAAGCGCAACACGCGCAATCTGCCCCTACGAGGCATTCTTGACACCATAATAGGCATATTGTGGGTGATTACCATCATAGTGTGTATAGCCATACTTGTCAACAAGTCACCCGTGGCACTGCTCACCGGTCTCGGAGCATTCGCGGCTGTGGTGATGCTTGTGTTCAAGGACAGTATACTGGGACTTGTCGCCGGGCTTCAGCTGTCGCAGAACGACATGCTGCATGTGGGCGACTGGATAGTGGTACCGTCGACAATAGCCAACGGCATAGTGACTGATGTTTCGCTTACCGCTGTAAAGGTGCGCAACTGGGACAACACCATCGTCACCCTCCCCCCATATACTCTCATATCGGGATCCTTCCAGAACTGGCGCGGCATGAGCCAGAGCGGTGTGCGACAGATAGCAAGATCGATACTCGTCGACCTGTACACTGTCACCAAGGCTACTCCTGAGTTCGTCGACAGAATAGTAGAGGAATTCCCGGTCCTCAAGCCGTATGTCGGTAGGCTCAGAGCCTCATCCGGGATGGTCTTTGATCCGGGCATGGCGGCAGTCAACGGCACTATAGAGACCAATCTCGGCCTCTACCGCGCCTATCTGTGTGAATGGCTGCTAAGTCATCCGTCAATATCGTCATCCAATCAGATACTTGTACGGCTCATGGCACCGACCGAGTACGGCATACCCCTTCAGATATGGTGCTTCACTTCCACCACGGCATGGACTGCCTACGAGGCCATCCAGAGCGCGCTCTTCGAGCACATTGCGGTGACAGCACCGGCATTCGGACTGCGGCTGTTCAACGACACCTCCGGCTCGGATATTCTCACTGTCGATACTGTGCAGCACCATCAGTCGCCCGCGCCCGCGCCTTCGCCGTCATCGTCATCCTCCTCTGCAGAGATGCGCTCTACACCCCCAGAAGATCAAGAAGCGGGCCGGCAAACACTGAAGTGAGCACTCCGTTAAGTATCAGTCCTACGGTTGCGTATGCCCCGTAACGCTCCGACAGCTGGTTGACACGGCTTGTCCCTATCACATGGGCGGCCGTGCCCATGCTTATCCCCTGGGCCACAGGGCTGCTGATATTACCGAAGCTAAGCACCCTTAGCCCTATTACAGCTCCGAGGAGCCCAACAATAACTACTATGGAGGCGGTCAGTGACGGTATGCCTCCGAGATGTCCCGTTATCTCGATGGCTATGGCGTTGGTCACCGATTTCGGAGCGAGCGATATTATCACCTCGCGTGACGCACCCATCCATTTGGCTATGAGAACCACCGAGACTATACCCGTGACGCATCCTGCAAGCTCACACATGAATATCGGCACGAGCTGTTTGCGTATGGTACGGAGCTGGGTGTAGAGCGGGAGTCCGAGTGCCACTATGGCAGGTTTGAGCCAGAACTCTATCATTGCCCCCGGGCGGGAATACTGCTCATAGCTTATCCCCGTTATCTCGAGCAGACCTATGAGCACGGCCACTGACACGAGCACCGGATGAAGGGCGGTGATCCCTGTGATGTCGCGCAGACGGCCTGCGCCGTAATACACCATAAAGGTCAGGGCTACGAGAAATATGTCACTTTCTATGAACTCCATGTCTGAAATATTGATGTACACGCCCCGTGACAAGCAGCACAAGCGCGGTGCTCACTACGGTGGCTACTGTGATGGCAAGCCATGAGTCGGCTATTATATCGAAATAAAGCATGAGTGCCACACCCGGCGGCACGAAAAAGAAACCCATGTTGGACACGAGGAAGCGGCACATAGGACCGACATCCTCAACCTTTATCACCTTCTTTTCAAGAAGGGCTGTCAGCAGCAGCATCCCCAGAATGCTGCCCGGGATCGAGATCCCTGTGAGCCATACTATGAATTCACCTGCCGCGAGACAGCCGAATATGATGGAACATTGCTTTACCATGACTGAATAACTTTCTTGGACTGGATACCAGTATGAACACCGATGCAAGTATCAGCACTATGCCTGCGCCGGCTTTAAGGGTGAGGGTCTCGCCGAACACAAACACTCCGACCACCACGCCCGTCACCGGTTCGAGTGCTCCGAGTATTGACACCGGGACTGAGCCTATGAGCTGTACGGCCACAGCCACTGTAAGGATCGACACTATTGTGGGGAACACCGATATTCCCGTCATGCATGCGACGCCGAGCGGACTTACCGGTACCCCCTGCAACCGGGTGAGACCTCCGAGCTGCACCATGAACACCGTGATGCCGAAAAGCAGTGAATAGAACGTCAGTGTAGGGCCGGCAAGGCTTCTGAGGCTCGTCTTGTTGATAAGCACCATATATATCGAATAGCTCAGAGCCGAAAGCACCACAAGGAGCACTCCCGTGCCGGTCACATGCGCTCCGGGGCCGGGATTGGCAAGGCACACCACTCCGGCTACTGAAACCGCAATGGCTATGCATGTGGTCAGCGATATCCTCTGACGGTAGAAGATCCATAGTATCAGGGCTATGATTACCGGCTCCACAAAGAGCATGGTCGACGCAAGGCCCACATCCATATAGTTGTAAGCCTCGAAAAGCCCTACTGACGACAGTGCGAACAGCACTCCCTGCAGAAACATGAGCGGTATCTGCCTCGTGGTAAGCCTGAAACTGTAGCCGCGCTTCAGCATGACAACCCCGAGAAGGATTGTCGCGACAACATAGCGGTAAAACAGCACCGATCCCACCGTAAGCCCCATCTCGTAAAGCGGGACAGCGAAAAGCGGATTTGTCCCATAGCTGATAGCTGCGACAGCACCTAAAACATATCCTTTGGTTGTACCTTTCATTATATCTTGTTTTTTATCTTTTGCGGTTGCTCCGCGGTGTGTCATTATCGTGACGTCATTGCTCCATGAACGGTTTCATGAGCGCGTTGAGCTGGAGATACTCGACAAGGAAACCGTCGTGACCGAATGGCGAATGTATCTCGGCATATTTGGCCTTGGGAATGCGGGCTGCGAGTGCTATCATATCGGACGGGGGGAACACAATGTCGGTGGTTAGTCCTATCACCAGCGTGCGCGCTTTTATCCTTGACAACGCGGCATACATGCCGCCGCGTCCTCTGCCCACATCGTGGGAGTCAAACGAATCGAGTATGGCATGATAGGAATAAGCGTCGAAGCGTTTCACAAGTTTCTCCCCCTGATAACGCTGATAGGTCACGGCGCGTCGTTTGGCAGGATATTCTTCCTGGTCGCGCTGGGTGAGATTGTAGCCCGAAGGCCCGCGATAGCTCAGCAGGCCTATGGCCCGCGCAGCCGCCAGTCCCGCGGCCCCGGCATCGGCACGGGGCTCTCCGTAAGTGGCATCGGCCTCGATGCACATGCGCTGTGACTCGTCGATGGCGATGGTCCATGGGGTGGCGATCCCGTCAGTGGCCATAAGGGCGAGACGCTCGAAACGCTCCGGCTCCATCACAGCCCACTCCACAGCCTGAAAGCCTCCCACCGAACACCCTACAAGCGTGTGCACGCGCTCTATCCTCAGAGCATCCGCAAGCACACGGTGGGCATTGACAATGTCGCGGATAGTATAGCTCGGAAACTCGGCATAGTAAGGCTTCCCTGTGTCAGGATTCACGCTCAGGGGCGACGTTGTGCCGTAGGGGGAACCGATAAAGTTGGCGCAGATTATGAAATAGCGTGAAGGATCAAGAAACATCCCTTCCTCCACCGTGTGCGGCCACCAGTCCTGCACGTCACTGTTGGCGGTGAGTGCGTGACACACCCACACCACATTGTCGCGGTTCTCGTTGAGCGATCCGTAAGTGTGGTAGGCTATACGCAGATTCTTGATTTCGCCGCCGAACTCCAGCCGGAAAGGCTCAGGATGATCGTAATACTTCTTCATAATATTGTCGATTCATTAAATCACATCTGTTTGAATCCATTTGGATGTAACTGATATTTTTCAGGTTTCTGATAGGATGAGATCAGAAATCTGATTTTGCTGTAACGGAGACTTTTCATTCTCTTAAATATACAGTACATCAGATATTCTTTCATGCTTGCTTTCCATCCAAAAGCCCTGCATAGTTCAAAATAATAGTCAAGGGTTATATTCGATGAAATGCCATACTCATCATACACACAGATGTACTTATTTACACGCCTGAACGATCCGCCGCGCTTATACAGACGGCGAAAAAAAACATAGTCTGCCACACGTCTGTAATCAGTATCAAACGGATAGCTCCGCAAAACATCTGTGCGAGTGAATGAACTCTGATGGCAAAACGGCATAGCCTTATCTAAGACCTCAAATCCAGCCGGATGATGCGACTTATATCCTCCGCTATAACGGCACAGATTGCTTCCATATATCACATCTTCTGTATATGACCTGCCGTGGAATACTTCTTTAAGTACATTTGAATCAAAAAATGTATCTCCGGCATTCATGAAATTGACGTAATCTCCGGTAGCATGCTCTACAGCCTTGTTCATTGCGTAATATATGCCTCCGTCGGGCTCTGAAACCCAATAAGAGATCCTGTCGGAATACTTCTTTATTATATCTACAGTCCCGTCAGAGGATCCGCCGTCAATGACGATATACTCCATTGCGTCATAATTCTGTGAAAGGACTGAAAGAATTGTATCTTCAATTATTGTTGCAGCATTATAGCATACGGTCACAACCGTAACCTTATTATTCTCACCAGGCATAATCAATCCTCTGAAAGTATATTTCGCCAATACTCAATTATGTCTTCTATGCTTCGTTTCAAAGTATATTCAGCTGACCAGCCTGTATGGCTTTTCAATTTGCTGTTGTCACCTAAAATCAAAGGGTTATCGTTTGGCCGGACAAGCGATGCCGATATCTCAGTGTGTACATTAATATCAATAATATCGCTTGCTATAGATATTATCTCCTGAAGCTTAGTGGGATTGCCGGAACAGATGTTGTAAACTTCCCCTTTCTTGCCTTTTTTCAAAAGCAGATAGTAAGCCTTTACCACGTCCCTCACATCAAGAAAATCCCTCACAATATCAAGATTGCCTGTCAGCATAGTCATATCAGCCTGCCCTGCAAGCTTGGCATCGAGCATCTTACGTATAAATGACGGTACTACAAACACATCTCTTTGGCCGGGCCCGATATGATTGAACGAACGCGTGATCACAATATCAATCCCAAATGAATCGGCATAAAGCTTTGACAGCATCTCCTGAGCCACCCTTGCAACAGCATAAGGTGACAATGGGCGCAATGGAGATTGCTCGGTAAGAGGTGTCTCCTCTGGAAGCACATTGCCGTATTCCTCAGATGAACCAATCGAAAGAACCCGTGTGTTAAGCCCATACTCCCTTATTACTTCAAGAAGATTGAGAAATATGTTGACATTATTCTTGAAACTTATAGTCGGATTCTTCCAACTGAATGCAACAGAGCTGAACGATGCAAGATGAAGTATATATTTAGGCTGAAAGTCAAATATAACCCGCTCTATTTCCTCCTTTTTCAGTAGATCGACACACTCACTTCTCATGTCGACATACTTAAAATTGCGATGAGCCTGAAATACGTCAAGATCAAGGCCAAGCACCTCGCATTTTATCTTATTATCCTCAAGATAATCCAAAAAATGCCGTGCTACAAAGCCGGAGCATCCGGTTATAAGAAATTTATCCATATGGAACAATAGTTTTTTAGCAATAAACTATTTTAAGCTTTCATAAACTTTAGCTGTTTCAATAGCCATTTTATCCCAAGAATACATGTCAAGAACTTTTCTGCCTTTATTTACCAATTCTGACCTTAGATGAGCATCCGTGACAACACGTTCGATGGCTTCCGTGATACTGTCAACATCATACGGGTCAAAATAAACTCCACCGTCATGTGCCACTTCAGGGAAACAACTTGTATTGCTGAGAACCAAAGGACAGTCAGCTGCATACGCTTCAAGAATCGGAATCCCGAATCCCTCATACAGTGACGGAAAGACAAAACATAGTGCATGCCGATAAAGATAAACAAGCTGAGCCTCCGAAACAAAGTAATGATGGATACACGAATCAATGGACAGATCCTTCAAAAATGCCATCTCTGACTCAGAAAAAAGGCCTCCTGTACATACCATTTTTATCTCCGGGTGATTGCGGTGTATCCTGGCGAATGCTTGGGCAAACCGTTCAAAATTCTTATACGCTCCACGATTACCCACAAATAATATGTATGATTCGGGCAGACCCTCCACGGGCTCCTCTTTAGTGGGATCTATACTTTGGCCGAGATGTATGACCTCAATCTTGTCTTCAGGCATACCGTAAATCTCGATAAGATCCTTTTTAGTCCAATGGCTTATGGCTATGATTTTATCAGCCTGAGTGACCGTAATACGCTTTAGTTCACTGGTATGGTCCTGTTCTGGAAACATCTCCGGAAACCGCTCATGGATCATGTCGTAAACGGTCATCACATACGGACGCTTAACATTTTTCAGGAAGTAAGGATCATAGTATGTTGGATGAAACACATCATACTTACCTCCATCAAGAGCCCTTCGTGAAAGGAATCTATTTATCTTATATGCTTTCCTGCCGCGCTTAAGAAAATGCGGGACACTCATACAAGCCATCCTCATTCCGGGGACTGATGATAGGTACACATTAGACGACAGCATAACCGGATTCTTAAACCTGAAACCATCAGGCAGACGAGTCATAAGTTCGGCAAAGTATCGGGATATACCTCCGAAACGCTGGTTAAGGAAAGTCTGGAAATCGTAGAGTATGGTCATCCGGATTTTTTTTGATGCAAAGATACGGATTTAAATTGAAATGGATGTTAAAGAACGAAAAAAAGTCATGATATTACCCATACAGGAATAGACATCTTTATATTGTCAATGATCATTGATCATATTTTTTGATGGATTAGTTGTGTGGAATGCATATACTTTTGCATTATGGACCAGACGTTCGATATACTCCATTGCCTCGTAGGGGCTTAAGCCCTTGTCAAAGACGAGCATACAGTAAATGTGGCAATATTCATTGTAGATATTGGTAGCAAAGATACCTGCATCATCCGTGCCTACGACTATCGCCGGTACCATTATGTCTTCTTTGCTCCACCTATACCAATTGTAAAGATGATAGGTGGAAAAATCATGATGATGACCGATGATGACGTTGCTCGTGGGTAATGTTTCAATAACAATCTGTTTTTGATGCATCACTTTCAAGATTAGTTTTTGAAAGCATACCAGTTCTTTTTCTCCAAAAAGATCGTAAACGTCGAAAGCACGTATTTCTTTTCCTTTTTCTCGTCCCTCCTTTGAATGATAATATAGACAGATTTGTTTGGGAATGTTTGGATTATTGCTGCTTAACAACGATTCGGGACGCTCCTTCCTCAGGAGCCAAGCTTCGATTAACTCACTCACACTATATTTGACAGGATAAATTCTGGATGCATATTTCTCAATCCGAAGTGCTATCCCGGGAAGAAAAGGTTCCAATTCCCTTTCTTTCATTTTTGTTATCAGATGATAGGCGAAGACAAGGTCGTCCAGATAATCTTCAATACGCATCCATAGACGGTCGCCCACATTCTGTTTCCATATTCTTACATCCACACCGGCAGCTGTCGCATGACCGATTCGGTCTCCGGCCCGCATATCCAGAAATTCTATAGCCTCATATATTGCACGTAGTCCGCTCAATATATGAAAGAAATCTTCTCCTGCATGATAAGTGTAATGGCTCAGGCCATGTTTTCTTAGTCTGCGGAATGACGGGGCAAACACTTCCGGAGGTGTATCAAACTCACTGGCTGCCGCATCAACACCTGTCACCATTTTGGCATAAGAACTGTTGGTGTTCCTCAGGGCTATCAGTGCATCAGTCCTTTTGTCGAGATCGTTACGCAATCCGGAGAATCTGAAGTTGCCTTTATGATGTTCACTTCTTTTGATGAAATGGGCAATCAACGATAACGAGATTTTGGAGTCCCTTTTATTTTGGTCCAAAAAAATACAGCCGTCTACGATCTTTTTGATAATAGCTGTATTGTCATCCACGGATGTCTTGGGAGAGAACCTGCCTTCGATATGACGGATGTTATGTAGGTCATTTCCGGCCAGTTGCATGAAACGCTGTGGATAAGTACGTTCACTGAATTCCCTGAAATTATTGGAGGTATATTTCTGGAACTGCTCAAAACCGAATGCATCAGTCTGCTGCACCAACAGTCTGTTGCATATGCCTAATATGAGCAAATAGTAATGAAACGCTCCGGCAACGGCTTCATCGTGAGGCCGCGCGGACAAATAATCCAAAATCTTCACATAGAGCAGACCTTCCAGAATTAATGGCGAAGCACCATCCCCCAGGATCGGTTTGACGGGGTGTTCCTTAAAGGTCTCTTTTATTTTGACAAGTCCCGACAGGAGATTCTCAAAAGAGCCAAAATCAAATATATCATTTCCGTTTGTTACCTTTTGGAAAAGCCATTCCCGAATTCTCCCGGCGATACAAAAGAGATGGTAGAACTCTATCGGGTCAGATATGTCTGTCAGTTGTCCAAGCTGCTCTTTAACCTTGTCATTGCGACAGGCCCTACTTATTTCCTGATATACCACCTCGGGATGGCGCAAGAAGTCATACCATGCCAAATCAGTTTCTACCGCACCGTTCAGATGGATATGCAAATCATCAAACCCATTAATCTCTTCCTTTAGTGTCTGCATTTCCGGAAGAAATGCAGAAGGTATCGCTGTGCGTTTTACTGAGGGCAGCATATCGCGATAGGCATAGTCAACAATATCACTGACAATTGGCCCTGAATCTTTCCATATTTTCATCGTGACCAACAGCAGAGGAGGTATCTGCGGCAGAAGCAACTGCCAATCGTTCATCCGTTCTCCCTTCACGAACACCTGACCTTCATGTATTTCAAGATACTCGTCTGCCAGTTTGGGAAGCCCTGTAGTGAACAGTCTGCTCAGTTCATCAACATCCGAGAACGAGTATTCTATTCCTAAACGGTAGTAATGATCAGGGACAGAATATCCCTGCTCCCGAACTTTCAACAACATTGATCGTCGCACGTCATGCAGACTGACAGCCGACCGTTCTCTATAGTATTTCCTCAGAGAGCAATTGTCTGAAAGCAGAAACCGGAGATAAGAATCATTTTTCATGTCTTGAGTTATTCATGTACCTCTTCAATCTCCGGAGCGACAACTTCCGCATCAGCCCTCTCTCGTTGGTAGTTTTGCTTAAACGACTCAACGGAACTTCTATAGACATTGTCGAAAAGATTTGTTGATTTGATAAAATCGACCACATTGTCAATATTTTCTTCATCAATAATCTTTTCCTGTATAGTGTTGTCGTCTATTCCATTCTGCCGTAGAATATCTGTCGATTCTATCCATCCTTTCGTTTTCTCACCTGAAAATGATGGTCTGCTCTCGTCATCGTCTTTACTGTTTATTTTACACAGCAGTTCATACACTGGAGGTCTGTGAGTCTTGAGGTCATCAGCTACAAGCTCCTGCACCTTGTCATATGTCTCTTTATCAAGGAAACAATTTAGCATGGGGCAGGACATAATCCATTTGGTGAAGACCAGCCTATTCACGAGATCTATCTTCCCTAAGTTGTCCTTAAAGAACCTTGTGTCCGATCTCAGATTGTTATTATTAATCTCGCCTTGTTGTTCAGAAGCCCGAATTCTCACTCTTGTTTCTTCAATCAGGCTGGCGTTGAAGAAGTTTGCCACCATGACACTCATCATCTGGCCGACAGAGCTCACAGCTACATTTGATAATGAGGTGTACAGGCGTGTCAATATTCTGCCTAAGGCGTATGGAGGAAGCATGCAGTCATGATAGGCTTCTTTCCATTTACACATCATTTCTGCCAATGTGGAAATCTCGTCCTGCCCGGTCTCAACACCGAAATCATCGCCGCCTATTATTCCGTCCTCTCCATAGTAGTCTTCATCTTGAGGCATCTGATAGCCGCGGAACAGTTTCAAGTCGTTTATGCGCCCTATCATCTCTTCTGTATTATCGCATCTCATCAAATCACCGACCACCGCCAACAGAGCCATCACAGAATAATAGCTTCTGCTCTCATTGTTATTGCTGTGAGTGATACGTATGAATGGGAACATGGCCATCAATCTGACGAAAGGATCACCTTCCTCTTTCAACACATTGTCTAAGGCATTCATTTGCGTATCCTTCGCTTTTTTCGATTTTTCCATCATAGCGAACAAGGATATGTGTTCTTTCATGCTTCCCAATTCTTTGCCGGCCACGTATGCCATAGTCAATCCAATGTTGTTTTTCAATGACATCAGCTGGTTCCATCCTGCGTATTTGCAGAGTTTTACCACCAAATCGCCCCATTCCAAAGGTAATGTGACGTTTCGTATATACCCGATCCGCAGCATATAGTCAAATACGAGGAACGGATTTGTCCTCAAATGCCAACACTCCAGTAAGGTCATAGCCATAAAGTTGCTGTTCATGTCCTTATCTGGCAGCGAGGGCATCAACAGGTAACAATCTGGAAGCTTCGTATTCATGTTCAGATATTCCAACAGCACTATATTCATCATCTGAATGTTTGCGCTTAATGCTTCTACATCAATGCCATAAGCATAGAGCCTTGAAGTGAATACATCCAATGGCGGATTGCTCCTGTTTTCTATGCACGCATCCTTCAGAAAATGGATCTGCGACCGTAAAGACATGGATAGAAGAAAATCCTTAAATGTGTTTTGCGAAGGGATATCGATAATTCCAAAAGCTCTGAGAATATTTCGGTATTGCTCTGCCAGCTCATTGACGCCATTTTTCGTTTTTACATTTACGGTGTTTCCTGGATTGAGTAAAAGCTGACTCAGAGAAAGCAGATTTATTCTGTTAGAGGGATTCAGCAGTTTTAGCATGTATTGACTTTCCAATTCATTGGCCATCAATTCACGTGCAATACCATCTGACATTTTAATATTTTTGCACAGTTCATACCTAACCAATGAGCCGTAAAGCTTGATGTTGCCGCTGACAATTGAGATAATCCGGGTATCTGATAAATATCTTCTCAATGATTCAAGTACATTCCATCCCTGTTCAACATCCACATCAATATCATCAAATGCCAAAACGAACGCTTTCTTGTCGATAATTTCTAACGCCGTTCTTATCATTTTCCTCAGATTGTTCTCAAATTCATTCGCGTCATTAACCTTAGCCAATCCGGTATGCATCACGTAAGCCTCGTCCTGCCATAATGAATTGTCATAGTCCTTACCCACCTTATCGAAGACGAATATGCCCTTCGAAATCAGGGCCATCATATTATCCCATCTCCTTCTCTGTTCATATGCGATCCCTGCCGTTGAACATTCTTTTGAACGCAAAACCCGTTCAACTTTCTGTTGTATCATCGATATGACACAAAGGCCAATAGGTTTCTTGTGTTCTACGAGGGTGGGATCGATCATTCTCAACACTTCCACTTCTTGCAATTCTTCCTTACACTTGTTCAGGAGACTTATCATAAAAGATGTTTTGCCGGAGCCCCTGTCACCAAATACACCGATTGTCCGATAAATATGGGTCAAGAAAATATCCTGATTGTCTTGAACATCAATCTGTCGTAGCTGATTACGTATAATGCCTATTGTCTTGTCCAAATCATCCTGATGTATCTGTTGTTCACTTTCGAATCTATGAGCATACAGACTATTGTCTAAATCTATAATTATTGTCCTTTTATCAGCCATATTCTTAAGGTATTGTAACTATTCAGCGAAAGCAAAAGCTATAAAGAGTCGCCTCGCCTGATTAGACGA
>CAJURI010000023.1:22959-33157 GCA_910588795.1 uncultured Duncaniella sp. | reverse complement strand
CTTGAATCTACCATTTTTAGTCTCCAAAACGTTGCACTTCGTTTTGGAATCTACATAAAAATGCATGGCCACGGGTGTCATTGAGCCCGAATGGCAGGGCCGAGTGTTTCTTTACGGCATAATAAATGCCTCTGTGCTGGACAAATGAAATGTTTTTCGATATAATTAACCGATTTTAACCTAAAAGTATGCTGTCGAGATAAAGGAAAATGTCTACCTTTGTGATACAATTACATTAAGTACTTAAGCAACGTCAGTCGCATATAGCTACTATCATTAAGTTTAAAGTCAACAAAAAGTTAGGTTAAAGCATGTGGGCAGCTGTGAAGCTCCCCACATTTTTTTATTTACCCATGATTGATTTCAAGAGGCTGTCCTGATGGCATCTTCTTTCAGAGGATTTTTAATGACACTTCTTCTTCTTATTGAGGCAGATATATGAGGGTGCATGCCCGCGAAGGGTTGATTATTGATTCTGCCGCCGCTGCCACATCGGCTGTGGTCACGGCCCTGTAGGCCGCCACGCGGCTGTTGATCTCCTCGCCGGTCATCTCCGACAGGGCAAGCTCTTGTGCGCGGGTCCTGTAGGACAGCATCAGGAACTGATGGTTGCTCTCATAGCGGTTGACGGCGCGTGAGAGTTCGCGCTCGGTGACTCCGGTGCACTCCGCCGCAACTTCCGTCAGCGTGCGGCGCGCACGTTCTATCGATGCTTCCGATGAATCCGACAGCCGTGCCTTCAGCATGAGAAACCCCGGCTCCTCGTTCCCGGATATCGATGCGTCGGCCTCGGTGAATAGCGGATCCGACATCACCAGCTTGCGGTAGTAGCGTGACGAGCGTCCCGAGGCGAGTATGTCGGTCAGTATGTCGGCTTCGATATATCCCGGCTCCCCGTGGGCTGCCATGGGATAGGCTATGACTATCAGGGGCTGCGGGACAGGTCCGGTGACGGTCGACTCTCTCGGTGACTCCACCGGAGGCTCAGGGCTGTAGAGGCGCGGAGCTATGTCGCGGCGCGGTATCGGGCCGTACCATCTTTCCACTGCCTCGCGCACACGGTCAAGTGTGACATTGCCGCTTATGGCGAGGACCGCGTTGTTGGGGGCATAGTGGGTGTAGAAGAAGTGTTTCACATCGTCCATCGTCACCTTTTCGATATGCCCTGTCTCTTTCCCTATGGTGGGATAGCGGTAGGGGTGGACGGTGTAGAGCAGTGAGCGCAGACGGTGGGCCACATCGCCGTAAGGGCGGTTAAGGTGGGTCTGCTTGAACTCCTCGATCACTACGGAGCGTTGCACCTCGAGCGACGCGGGTGAGAATGACAGCCCGAGCATGCGGTCGCTCTCAAGCCACAGCAGTGTGTCGAGGTTGGATGCGGGCGCGATATCGTAGAAATTGGTGAAGTCGTCGGATGTCCACGCGTTGTTGGTGCCCCCTGCCCTCTCGATCTCTCCGTCGAAATCGGGGATATTGACCGAGCCTCCAAACATCAGGTGCTCGAAGAGGTGGGCAAGCCCTGTAAGCTCGGGCGATTCGTCGCGTGACCCGACGTTGTATAGAGTGTTGACAGCTACCATGGCGGTCGAGGGATCATAGTTGTGTATGACCCTCAGTCCGTTAGGGAGGGTGAAGGTGGTGTATTCGATCATATCTGTGGCTTTTGCGGTGCCAAAGTTACGGTTTTTTGCCGAAAAAATGTATAAATATGGGATTATGGACAAAAAAACAAGATAAAACATTTGGAATGTGGCACAGAAGTGTGTAAATTTGCAAAAATCATCACATTATATTATTAATCACTTAAACATGAAAACTCTCGTAGAAAAGATCAATGCCGGCTTCGAGGCATTTGCTAAAGATGCAGCCGCTCAGGTAGAATCAGGTAACAAGGCTGCCGGTGCCCGTGCCCGCAAAGTATCTCTTGAGCTTGAGAAACTTCTCAAGGAGTTCCGCAAAAATTCTATCGCTGCTGCAAAATAATTGCAACAACATAGGGCTGTGTCCCTCTGACGGCGCGTGATAAGACCGCAGGGGGCTGCAGGGACAAAATCCACAGAAGAAACAATATTGTGTCAGGCGGCGACATGCCGCGTAGGCCGTATTGTTTCTTCTGTGGATTTTGTCATTGTCCGAGCAGTGCGCATAGCTCCGTGCCGGAGAGCCGGGCCTCTTCCGCGCCTGAGTGCGTGGCGTGGACCCACAGGGCTATGGCACGCGACATGAGGATGTCGTCATGGCATCCCCGGCGGGCGGCATAGCCCCCGTCGGCGAGAGCCTCATACTGCAGAAGCTCGTCACACGCGCCGTTGTCGTGCTCGATGTATCCCCCCTCGCGCACCAGTCTTATCATGTGGGCTATCAGCGAGGCCTTGGTGCTGACGTTGGTGTGGAAGCCGGGGTGATTGCCGGCGCGGAAGTACATGTTGGGATACTCGTCGGCGAGCGTGCGCAATATGTACTGCCCGCTCCCCTCCGACGATGTCTCCCAGGTGTTGCTTTCCACCACGAGCAGTGCCGTGTTGTACCATCGCGCCATTGCCGCCGCGGTCCATGCCAGCAGGTCATGGTCGATATGCCCGCGCCACTGTGCCGCCACTTCCGGGAGGGCGGCCCACGGGGTGTCGGTGTGGCGGTCGAGAATGGTGAGCACAGAGTAGTCTGACTTGTGCGACCGTCCCCCTATGTCGAGGCTGGCTATATAGCTCGCCCCTCTGCGCGGGGGCACCCACACCGATGCCTTCCCTCCGTGGCAGGGGATGAAGTGCGGCTCCGATATGTCGGACGGGATTCCTGTGCGCGATCCTGCCACTTCCCCTGTCCGTGGGGAGAGCGAACATCCCCCCTCGCGCAGCCGTTCCACATCGTCGGCTGTGAACACATTGGTCTCGGCCGAGGTGAATGCCTCTTCGGCCGTGGTGGGGAACTCTGCCATCATGGAGCGGCGGTCGGCATACTCCGACGATTTCTTTCTGTACCAGTTTATCGCCTCCAGTGTGCATCCGTGGTGTTCCCACAGGGCGCGCTCATAGTCGTTGAGCCCAGCGAGAAACCGCTCCGGATCGTCGACGGGCCGGGTGTACATGTCGATCTCGTACCACGGCACGAAGAAGGGGGCCTTGTCGCTCTTCCCTTCCACGGCGCGCAGCCACTCGCGGTGGAAGAAGTTGCCCACACCGTTGGCCGTGCTCTCCAGCACCACGCATGTCAGCGGCTTGAGTGCTATACCCGAGGTCACCGAGCGTATAAGGTCCACAGGATTATGCTGCAGAGAGTCGCGCCAGAAAGCCACCTCGCTCAGATGGGCCATGGAGCAGTCCATGCCGCGCGCCGATTCCTGGTTCTCGCTTGAGCACACCGTGATGCGGCATCCGCGCCCGGGTATGTGGCGCGTGTTGCCCATGCGCTCGAAGGGGCGGAACTCGGGCGCGCACTCCTCGGTCCAGTATTCGGCGGGGTAATGTGCCAGCAGATGGCTGTACATCCCCCGTATGGTGCTTGACGTGTCCTTGAAGTGGGCGCATATCAGTGAGTGCCAGTTGCGGCGGTGGACTATCTGGATCCATGCGAAATACACCTGCACAAGGGTCGAGCCGCCCCATTGGCGCGCCTTGACCATTATGACGCGTATGGGCATTCCGGCTGTACGCTCCCCCTCCATAAGCGTGAGCAGTCTGCGCTGAGGCCGGTTGAGGATGAACGGCACCGGTTTTTTGCTCTCTTTGTCGGTGATCTTGACGCATGTCGCGGCCCAGAATTCAAAGTCGTGGCGGAAACGGAGCATGTTGAACTCGGTCTGTGTCAGCGTGGGGGTATAGGCGGGATCCTTGAGCATGCTTTCCGGCACATGGAGAGTGGTGGTCCCGCGTGTCACTTCTCTTCTTCCGGGGTCGTCGGGGTTGCCGCTCAGCGGGTCGTAGCGAGCTTTGCGTATGGCTTCATGGCGTACATTGTTTATGGAAGCCGCTGTCAGAGGGCTGCCGGTGTCAGTCGTATGGAGCATGGCGATGATGATGTGAGTTCGATATGGAGTGTGAGATAGTGGCAATGCGGGATTACCACCCTCCCTGCTATGGGATGGCGCAGCGTGCCTCGTGCTATGCTGAAGGTGGCAAGGGGGAGGGATGTGTCCGTGCCGGAGCTCCCTCCCGGAGGCGTGTGGGAGGCTTTGACGGTGACTGTCCCTTGAAGATGCTCGCCTGACACTGGCACATGGAGCATCGCGCTGCTTCCGGGGCGCAGTGCGCAGGGGACAGTGACGGTGTAGCCGGACGTGCTCTCCGCCGTGCTGTCCTCGGCCGAGGCGTCCATGAGTTTTCCGTCTCCGGTGACGAGTATGAGCGACTGTGGCGAGGAGAGGATATCGGTGATGCCGTAGGATGTGCGGGTGTGGAGCGACTTCCCGTCGGCCGATATGACTGATATCTTCTTGTCCCCTCCGGGTATCACCCACAGCTCTCCTCGGGAATCCTCCCATCCGAGCATCCCTTGAGGTATGCCGTCGAGTATCGTGTAGGGCTGGCGCGATCCTGTGACGGCTATGAGGCGGTTGCCGGTGAGGGCGGCTACTCCTCCGGGTATGGGTGTGGCTGAGCGGTGGTCGGTTATGCGGCAGGCATAGAGCTGGTTGACGCTGATGCGTGTGCGCCGGTCGTTGAGCGTAACCGATGAGATCCCACCTGTGCCGAGGGCATGGAAACGCGCCGTCTGTGCGGTGAGCGAATTGCTGTGGCGCATCGACGGCAGAAGGCTGTGGAGCTCCGATGCGTCCCCTGCGCTTGCCGCAAGCGGCATGAGCGGCGATGACTCGTGGCTTACGGCTATGCCCGAAGGGTAGCGGTGCAGTCCGGGGGCGGATGGTGGGGTGACGAAGCCTTGAGTGTCGTCGGTGAATGCCACAGGTGTCAGGTCGGGCGACAGGTGGTAGGCCCACTTGCCGCACGGTGACGGCACGAGGGGGAGCGAGACCGACTTCTTTCCGGCTATGAGCGTGATGGAGCAGGCGTCGGGGGCCGGATAGAGCAGCAGGGGGGACAGTGTCAAGGCCGACAGCCTGTACATCACGGCCTGGCTTACCACTGTGGAGCCGTCATGCATGGTCACCTGCACGGCCGTGGGCGTGGAGCCTGTCGAGGCCGCAGTCTCCGATGCCATTTCCGGCAGGGTGTAGCCGTCAAACGGTATTGCCGTGAGATTGCCCCATGCTACGAGGTCGCCGCTGCGTGCTGCGCTGCGTGCCGTGAAGGTGTGCGGAGGGCTGAGGCGCACCTGCATCAGCCTGTCGGCTGTGGGCGCGCTGACAGGGAGGGCGGTTATGGACTTGAGCATCGATATCTCGCCGAGGGTGTCGCGCACAGCGTGGGCCTGGCGCAGCGTGGTGTCGGCATTGTCGATTATGGAGTTGATGCACATGGCAAGGTGCCCTCCCGGCGATCCCGGTGGTTCCAGTGGGTCAAGCCCCGGAAGTGTGTGGGTGAAGGTGAGCTGCCCGGTGCTGCTCTCGGTCCTTGTGAATGTGCCCGGCAGACTGGTGGAGAGAGGGTGAAGCTGCGGCGACACGAGCACCTCGACCGAACGCACCTTGGCCTGCCATTCCGCGTCGGGGGTGCGTGAATAGCATAGACCTATGGTGAACCCTGCTGCCGTGAGCCGTGAGCCGGATGTCTGGCGGAACCCCTCGCCGCTGAGATGCAGGGTCGCTTGGGTTGCCTGAAGCCCTCCCTCCGGGCTGATAAGCACAGGTGCCGAAGTGTAGAGCACGCATCCACCCTCGCCGATGAGGCGGTAGCGTGCCACCACGGGCTGTATGTATCGGCGTTGGAGATGTGCGAGGTCACATAGCCTCACATAAGCCTCGCGCATACCCTTGTCGAGGGTAGCGCGGTCAGTGTCGGTAAGCGTGCGCGACGATGTGTCGTAGCTCCCTTTGAGTGTCACGGCGGGAATCTCTGCCGTCACTGCCGTCATGTCCATGCGGGTGAGGGTTATCACTGTTGTCTGCCGTGTGCTCCATGTCCCGGATGATGTCCCGGCTGTGCCCAGGGGTATGCATATTGGTGATGAATCCTCGGACATGACAGTGAGTGTGTCGCCCGAGAGCATGACGGTGGCCGGCGGCCGGTCAAGGGGCGCGAGCTCCTTTATGCCCGATTCCGTGACGGCTTTGAGCTGTCCCTGATGGTGAGTTATGATGCAGCGGCTCCCGTCGCTTAAGGTCAGTGCACCCCCCTTGACAGGGATTGCGCCGGGAAGTGTGGCTATGGTTGCCGGAGAGCCTGTGCCGCGTAGTCCGCCCGACGGATCGGGGCGCAGATTGTGGCAGCGGCTTACCCTCCTACGGTCGGTGAGGGTCGTCGTGACGGGGAAGAGGAATGGGGGTGAGTGTCTTTCGGAAAACATGAGGCTGTAATTTTGTGGGTGTGTTATGAAGCATCCACAAAATTACAGCCTCAAGGTATTCATGGAGGTGCGTTAATGCCGCACCGTCTCATTCAGTGTGTCTCAGCAGCAGCCGGCAAGGGCAGCGTTGGTCTTGTGTACGGCCTCCGCGCTCTTGTGGAAGAGAGCCTTCTCCTCCTCGTTGAGATCGAATTCCACGATCTTCTCGATACCGTTCCTGCCGATGATTGCGGGCACGCCGATGCAGAGGTCGCTCTCGCCGTATTCGCCGTCAAGGAGTGCGGAGCATGATATGAGCTTATGCTCGTTGTGGAGCACTGCCTTGACCATCTGTGCTCCTGCTGCACCGGGGGCATACCATGCCGAGGTGCCGAGAAGCTTGGTGAGTGTGGCTCCGCCCACCATGGTGTCGGCTGCCACCTTCTCAAGGGTAGCGGCGTCAAGATAATTGGTGGCGGGCACTCCGCGATAGGCGGCATAGCGTACGAGGGGGATCATCGTGGTGTCGCCGTGGCCGCCGATAACGATACCCTCCACCTCGGTGCGGTTTGCGCCGAGAGCGTTGGCGAGGAAATATTTGAAGCGTGCGCTGTCGAGTGCGCCGCCCATACCGATGATGCGGTTCTTGGGCAGACCGCTGATCTTGTGGATCAGATAGGTCATTGTGTCCATGGGGTTGGAGATGCAGATGATCACTGCATTGGGTGAGTGCTTGAGAAGCTGCTCGGTGACGCTCTTCACGATCCCGGCGTTAACTCCGATAAGCTCCTCGCGGGTCATACCCGGCTTGCGGGGGATACCTGAAGTGATGACTACAACGTCGCTCCCTTCGGTGGCGGCATAGTCGTTGGTCACGCCGGTGAGGCGGGTGTTGAGATTTAGGATGCTGGCGGTCTGCATGATATCCATGGCCTTACCCTCGGATACTCCCTCCTTGATATCAAGGAGCACTACCTCGTCAGCGATGCCGCATGTTACCAACACATTTGCACAAGTTGCGCCAACGTTGCCGGCGCCCACAACTGTTACCTTTGACATAGTATCTATTTATTTTGAAACGTTGAGTTGATTGGCTTATTGATTGTATTGTTTCCGCAAAATTAATGAAAAATTTCCGTAATTAATAATAAAATAAACGGTAAAAATATCCCTCCCCACAAAATAAAACGTATGGTTGTAGCGTAAAATGTTCATCCTGTATGGTTGGGGCACGAACAGGTTTTCATGCGATTCTGTATTTGTCGCGCGGCGGCGGGGGCACGCCCCCGCCCTACTTATCGTAAACGATATCGCCGGAACCCGGCAACGGATTTACTTGACTGAACAACTACCCGTAGGGTGGGGGCGTGCCCCCACCGTCGCGCGCCAAATGCACGATCACGTGAAAACCTTCTCATGCCGCGCTGGTCGACAAATTCGTCACCAGCGTTTCCCTGCCGTCGTAGGGTGGGGGCGTGCCCCCACCGCCGCGCGCCAAATACACGATTGCTTGAAAACTTGTTCAAACCCCCACCGCCGCGGGCCAAATGCGCAATCAAATGAAAACTGCTATATTCTCACCCCGCCGCGCTCTCTGAAAACTCTTACTCTCTAAATCCTTTCCGGATATTGCGCGAAATGGCGATGATATTCCCCGCTGTGATGGCAATGATGATTGCGGCACCTGTCAATACCGTCGGCACGCATGATGCGCCGCGTGCACCGAGAGCCTCTATCTGTTCCTGCCACATCGAGGAAACGGCGAGCATCCCGCCCACGGCAAGCAGCAGCACCGAGAGATTCACAACGGTCACAATAGTCTCGTAATATCTTGCCACCTGTCCGGGAGTATAGCCTAAAAGCATCAGGTCGTGGATCTTGGAACGGTTCTTCTGCAGCAGCAGATAGATGCTCAGAAGCAGTATGAAGAAGGCCAGCAGACTGATAACGGCTCCTATAGCCACCACCACGGTAGTGACCATCGACAGGAAATAGACCGACTTGCCGCCCGAAGCCTTGTCGCCGGCTATCTCATATCCATGGCTTTCCATATACTTTGTCGCCTCAGGGTCGCCCGCCCGTTTCAGCTTCACTATCAGGCGCGAAGGCCCGGAGCTGTTCCCCTCGCCATATACACCGTTGGCCCATGTCATGAAAGTCTCGGGCACTGCTATGGTGTTGAGTCTCGATGAGAATCCCACTATGCGGGCATCCACCCATTGCTGGTGCCCGTTGCCGCTGAGGCTAAGCCTGAGGGGGAGCATCCCTATAAGCTCTTCAGATATCTGGGGCATCCCGCGCGAGGCGGCGAAGCCGAAATTGTAAAGCGTGAGATAATCCTTGGAGATTATCACAGGCACGGGATCGGACGATCCGGGGCGGTAATCCCAGCCGCGAGGAGATATGTCGAAAAACTCGTCAGGGATCGACTCGAGAAACAGGGCGGTCGACAGATGTGCGCCACCCATATTCACATTGGCCCCGATGTTGAAATCGGCGGCTGTGAATTCACCCACGGCGGCAGCCCACGGCTGCGAGGCAACATCGGCACGTTCTTCAGATGTGAAGGTCGTGCCCGGTTTACCGCCGCCCATGAGACCGCTGATACCCTCCACTCGTTTGGATATTATGAGATAGTCGGAGGACACGAATGAATCTTCCGCATCGCTGACCGAAGTGATGTCACGATAGAACTGCAGGGCCGTAAGGACAATCATAAGCCCCGCCAGATTGGCGACAGCATATCCCGCTATCTGCCCCCCGCTTATATTGCGGCGCAACAGCCGCCTGATCGGATTAGACATATGGTTATTGTTTTTTTAACAACCTCTTAAAGATGTAGCAGACTGTACTCGTTGAGTGTGAGCTTATTGCCCACCGATGTCGCTATCACGGCGGCCGAGCGTCTTTCTGCCTCCTCGATTATCAGCTCCGCCACGGCGGCATTGTTTCTCGCGTCCAGATGGCTCACCGGCTCATCCACAAGCAGGAAGTCAAACGGCTGGCACAAAGCCCTGATGATCGCCACCCTCTGTTGCTGCCCCACGCTCAGCAGTCCGGCGCGCCATCCCGATTTATGTTCCAGTTCAAGACGTTCGAGCAGCTGCATGATCTCCCCCTCGCTGCGATAGGAGGTCAGCCGGTTCTTGACCATGATATTGTCCATCACGGACAGCTCCGGAAACAGCCGCATCTCCTGCGGCAGATAAGCCAGAGCCTCACGGCGCAGACGGCACCACTTCTCGATACTGTAACCTTTCACCGGTTCTCCGTCCATAAGTATCTCCCCGTCGTAATCGGTGCGTGCGCCGTATATAAAAGAACAGAGCGACGACTTTCCTGTCCCGCTCTCTGCCTCGATGATATAATTCCCCGGACGCGTGAACGTCAGTTCCTCACGCATCCACACCTCGCTGTCGCACACCGGCGGCTCGTGCTCGCTCCCGCGGAACACCTGCGGAAGCACCCTCCGCAGAGTAATGTCCTGTATCATGAATATATAATGTACGGAAATATAATAGGAATATTATAAATGTACGGTGTGAAAATATGAATGAATAAATAAAGTATTTATCACCCGATTTGCCGCGCGCGGCGGGGGCACGCCCCCGCCCTACTTATTCAGGGACCGGATGTAGGGTGGGGGCGTGCCCCCACCGCCGCGCGACACATGCGCAATCAAATGCTCCCGGTTGCTGTTGTGGGGGGCGTGCCCCCACCGCCGCGCGCCAAATGTGCAATCAAATGCTCCCGGTTGCTGTTGTGGGGGGCGTGCCCCCACCGCCGCGCGACACATGCGCAATCAAATGCTCCCGGTTGC
>CAJURI010000023.1:0-22859 GCA_910588795.1 uncultured Duncaniella sp. | reverse complement strand
TGTTGTGGGGGGGCGTGCCCCCACCGCCTCGCGCCAAATGTGCAATCAAATGCCCCGGTTGCTGCTGTGTTCGCACCCCCTCGGCCGACAAATGCTAATATAACGTAGGGGCTGTTGATTTAATCCTCTTGCAGAAGCAGTGAAAGCAAATACTCGAGTATCGGCCTGTCGCTGCCCGGAAGAGCAAACTTGGCCTGACCCTTGCTGTCGGTCATACCGAGCGACACCTCAAGAGCCACACCCTCGGGAGCTTCATCCAGATAATCGCTCAGCGGATTGGCTGTAAAATTGAACGCCATATCCTTGTTGACAAATATCGGGGCAAGCGAATTGTTTCTCGTATTGTCAAATCCTATGGTCGAGATGCCGAGGTAGCCGTCCACATTCCCCATTGTCATCTCCTTGCCATACTGAGGCACTGATATAAGCCCCTCGCCTGCAGCCTTGGGGGTAATGCCGGCGGTGGACATCATGGAGCTGACTGTTGCCGTGAGCTGGTTTATCTTGTCCTGCGGCATATGGGCGAGGAGTATGAAATCCCAGTCCGACGGATCGTTGCTGTCAAGATTGTCCGGGTCGGATGGGCGTGCGGCTATGAGAACAGTCCCGTCTATCGACTCCAGATAAGGCTTGACGACAGCCATGAACGCACCGGCCTGAAAACCACCCAACATGGTGAGTACAGTCTCGATCGGTTTCCAGTCAAAATCGTTGGTCAGACCGGCTCCGAAAGTCACGGTGAACCCTTCGGGCACATATGCGAGCACAGCCGGATTGATGTTCTTGAGACCCTTGAACTTCTGCATCTCCCCGGTGGATGCCATCTGCTCCCATTCAAGCACAATTGACTTGCTGTCGGCCGAAGTGTTGAGCGCGGCCACATTCCACACCTTCTCCAGCACGGGCACATTGCTTTCGCTCTTGGCGTTGAACGGATCCAGCCCGTTGACCACGGCTGTATTGATCAGATTGTCGCGATAGAGAGCCTGGGCAATCCCTTCGAGCTTGCTCACAGGCATCTCGTCGGCCTGTTCGAGCAGTTTCTTCACAATGCCTGTCACCGATCCGTTCATGTTCATCAACATCCACACCTGATGGTCGTTTGCCGCCACCGGGATCCTGTTAAGGCTCCCGCAGTGCAGACCGTCGGCATCGTCGCTCCATGTCACAGCATCCTCGACTATCAGTTTGAAACGCTCGAAGTCGGTTATGGAGAATGTGAGGAACGCTCCCTCCTTGGTGTCCAGGCCTACGACTATCGTGCTGAGGTCGGCCACTCCTTTGGCGTCCAGCATTGCGAGTTTGTCGAGTGCGGCCTTGACATTTCCGTCCAACTTGCCGGAAGCCTCGGGCGATGCCTTGATCCCTTCGGCTGTGAACTCAAGCCCCGATCGCTCGCATATGGCTTTGAGATCCACGGTAGTCACCATGGCCGAAGAGGCCGGCACCGTGTCAAGAAGCTCGGCTTTCTTTGAGCAGGCTGTCATAAGTCCGAGCATTGCGGCCACAAGGCTCAGGAGTGTGATGTGTTGTAGTTTCATGATTGTTTTTTTGAGAGATAAATAGCTGATGATATGGGTGTGGGTCACTCCATGAGTTTGCGGTAGCGGCGTCTCACAGGCTCCTTACCCCCGTTGTGGGCTTTCTTGTACTCCTCGTAGTCCGAGTAGGAACCCTCGTAGAACACCACGTTACCGTCACCCTCGAACGAGAGGATATGTGTGCATATTCTGTCCAGGAACCAGCGGTCGTGGCTCACAACAACGGCACATCCGGCAAACTCCTCCAGACCTTCCTCCAGGGCGCGCAGTGTGTTCACGTCGATATCGTTGGTCGGCTCGTCGAGAAGCAGCACATTCCCCTCCTCCTTGAGAGCCATGGCAAGGTGCAGACGGTTGCGCTCTCCGCCCGAGAGCACGCCTATCTTCTTCTCCTGGTCGGCTCCAGTGAAATTGAACCTCGACAGATAGGCGCGGGCATTGATGTCCCTGCCACCCATGCGGAAGCTCTCCACTCCCTGTGATATCACCTCATACACGCTGCGGTCGGGCAGCAGGTCGTGGTGGGTCTGGTCGACATAAGCGATCTTCACGGTCTCGCCCACATCGAATGTCCCCGCATCCGGAGTCTCCTGACCCATGATGAGGCGGAACAGTGTGGTCTTGCCGGCTCCGTTGGGGCCGATCACTCCCACTATGCCGCCCTGAGGGAGCGAGAATGTCAGATCCTTGAACAGCTGCTTCTTTCCGAAAGCTTTCGAGAATCCCTGCACATCTATCACCTTTGCGCCAAGGCGCGGTCCGTTGGGGATGAATATCTCAAGGCGTTCCTCACGTTCCTTCTGGTCTTCGTTGAGGAGCCTGTCATAGCTGTTGAGTCGGGCCTTGCCCTTTGCCTGGCGGGCCTTCGGAGCCATGCGCACCCATTCAAGCTCTCTCTCGAGTGTCTTGCGGCGTTTGGATGCCTGTTTCTCCTCCTGAGCCATGCGCTTGGTCTTCTGGTCGAGCCACGATGAATAGTTTCCCTTCCAGGGTATCCCCTCGCCGCGGTCAAGCTCAAGGATCCAGCCGGCCACATGGTCAAGGAAGTAACGGTCGTGCGTGATGGCTATCACAGTGCCGGGATACTGCTGCAGATGCTGCTCGAGCCAGTCGATGCTCTCGGCGTCAAGGTGGTTGGTCGGCTCGTCGAGGAGAAGGATGTCAGGCTGCTGGAGCAGGAGGCGGCACAGTGCCACACGGCGGCGTTCGCCCCCCGAAAGGGTCGATACCTTCTGGTCGTCGGGCGGACACTGCAGGGCATCCATCGCCCGCTCGAGCTTCGAGTCGATGTTCCATGCGTCGGCAGCGTCGAGCTTGTCCTGAAGCTCGGCCTGGCGGGCGAGCAGGGCATCCATCTTGTCAGGGTCCTCAAGCACATCCGGATCGCCGAACGACTCGTTCACCTTGTCAAACTCCGCGATCAGGTCCATGATGGGCTGCACACCCTCGCGCACCACCTCTATCACTGTCTTCTCGGGGTCGAGCTGCGGATCCTGCTCAAGATACCCCACAGAGTAGCCCGGAGAGAAAACCACCTCTCCCTGATAACTCTTGTCGACACCGGCAATGATCTTAAGCAGAGAGGACTTGCCCGATCCGTTAAGACCGATTATGCCTATTTTCGCACCGTAAAAGAAGGACAGATAGATGTTTTTCAGCACCTGTTTCTGCGGGGGATAGATCTTCGACACCCCCACCATGGAAAAAATCACTTTCTTATCGTCAGCCATATTCCGAACTGATGTTTATTGTTATGATATGTGTTGTTTGATAATCGTTTTTTGCAAAGATGACAATCGTTTTTTGCAAAGATAGTAAAAAAATCATTTAATCCCTATAAACAATCGAGCCAAGCCCCTTTGCCACCAAAAATCCGCCCGCTCGAGCCCGCCGGTGGACAAATTCGTCACCCGCATTTCCCTGCCATCGTAGGGTGGGGGCGTGCCCCCACCGCCTCGCGCCAAACGCCCGATCGCATGAAAAATTCCCGCCGGTGGACAAATTCGTCATCCGTGCTTCCCTGCTGTCGTAGGGTGGGGGCGTGCCCCCACCGCCTCGCGCCAAACGCCCGATCACATGAAAAATTCCCGCCGGTGGACAAATTCGTCACCCGCATTTCCCTGCCATCGTAGGGTGGGGGCGTGCCCCCACCGCCGCGCGACAAAACGCACAAACCTCAAAAAATCATTCTATTTCCGGTCCATAGCCCTCCATGCATACACAATGTAAGCGAGCACAAAAGGAATTATTACCGACACCCAGCTCATGGCGGTGAGGGTGAACATCGACGACGAACTGTTGTGTATGGTCAGCGACGACGACGGGTCAATGAGCGACGGGTAATAGGGGCTCCCGTTGTAACCGGCAACCCAAAACAGGCTGAGCACCACAAGCACAGTCCCGATACCGCTCCACCATATCCCGCTTGTGAAATGGCTCGCCAACGCCGAGCGCACGACACCGAACAGCACCATCACTGTCCCTGCGAGGAACGCCACAAGTGCAAGAGGCATGTCAAGATAATTGTGGAGATACTTGAACTCGACCCTCTCAAACACCGACCGTCCGCCGTCAAGGCCGCCATCCTTCACCGTCTGGAGAGAGTCGGCCGTAAGCAGAAGCCCGACGAACAGCAGGAAGAGCACCACAAAGATCACACCGTTCACAAGCACCCTCCGGCGGTTGGCATCAAAGAACGCATCCTTCCGCGGATGATTGTTGAGCAGATACATGGCTGCCTGAGTGCGTGCAAGGAACAGCACGGCAAAGCCCAACACAAGATTCTTCCAGCAGAATATCGCCTCGAACCCGTGGGTCGGAGCCCAGCGGGATATCACGGGCGACCCTGTGTCGAGGATGCTCCCCTTGCTCACTGTGAACTCTGCCCCGAAGAACATCATAGCCACGGCCACCCCGAGGAGTATGCACCCCACCGAGCCGTTGATGAACAGGAACACATCGTAGGTCCTCGTCCCGAATATGTTGCCCGGCTTGCTGCGGAATTCATAGCTTACGGCCTGAAGCACAAAGCTCACGAGTATAAGCATCCACAGCCAGTAGGCACCGCCGAAACTCGTGGAGTAGAACAGAGGGAATGAGGCGAAGAACGCGCCTCCGAACACCACCAGCGTCGTGAACGTCAGCTCCCATTTATGTCCGAGCGACGAGACCATTTTGCTTTGCCCATCGGCTCCGTTGCTGCGGCAAAGCAGGAAAGTCTGCCCTCCCTGCACAAAAAGCATGAACACGAGTATCGCGCCGAGCACCGAGATGAGCATCCACCAATAATCCTGAAGCATAGAGAGTGTCATAGCCTATTCCTCCTCTTTGTTAATCTGTTTGACCATAATTACGGCTTCGGCGGCAAGCAACGCTGTGAACACTGCCGCAAAAAGCACAAAGGTGATTATCACCGATCCCGAAGGTATCGCCGAGATAGCGGCGCGCGCCGGCATGAGATCCTGTATGATCCAGGGCTGGCGTCCCACTTCCGCGGTGACCCATCCTGCCTCCGAGCATATCCACACCACTGCCACCGACAGCATCGCAACCCACTGCCACCAGCGGGCTTCCCAAAGCCGGCGTCTCTTGTACGCGCTCCAGAGTGCTATGGCGATAAACAGTGTGAGATACCCTCCCGCAAGCACCATGATGTGGAACGAATAGAACGTGATCCCTACCGGAGGAACTGCCTCGTCGGCACTCTCGAGATATCCGTAGCCGAAGTATGGATAGTTCTCCTTGATTCCGGCTCTTGCGGCCTCCATGCCGGCTGTGTCACCCTCGGCCAGAGCGCGGTCAAACTGCCGCAGGGCCTCGTGGCTCTTCTTGCCCATGGCTATGCGCTCCGCATAGCTCACTGTGTCGATGGTGTCACCTTCGGCGTTCATGCTGCGTCCGGCTATGAGATCATTGATGCCGGGCACATAGGAGTCCATGTCATGGTTGGCGAGTATCGAAAGCCCGTAAGGGATAGCTATTTTCATTATGAACGGATCCTTGTCGTCCTTGTGTGTCTTTGACGGATCCAGTATGCCGAATGCCACTATCTCCTCCCCGCAGCTTCCGTCGTAGAGTCCCTCCATGGCGGCGAGCTTCATCGGCTGCACGCGGGCAACGTCGACTGCCGAGCTGTCGCCGCTCCACAGGGTGAGCAGCATCCCGGCCGCGCCTGTCCATCCTGCCACCTTCACCGAGCGCATAGCCATCTCCCTGCGCTTGCCGCGCATGATTAGATAGGCACTCACTCCCATCACGAATACCGCCGCGAGCACCCAGCCGTCAAACACCGCGTGCAGGAACTTGTGCACGGCAACCGGCGAGAACGCCACAGCCCAGAAATTGTCCATCACGTTGCGCATCTGTGCCGGGTCGAATTCCATGCCCACCGGATACTGCATCCAGGCATTGGCAACGAGTATCCACAGTGCCGATATGGAGGCCCCTATGGTGGTGAGCCACGTGGATGCCAGATGGAACCCCGCACTCACCTTGTTCCAGCCGAAGAACATTATGGCGATGAATGTCGCCTCCATGAAGAATGCGAGCAGTCCCTCGATAGCCAGAGGCGCGCCGAAGATGTCGCCCACAAACCATGAATAGTTGCTCCAGTTGGTCCCGAACTCAAACTCCAGGATGATACCCGTGGCTACGCCCATGGCGAAATTGATGCCGAAGAGCGTCATCCAGAATTTCGTCGCCTTGAGCCATTCCTGGCTCTTTGTGCGGTAATAGATTGTCTCCATGATCCCTACTATCACGCTCAGCCCGAGCGTCAGGGGGACGAAGAGCCAATGATACATGGCTGTGAGGGCAAACAGACCCCTCGACCAGTCGACTACGGTCATTAGGTCATTCATATACTATTGTTATTAATGGTTGTTTTGCCTGGTGTTATGTTTTGCCTGGCGGCATTGTATGTGATGCGTATGTCACGGCTGCTGCCTCGACCTGTCTATGAGTGCTTCTCTCACGGCTCCGGCACGCTCGTCGTCAGTGGAATAGTCTCGCTGCAGTATGTCGGGAAAGAAGAACAGCTTCATGACAAGGAATATGAAAATCAGTTTGATGATTATTATGGCCCAGAGCTTTTTGCCCACGGTCATGGACCGGAATCCGTCGATATAGAATCCTGCTATCCTTGCCGGTATGTTGCGCCGTCTGTTCATGTCGCGGTGTCTGTTTTTTGTGGCTCTGTGCGGTGGTGGGCTGCCGGTGAGGAGCCCGTTCCTCAGTTATTGAGCAGTTCTATCGCCTTTTCGAGTATGGTGTCCTTGCCGTTGAGCGCGTCCTGGGTGTTCATGTCCACGGCACACCCCTCGGTAGGCTCCACCCCGTTCTCTGTCGAGTTGCCGTTGGCGTCGAGCATGGAGCAGGCCGAGAACCTCACGCTCCATCCGCACGGGATCTCGGAGGAGTAGGGCATCCCCGAGCCTCCGCCGGTGGTCGCCCCCACTATTCTCACTCCGGGCAGAAGCTTCATCACCGAGGCGAAATTGTTGGCGGCCGAGAAGGTCGACCGGTTGGTGAGGACTATGATAGGCTTGGCCCAGCGCACACGCCCCGGCTCGGCGGGTTTGTAGGTGATGGCATACGGCTCCGAGAACTCCTCATGCCCGGGTCCGGTCTTGTGCGATATGTACCCCACGAGGGTAGGACGGTCTATGAAGCGTGCCACGAAGGTCTCCACATTTGTCAGCGAGCCTCCGCCGTTGTCGCGTATGTCTATGATGAGTCCGCGCGCCGGAGCGAGAAAATTGAGCGCGTAGTCGAGGTTCCCCTCCCCGACGGTGGCCGAGAAACTCTCGTAGTAGATATACCCTATGTTGTTGTCAAGGAAGCCATACATCATCCCCGACGATTGCCGGTAGTTGAAGTTGAAGTAGCTCTCCTCGATGAGCCGCTTGCTGAAGTTCTGCGGATAGTCGCTCCACCATTTGCGGTAGTACGAGGTGTTGAACGGTGCCGACAGGTTCACATGTCCGTCGCGGAGCTCGTCAAGCATCTCGGCACACACCACGAAAAGCTCGTCGCTCGTCATCTCGTTCCCGATGCGCCGGGCATATTTCTCATGCACCTGCCCCCAGTCAACCCCTTTCTCCTTGAAGAAGCAGTAATGCTCGTCGAGTATGCTCCAGAGTGCCTCGAAATTGCCCCTCGGGTCATTGGCGTGCTCCTCTATTTTATGGCACGAGGCAAACCCGAGCGACAGTGCCAGTGCCGATATGAGTGCCGTTATGTGTGTTATGGTTCGCATTAGAATATAGGAGAAATGATTTTCGATTTCTTTGTATGGGGTTTCCTCGGGTTGAACGACAGCCACTCTCCGCTTATCCCTATCACGAACGAATGGTTGTAGATATGCGTCACCGTGTCATTGACCTTCGACGAGAAGAAGTTGGCGCGGTAGCCGACACGAAGGTTGGTCGATCCGAAATGCAGGTCGGCCGTAAGCAGGTTGTCGAGCGAGAAGTAGTTACCCCACCAGGCTCCGTGCACCAGTCCCTTGTGGTTGCCCATGTAGATCTCATAGTAGAGCTCCCCGTAGTCAGGTGCGAAGAACACTCCTGTGACCGGCAGTGTGGGGCGGTACATGAGCGTGACGGGAAGCTTCCATATGTGAGTCTGGTAGGCGGCATATCCCGTGAGGTTGACAGTCCATGCCCCTTTGGCCGATGCCGGATTGTTGCCGTTGCGGTCATTGTAGAGGCATCCTGCGGTTATGCCGGTTGAGCCCCCTGCGGCGAGCGTCAGCCCGGGCAGCGGACGGAACTTCCTCATCATCCCCCAGTCGGCGTTAAGCATGAGGTTCCACATGGTGGCGTTTCTGGCCGGATTGTCGGTGTGGTCCACGCTTATCCCTGCGTGCAGGCTCATGGTCCACCCCTCGGGGTCGAACCCCATGGCCTGATAGCGTGTGTAGTCCACCCCTGTGTGCCACCCGCTGTACTTGAGCGGGGTGAGGTATGTGTCCGCGAGATGCGCCGATCCTGCCTCAAATGTATATGCGGCATACACCGGGCGCAGAGGTCTCGTGGCGGTCTCCTCCGCGTCATGCGTGGCTGTGGCCCCCTCATAATATCTGATCTGCATCTCCGCGAGAGTCGCCGAGTCCGGGTCCTGGGCCCCGGCGGTAGCACAGCCCAGGCCTAAGGCAAGCATGATCGTGTAAATGTGTCTCATATAAGGATATCTGTGTGCTAATCAAACAATCGGGTCTGGCCTGTCAGCTCGTCCCTCACCTCGTCGTCGCTCTTCTCTGTGAACTCTTCGCCGGCATTCTCCGGAGTGTCGTTCTCTTCGCTCTGACCCTCGAATTCCTCACCCGGATCCGGATCCTCCAGCGGTTCCAGCTCTGTCACCTTGTCTATGGCGTAGGTGGTGAGGCGTTTCCCTTTGGCCTTGTACGATTTGACTGCCACAAACTCCCTCGCTGTCACTTCGAGCGGCGGTCTCACGGAGTCGGCTCCGGCATAGGTGACCTCGACCCTCAGGCCGCCGACGTCGGAGAGCAGTATCAGCGTCGACTTCTCGTTCTCCCCTAAATAACGCTGTGGCTTGGCTGTGGGTTCGAACGTGAATCTCTTCAGGTAGGGATATCCCTGGTCGGCATCGTTGAGTATTGCGGTCCATGCCTTGTGGGGATTGTACTTCTCTATGCGGAGTATGTTCTCGGGATAATGGTTGGAGGCGTCGAAGCTCGACGTGTAGTACTCGCCGTTCTTCATTATCACGAGCACAAGGTCGCCGCTGTTGAACTCTCCGAGGTAATTGCCCCTGCCGTCATAGTTGAGGCGGTTGATGTCAGGGTCGAACCACACGTCCCTGCCGCCGAGTGTCGACACCCCGTCGCTCTTCTTCGTGAAGGAGTGCACCTCGTTGCGGGTCACTATGTTGCCTAACGCTCCGCGCCCCTTGATGGCGAGATCCGAGAAGTCTATGTCGAACTGGAGGGTCTTAAGCCTCAGTTTCGGTTTCAGCGTCACCTTCACCACCTCGGCCTCGCCGTTGGGGTTGGCGGTGAAGTACTTCACCTTGGTGCCCGGTTTCCCGGGAGTGAGATTGTACTCCTTGTCGCGGGTCACTCCGGTCACGCGGAAACGTTTCATGTAGTATGTCCCCCCCTTGCCGTCCTGGTATATCACATTGTAGATCGTCCTCTCGTCGTTGCGCTTGAACACATCCACATGTATCACACCTTTGCCCACTGACAGTTTCTCCTGCACTTTCACCACCTTGTACCGTCCGTCCTTGTAGAAGATTATCACATCGTCTATGTTCGAGCAGTTGCACAGGAACTCGTCCTTCTTGAGCGATGTGCCTATGAATCCCTCCTCGCGGTTGATGTAGAGCTTCTCGTTGGCCTCGGCCACAGTGGCGGCCTGTATGTTGTCGAAGCTGCGTATCTGGGTCATGCGGGGATAGGCGGCTCCGTATTTGGTCTTAAGCTTCCTGTACCAGTCTATGGTATATTCGGTCAGATGTGCGAGATACCCGTTGAGCTCTTCGATCCTTTCAAGATAGGAGGCTATCTGTTCCTCGCTCTTGCGCGAGTTGAATTTCAGGATGCGTCCCATCTTTATCTCGAACAGGCGTATGATGTCCTCGTCCGTCACGGGGCGTATCAGCCGCGGTGCCCACGGCTCCAGACGGCGGCGTATGTGGGCTATGGCCTCCTCGCGGTTCTCGCTCTCCTCATACTCCCGGTCCTTGTAGATTCGCTCCTCTATGAATATCCGCTCGAGCGACGCGAAGTGCAGCTGCTCCCTCACTTCCCCGAGCTGTATCTCAAGCTCCTGCCCGAGTATCGTGCGGGTGCGGTCCACATTGTGGCGCAGCACGTCGCTGACACCTATGAAGTGGGGCTTCTTACCCGATATCACACAGCAGTTGGGCGACACCGACACCTCGCAGTCCGTGAAGGCATACAGCGCGTCTATCGTGCGGTCGCTCGACGTCCCGGGCAGAAGGTGCACAAGTATGTTGGCGGTTTCGGCGGTGTTGTCGTCCACCTTCCGGATCTTTATCTTCCCGCTTTCGAACGCCTTGAGTATCGACTCTATGAGCGTCGCCGTGGTCTTGCCGTAAGGTATCTCCGTGATTGCGAGTGTCTTGTTGTCGACCTTCTCGATCTTGGCGCGTATCCTCACCGAGCCTCCGCGCTCGCCGTCGTTGTAGCGCGACACATCTATCGACCCTCCCGTAGGGAAGTCGGGATACAGCGTGAACTCCTCACCTCTGAGATGGGCTATGGCCGCATCGATTATCTCGTTGAAATTATGGGGAAGGATCTTCGACGAAAGCCCCACGGCTATTCCCTCGACACCCTGTGACAGGAGCAGGGGAAACTTCATCGGGAAAGTCACAGGCTCCTTCTTGCGGCCGTCATAGCTCAGCGTCCATTCAGTCACCTTAGGGTTGAACACCACATCCATGGCGAAATGCGACAGGCGCGCCTCGATGTATCGGCCGGCAGCGGCTCCCGCGCCGGTAAGTATGTTGCCCCAGTTTCCCTGCGTCTCCACAAGCAGATCCTTCTGTCCAAGCTGCACGAGTGCTTCATAGATCGACGCATCGCCGTGAGGGTGAAACTGCATGGTGTTCCCCACGATATTGGCCACCTTGTTGAAACGGCCGTCGTCAAGAAGCTTCATCGAGTGCAGTATGCGACGCTGCACCGGCTTAAGGCCGTCATCGATATGCGGCACCGCACGCTCCAGGATCACATAGCTCGCATAGTCGAGAAACCAGCTCTGGTACATGCCTCTCAGTTCGTGCTTCACCACATCGTCCGATGTGTCTACAAGTATTTTGGGGTCCTTTTCGTCGCTCATGGTGTGGGGGATAGATTCTGTTATCTTCTCGCAAATCAGTTATCTTCTTGCAAATATACGATAAAAACATGAGATTAAGAGCTTGTGCGATAAAGAATTTTCTTTTATCCACTCCCGATGTCCGCTATCCTGCCAGCTCTTAGTGCCCGTGTTGCACCGGAGCTTAAAGCTCACAGCCCATTGAAACGTCATCCCTCTGTCCTGAAACAGTTCCTCTCCCTTTGCGACTCTTGTCTTCACCGGTTGACCGGAAGAAGAAATACGCGAAACATCCCCCCGCAAAGAACAGCGACACCGAGAAGCTGAGTATGATCCCCGTTACGCCCATTCCGGCCGGCAGCGCAAGCAGATAAGTGGCAGGCGAGCCTATTATCACGTAGCTCACGAAAGCGATCCAGAGCATAGGCATGACATTCGACGTTCCTCTGAGCGCATTGGCAAAGTTGATCTGTGTCGCGTCGCCCAGCTGGTAGAGCACAAGAGGGAATATGAGCGACATGGTCATGCCCAGCACTGCGGTGTCATCCGTGAACACCGATATCAGGTACTTCCCTCCGAACACGAACGCCAGTGACGACAGCGTCCCTATGAACAGTGTCACGTGATAGCCGCCGTAAGCTATCCTGCGCATCCCCGCCCGGTCGTCAAGACCGCATGCGTTTGCCACAAGCACGCTCGTGGCGGCTCCGACGCTGTAATAGAGGCAGAATCCGAGCATCCCCACTATCACGATGATCTGGAATGACGCAAGCTCCACGGTCCCGAGCCATCCGGCCACTATGGCGGCAAAGGTGAACGATCCCGATTCGAGTGCCATCTGAACCGACACGGGCCACGACGTGCGGTTGAGTTTGCCTTTCATTCCCCGCATCATCTTCCCGTGCAGAAATGCCGAGGCATATGCCGCATACTTCTTTCTCCACATGAACGCCCCCATGATCAGACCCGCGCTGAGGAGCCTTGCCGTAAGGGTGCTGATGCCGGCTCCGGTAAGCCCGAGTTCAGGCATTCCCCACTTGCCGTATATGAGCATATAGTTCCCTATGATGTTGAGCGCATTGGCCCCGAGGATTATCCACATGGGCATGCGGGTGTTGTTGATGGCATACGACCACTGGGCGAACACATTGAACACCGACACAGGCACCACCCCCGCGAGATATATCAGGAAATAAGGCTTGATCACTGGGATGAGTTCCTCGGGCTGCCCCATGCGCTCCACATTGAGATAGAAAAGCCCCATGATGAGTGTCACCGCCAGAGAGAATGCCACGTTGAGCTTCAGTGCGGTCCTCATGGTCGATCCTATCTCCTCATTCATGTTGCGGCTGAAGAGCGATGCCACTATCGGGGTGATTCCGTAGGTGAATCCGAGACATGCGAAGATCCCGCAGTTGAACAGGTTATTCACAAACGAGGCCGACGCGAGGGCCTCGGTCGAATAGTGCCCCACCATGATATTGTCGGCAAACCCCACGACAATTGTCCCGAGCTGTCCTATCAGTATCGGTAGTCCCAGCCTGAGTATTGAACGGTAGGTCTGAAGATATGTGATTGTGCGTGATTTCATGTCATGATATGTTTTTCCTGTTGCAAATTTACTAAAAAAATATCTGTCCGCCGCCTGTGAGCCTTATATCGGCGGCAATGCGCCTTGGTTTCAATAATGATTGTTTTGCGCTGAAAAAGTAGCAAAAATCCATTATTTCGGCTCAAATAGCTTCTAATTGTGTGAAATGTTGTTAACGAGGCTGTCATTTCTTTATGAAAAATTTTGTCACATTCCGAAAACCCCTTACCTTTGCAACGTGTTTTTCATGGTATTAGATTTAAGGTTAACTAAGATTGGTTGTCGTGATGACAATCAATTTCTTTTTTTGTACCTTTGCTTCTGATGAATCAGGAGCTGCGCCCTCCCCCAAGTGCATGGGCTCTCCCGGTCATGGGCGATTACTGACTGACAGAAATTCATATAGTTATGGGCATTCTTGGCATAGCATACAGCTACTTTTATTACCGTCTCGCTTGCCGCGGCAAGGTGCGTCTGTCCCCACTTGCGATAGTCAGGGGCGGGAGCACATTCGAGGGGATGAACCGTATCCTTTCGCGCACACAGTTCCGCGGGTCCATGGGGCGCGGCAGCTATATAAGCCACTCCTCCAATCTCGATGCCCGCATTGGCCGCTTCTCCTCCATCGGGGCGCGTGTCAGGGTCATACAGGGGGCACATCCCTATAAGGCTCCTTATGTCTCCACTTCCCCCTATTTCTTTTCCGACGCCCGGCAGTGCGGAGTCTCCGTCCTCGACAAGCCTGTTTATGACGAGCTGCGTTATGCCGATCCCGCCGGACGGCACGCCGTTGTCATAGGCTCCGACGTGTGGATAGGCACCGATGCCCGCCTCATAGCGGGAGTGACTATCGCGGATGGGGCCGTGGTCCTTGCCGGAGCTGTTGTCACCAAGGATGTGCCCCCCTACGCGATAGTCGGCGGCGTCCCGGCCCGCATCATTGGATACCGTTATGATGAGGCCACCGTGGCCCGGCTTCTCGACATAAAGTGGTGGGACCGCGATATGTCATGGATCAACGCCCGCCACAGCCTGTTCACCGATCTCCCCTCCTTCCTTTCGTCCATATGATAGTTGCTTAAATATTTAAGTAACTCGCATAAATTAGCTGATACATAATTATGAAGTATTTTCGAGCGGTTTTCGGGATGGAGCGAAGGAGTGTAGCGAGCTACACGACTGAGCTACAGCGCGAAAATCGCCGAAAAGACGAATAAGGATGTGTCAGCCCGAAGGGTTACTTGAAATTATTTTAATTATAACTAATTTATAAGAGTTACTTAGGTTGTTAAACAACCTCTTAAATATGTAATCCATGAAGATAATCCCGCTTATCGCCTCTCTCCTCCTGTCCGGCTCCGCATATGCCGGCAGTCCGCTCATAGCATTTCCCGGGGCCGAGGGTTTCGGGCGTCACGCGTCCGGAGGCCGTGGCGGCAAGGTGTATCATGTCACCACCCTTGAGGACGGTGACCGGCCCGGCACGCTGCGTCATGCCGTGATGCAGAAAGGCCCCCGCACAGTGGTGTTCGATGTCGCCGGCACCATATTTCTCGACTCCCCCTTGCGCATCACCTCCGGCGACCTCACTCTTGCCGGGCAGACGGCTCCCGGAGAGGGGATATGCATAGCCCGCCATCAGGTGTCGCTGCGGGCCGACAACACCATAGTGCGCTACCTCCGTTTCCGAGTGGGCAACGAGGGCGGGGGAGAGCCTGACGGATTCGGATGCAACGAGGCCTGTGATGTCATTATCGACCACTGCTCCATAAGTTGGTCGGTCGATGAGACATGTGCTGTCTACGGCTGTGAGAATGTCACTGTGCAGTGGTGCATATCTTCCGAAAGCCTGCGCAACGCCGGTCACCACAAAGGCCCCCACGGCTACGGTGCCATATGGGGTGGCGACCACGCTTCATTCCATCACAACCTCCTTGCCCACCATGAGAGCCGCGCCCCGCGTCTCGGGCCACACGTCAGCACCCAGGAGCGGGAGCATGTGGACATGCGCAACAATGTCATATACAACTGGGCCGGAGCCGGATGCTATGGCGGCGAAGGCATGAATGTCAACATCGTCAACAACTATTATAAGCCCGGTCCCGCCACGCCCCTCGACTCCAATGTGGGCTGTCGCATCACTTCGATAGGTGTCCGCACCACCGGCTACACCCGGCATGACACCCCTCAGCCCAATGCATGGGATCCCATGTGGCACCGCTGGGGCCGGTTCTTCATCGACGGCAATGTCATGGAGGGGAATCCCGACGTCACAGCCGACAACTGGACCCTTGGCGTGATCGGCCAGGCTGAGACTGGCGATTACGACGGCCTGTACTCCCCAGAGCTTTTCAGAGAGATACGTCTCTCCGATCCTGTCGATTTCGGCCATGTCACCACTCACACAGCCCGGGAAGCCTACGGGCTTGTGCTTGCCGGTGCCGGATGCTCCTTGCGGCGCGACGCGCTTGACCGGCGCATAATCGAGGAGACACGCATGGGCACAGCCTCGCGCTACGGATCAGTCTCCGAGGACGCGCGGCAGAAGCCCGGACTCATCGACCTCCCGTCCGACGCGATGGAGCCCGGCTGGGCCTCACCGTGGCCGGAACTTTCTGACGATGGCGCATCGGCCCATCTGCGTGACAACGGCACACTCCCCGAGCACATCCGTGACACCGATGGCGACGGCATCCCCGACCTTTGGGAGATATCCCATGCCCTCAATCCCCTCGATCCCGCCGACGGCAACGCCATGACCCTCTCCCCCTCGGGCTACACCAACCTCGAAGTCTACCTCAACTCCCTCGTCCAGCAGCCTGCAGCCGCCTCCTCGCTCTGACAGGACAAAATGAGCCTCATCACACATAATATCCAAACAGTGTGTATACATAATATCCAACAGTGTATCCCTCAGAGGGTGTTGTATTACAAATGTTATGCCATAGCGGGCCTGTTTTCATTTGAATTTTAACCCGCTTAAAATATCTTACGCCTTAAATAGGATGTGTCATAACGTCCGTATATGAAGAAATTGAGGGTGTTTTGACACACCCTCAATTTCTTCAGGAGGTAGTTTTGCCTCCCTCTCTTCTTAGACCAAAACAAGAGGCTGTGTCAAAACACAGCCTCTTGCTAACTATTGTTTTTACTTTTGTTTACGGCGTTATTATGCCTTGGGGGGATTTAGTCGATCTCCTCGTCAGCCTCGTAGCCGCCCATCTCGCGGATGGCGTTCTTGAGCATGGTGTACTGCTTGAAGAGGTGGTTGACGGGCACCTCGTTCTTGGTGTAGTCATGCATCGGGCTCTTGAGGAAGAAACTGAGGAAACGCTGTATGCCGTAGCGGCCTGCGCGTGCTGCGAGATCGCTCAGGAGCACGAGGTCAAGGCAGAGAGGTGCTGCGAGGATAGAGTCGCGGCACAGGAAGTTGATCTTGATCTGCATGGGATAGCCCATCCAGCCGAAGATATCGATGTTGTCCCATCCCTCTTTGCTGTCGTTGCGCGGGGGATAGTAGTTGATGCGTACCTTGTGGTAGTAGCCCTGATGTCCGCCTTCCTCTGCGCCGCCGCAGTTTGCGCCGTACAGGTCGGGCTGCTCCTCTGCAACGAGGATTGACTCGAGGGTAGAGAGCTTGCTGACCTCCTTGGTGCGGAAGTTGGCGGGCTCGTCAAGCACGAGGCCGTCGCGGTTGCCGAGGATGTTGGTTGAGAACCAGCCGTTCAGACCGAGGCAGCGGGTGCCGATGATAGGTGCGAAACCGCTCTTCACGAGGGTCTGGCCTGTTTTGAAGTCCTTGCCGGCGATAGGCATCTGGGTCTTCTCGCTGAGTTCCCACATTGCGGGGATGTCAACTGTGGTGTTGGGTGCGCCCATGATGAAAGGTGCTCCCTCTGAGAGGGCTGCGTATGCATAGCACATAGAGGGTGCTACATGCTCCTTGTCGTCAGCCTTCATTGCTGCCTCGAGGGCTGCAAGTGAGCCGTGATACTGCATGTCTACCGGAACATAAACCTCGGTCGATGCTGCCCAGAGAACTACAACGCGGTCAACGCCCTTCTCTTTCTTGAAGTTGCGGATATCCTCGCGGAGATGCTCTACCATCTCCCAGCGGCTCTTGTTCTGCATCACGTTGTCACCGTTGAGACGCTTTGCGTAGTTGTGGTCGAAAGCGGCCTTCATCGGAACGATCTGCTCGAGCTCGTCCTTGACGGGGGTGATGTCCTTCTCCTGAAGGACCTCGGCATAGACTGCGCTCTGATATGCGTTGGCGGGATATACGTCCCATGCGCCGAACACGATGTCGTTCAGGTCTGCCATAGGCACGATCTCGCTGTATTTCAGATATTTCTTGTCAGCTCCCCGGCCCACGCGGATCTTGTCGTACTGGGTCATTGAGCCTACGGGCTTTGCAAGCCCTTTGCGGGCCATCAGGACGCCGGTCATGAATGTTGATGAGACCGCGCCGAGTCCTACTACGAGTACACCAAGCTTTCCGTTGGCGGGTTTTACAGTAGAGTTACTCATGATTTAAGTTTTTCTGTAGTGGTTTAATTGATGTTTACTTTTTCCTTTATGTGCCCGTGAGTGTGCTGATACCGATGGCTCGGAGGAGAGTAATTGTACTTTTCACCCTTTGAGCGTGCCAAAAGTAGTCCATTTTTTTGAAATGTGAAATAAATATTACTTAAAAATTCTCCATATTTTGCAAAATATTGTGAATTTTATGTGTGATGCATCAAAAATACTTAAATCTCCCGCTGATATAACCCTCTTTTGTTAAGATATGTTTACTGAGGTCCGCTCTATTTTGTCTTCTCTTCTGTGGAGGCTGTTTCCACCCTCACCATGTCGAGCCTTGTGGCTGATCGCTCCTTTATTATAAAGGTGATCCCGTCTATCTCCACTCGCTCACCTTTGGCGGGGAGGGTTCCCGTCTCATGTATGATATATCCGGCAAGGGTCTGATACTCATCGTCTTCAGGTATGTCGAGCCTAAACTCGTCCCTGAGAGTCCTCACCTCTATACGCCCCGAGAACTCATATACACCCGGCGCGATCTCCGTGGCGGTGATCCCGTTCTTGTCATGTTCGTCCTGAATGTCGCCGAATATCTCCTCCACAAGGTCCTCGAGCGTCACAAGCCCGGCTGTCCCTCCGAACTCGTCCACCACCACTGCCATCGAGCGTTTCTCGCTGAGCAGACGCCGCATCATGGTGTTGGCGAGCAGGGTCTCCGGAGCATAGAGCACCTCCTTGATCTGCTTCTTCCAGTCCGTGGCCGGATCGAAGAGCTCCGACACATGCACATAGCCCACCACATTGTCTATGTCGTCGCGATACACGAGTATCTTGCTGCGTCCCGAGGTGGTGAACAGCTCCGACAGCTCCTCGCGTGTGGTCTCGTCGATGTTCACGGCCACGAGCTCGTTGCGCGGGGCCATGCAGTCGCGGAGCTGGGTCGACGAGAAGTCGAGCGCGTTGTGGAATATCTTCACCTCGTTCTCCACCTGTGCCTCGGCCGGATTGTCAAGATCGTCGATCTTGTTCTCAAGATAGTCGTTTATGTCATCTATCGACAGCACTCCAAGGCGCGTGTCCTCGGCCTTCAGCCCGGCAAGGTGCATCAGCACCTTCGACAGCCACGATGTGAATGCGGCTATGGGATAAAGCAGTATGTAAAAGAAGTACACAGGCAGAGCCGACAGCTTCAGCGAGGTGTTGGGATTGATGCGGAACACCGACTTGGGTATGAACTCCCCCGTGAAGAGTATCACCAGAGTGGATATGAGGGTCTGCAGGAGGAGTATCACGGCCTGGTTGGTCGACACATGCGCCTCTATCCACGGCTCAAGAAGGGCGGCGGCACCCATACCGTAGATCACAAGCACTATATTGTTGCCCACAAGTATGGTGGATATGAAAAACTCCTGATGAGCGTAATATCGTGCTATTATGCGGTTTATCAGGCCGCCGCGGCTTGAGTCGAGACCCACGCGCACACGGTCGGAAGTGATGAACGCTATCTCAACCCCCGAGAAGAATCCCGAGAGTACAAGCGATATGAGTGTGAGTAATATCCAGAATGTCAGATCCATGAAAGTGATGATGATGTGAGCTGTCAGTGTGTGTTGTTGGCGTCAGAACCGGCGGCGGGGTCCATTTCAGCGTCCGCGCTCTCGCCGTCACCTATGCTGTCGGCGTCCGCGCGCGGGCCTTTGCTCTTGAATTCCGATGCCGGGAAGATGCCCGACACCCTCTTGATCGTGTAGCGGGTCATCTGCTCGTTCGACTCGAACCCGTAACCCTCCAGCACCCTGTCGGTGCGTTCTATGTGGATAAACGAGTCCGAGTAAAGCTTATGCCCTCTCTGGTCCCAGTAAAGCTGCTGCGTGAGAAACTTCTCGTTCATCACGTTGCTTATGTTCACGTTGCCGTCCAGACGCCACACCTGCTTGTTCTTGAAATATGTCGCCGAGTCGGCGTCCACGGTGGCCTCGGTGCGGAAAAAGTTGTCAAACTTCACCAGCTTAAGCCCCTCCGGAAACTTCCAGTAAGGCTCCTGCACCTCGTCATACATATACCACACCGGCGTGTTTATGCGGTAGCGCGTCACGCCCGAGTCCGATATCAGGGTCTCCACATCGCGCGTCATCATGGTGGGCACGTCACCTGCGCTCACCGTGGCCGTGTCTATCCTGGCGTCCTCCTTACACGAAGTCGCCACGCTCCCGGTCAGCAGTGCAGCCGCGCCCGCGGCTATCAGGGGCAGCAGGCGCATGTCTCCTCCACCCCGCGGCATTATCTGAGCTTGTTTTTGTAGAACCAGGTGCCGTTGAAGTTGACACCCAGAGTGAGGTTGAAATACTTCTCCTTAAGCAGAGGATTGGGCGTGGCCTGACGCTGTTTGTACTCGAAGCCCACGTTGATGATGGTCTTTGACGAATGTGCCGGGAATCCGAAGCCGCACGACACGCCGTAGTCCCTCACATGGTTGTCCCCCACCATTATATAATCGCGGTTGTAGAACGCGCCCGCGCGGTAGCTCATGCGCTTGAGATAGCTCCCTCGGGGGTCGGGCTGATAGCTCGCGCCCACGGCTATCTTCCAGCGGTCATCCATGCGGGTGGCCGAGAAGTTCTCTATCTGCGCGTACTTGGCATTCTTCCATGGCTGATAGGTGAAGTCGATCTCGGCGTGCAGGCGGTTGTTGAAGTCATAGGCCACACCTATGCCCCACGACGACGGCAGCGAGAACTTGTCCTTGAGGCTCACCACCCCCGGAGCTATGGTGTCAGGCGCTTCCGTGCTGTTCTGAAGATACTTCACCACATAAGTGTTGCCCAGGAGACTCTTCCCCGGCTCGAAGCTCACGCCCGCGGTCACTGAATGCTTGTGCGATATGTTGTAGGTGTACTGCGCGCCGAATCTCAGGTGATAGTCCTTCACCTCCATCATCTGCTCGAACACAGCCCCGACGCCGCTCGACGAAGTAGCGAACACGTCGTTGCATATGTTGCCGAAAAGATAGCTGATATTGAAGCCCACCCTGAGCCCCTTCAGCGGAGTGATGCCCGCGCCGAGATACAGCTGGTTGATCCCTCCCGAGCCCTGGTGTGACGAATAGCCGTTCTCGATATCCGACCCGAAGGCATAGCCCACCGACGTGAACGGCACAAGGCCCGCGCTCACACCTATGGTCTTGCTCACATGGAAAAGCATGGTGATATAGTCGATGCCGCCCCCCCAGTCGGTCTGGCTCCCGCTCGCATCCTTGCGCATATAGCGGGTCACGTCGACGCCGACGTCAAAGAGGAACGTCAGCGAGTCCACCGACGCATACGAGGCCGGGTTCATGGCATTGATCTGGCGTCCCGAATGCATGGCATAGCCCGTGCCCCCCATCTGTCGCTGGATCGAAGTGGCATTGTCGCCGAGCGACCCGTAGCCGAACTTTGAATACGGGCTTGTCTCCTGCGCCGTTGCGCCGGGCGTCAGGCATATAAGCGCGCCGGCGGCGCATAGCAGTGTGATTGTAGTTCTAAAGAGTTTCATTGTAAAGCAATATACGGTTTAGCCCTTTGCTCACCAGATGCTCGTCCACCCGGGTCTCAAAGTCGCAGACTGAAGCGAGATGATGTCCGCAGCCGCCGCCCAGCACCACCACCGTGTCATGCGGAAGCTTGCTGCGGTAATAATATATCGATGCCACCACCGAGTTGACCGCGCCAAGGGCTATGGCCTCGCGCGTGTCGCGCCCGAAAAGCTCACGGCACAGCGTCGGCATGTCCTCCGGAAAAGGCACGAGCGGAAGCCTCGCTGTAAACTCGTGCAGTGCCCTCAGCTCCAGAGTGATCCCCGGAGCGATATTGCCCCCGTGATACACCCCCTCGGCGTCAACATAGTCATATGTCACGGCTGTCCCGGCGTCCACCACAAGGATAGGCCTCCCGCCGAAGTCGCCCCACGCTCCCACCGCGGCGGCCACGCGGTCGGCCCCGAGGGTCGTCGGGGTGCGGTAGTCCACACGTATCGGCACCGGAGTGTCAGGCGTGAGCCTCACGGCACGCGGGCACAGGTGACACATGCGCCTTATCACGTCGACATCCTCCCTCGCCACAGAGCAGTATATGCCCCCGGCGAGCGACCTGCCGCCGACAAAGTCGCTGACCCTCTGAGGGTTCAGAGCCGGCTCCATGCGGAAATCCTCAAGCTCCGAATCGTCCCAAAGTGCTATTTTTGCCTCCGAGTTGCCTTGGTCAATGGTGAGATAATAGGCCACGATACAAGCGTTATTATGAGCGGACGGTGAACACTCCGGCCCGCTTATGACTTGCAAAAGTAGTAATAACTTGTGAATATTCAGCAAATTTCACCTTTTTTTACCTTTTTGCTCCCCCGTCACGCTCCTGCTCCCCTTCATTATGGAGGTGTAAACGGTCAGCAGCCCGCCCGCAAGGGTGAACGCTATCCAGTCGTTGCCGCCCGCCTGAGGCAGAAACAGAAACACGGCACCGGCCACAAATATCAGCGCGGTCCACACCTCCATGCGCAGCAGCCTCCTGAGCCTCACCGACGCCCCCGCCGGAGTGGGCGACAGTAGCCTCCCCGCAAGCAGAGCGGCCGCACCCGCGGCATACACATACCCCGTGGTGTCACGTGCGACGTGCGCCATAGGCAGCCCTGCCGCCGCCAGTACTGTTATAAGGCCGGCTATGATGAGTGCTCCGGCCCACTTCCCCTTTGAATTATCGGTCATGGCTGACATATTGTTGTGCTGATTGACATAAGTGTTAGCGGAATATGTACACATCCTCGTCAGGGTGCTGCATGTGATGCTGCTCCCTCACTATGCGCTCCATGGTCTCGCGGTCGTGCCGGAGCGAATTGTTGAGGCTGCGGTAATGCTCCAGCGTGTCGGTCGCGTCCTCTATCTGGGCCTCCAGCTCACTGATCCTCTGCTCCTGGTCTATGGTATGGACGAGCGAATTCTCGTTGAAGAACAGCACCGCCGCAAGCACCACCAGCGCGGCAAGCAGTGTGAACGACAGATAGCGGCGGCACCAGCCCTTAAGATTATCCATAATCAGTTGTCTTTTTAGAGACCGTACATTATTGTACGTTTGTTTAATGGTTGCAAATTTACAATAAATATCACCCGCGGCCAAATTTTGTGGGCCGCACCGGATCGAAGCATGCTTTTTTTGTGGTTTAACAATAGTTAAATAAAGTTAATGTCGGGGGGGGTAATTTTGATAGTTAAATAGCTATTGTTTAGGGATATATGTATTACTTATTGTATTCTTGATTTGCCGTCAAGTCTGCCTGTATGCTGCTTGTCTATTGCAAATAGAGTATAAATCCTAAAATCCGCAACTATCATCCAATACACGATTAAGGGTAGATTTATGA
>CAJURI010000022.1 GCA_910588795.1 uncultured Duncaniella sp. | reverse complement strand
ACTCATAAATCTACCCTTAATCGTGTATTGGATGATAGTTGCGGATTTTAGGATTGGATTGAATGTAATCTGTACCACAAAGGTAAACACTTTATTCTGAAATACCAATACCGCTCAGAATCAAAAATTCAATTTAACACCGCCAAGAGCAGTGAAGCCAGGCATATCGTAGCCTCGGTTAATTACATAGCGCGAATCGGTGATATTCTCCAACCTCAGGAACACACAGGCATAACGGCACGCCTGATATGCCACCTTGAGATTCAGAAGCGCGTAAGATTGCCTGTCAACAGACTCGTGAACATAGAGACCGCCCACTCCTTTCAGATCGGCACTTATATTGAGCCGGTCACTGGCACGCCAGTCAGCCCCGAGATAGCACTGATTGCGCGGAGCTCCGGTAAGATTTTCGAGCGAAGTGTGCAGATAGCTGTATGTGGCACTGAGCATAAGGCTGGAAAATGGATGTGATGTCAACGACAGTTCAACACCCTTGTTTATGAACCGACCCGTGTTCTGATTCTTCATGTCGAGAGTCTGTATCATATTGTCACCCTTGCAATAGTAGGCTGTCACCGAGGCTCCAAGAAATCTCGAAAAGCTCTTGCCGGCCGATACCTCATAGTTCATCATGGTCTCAGGCTCAAGTTCCGGATTAGCCATACGATACAGATAAAGCTCACGGAACGACGGATTTCTATAGCCCTTTGAGACTGAAGCCTTGATATTGAATCCGGCTCCGGGATTCACGGAAAATCCCGCCTGAGGTATCCATCGGGTGTCAAACTTGTCACTGTTGCTCATCCTCACCCCTCCGTTAATCACTATCAGTTCGCCAGATACGGACTGCGAAATAGTTATATACGGAGAGTATTCGGTGACAGTCTTTCGGTCGATCGTTGTCACCGAGCCTTCCTCGTGAGGCTTTCCACCCGACATGGGTATCTTCCCTGAATAAGTGTTGAAATCAAACCCTCCTGTCATCTGCGCGCCACGCCACGGATGGAAGTTCTGATAAACAAGCACGCCGAGACGGTAATCATTGCTACGGAAATGACGCGGATCATCGATCACATGATTCCCCCAGCTGTAATAAAGCATCGCACTGCCGTTGGTCGAACCATGATTGTTAGTCACCGACAAAGACGCCTCGCCCCGCGTCACACTCTGCCGATACACATCTGCCGACTCCGGATCGGATAGCTTAGGATACACAGGGTCATCACCTTTGAAGTTGGTAAGAGTGAAATCGGCTCCCGCCTTCCACGCCTTACTTATGTCATACCCAATCTTAGCATAACCGCCTGACTGCCTGAAATCAAACCCCTCCACATTACCGTCGGTACGATCGTATGAGAGCGATACGAGCGATGAAAAACGCCCTGCCCTAACAGTGTTGGATATGGACGAAAGCCATGTGTTATAACTTCCGTACTGGGTTGACAGTGTAGTGCTGACACCTTGCCTTTCAGCATTGCGCGTTATCACATTGACAACACCCGCCATGGCATTGGAGCCATACAGCACCGACCCCGGGCCACGGAGCACCTCTACACGCTCAACCCTTTCCTTGTCATAGAAATCGGCTACATGATGGGAATAGATCCCGGCAAACTGAGGCTGACCGTCCACCATCATGAGCACTCCGCTTGCCCTGTCGCCACCGACTCCTCGCATCTTGATATGCCCGGAGCCGCCGTTGCTCACCCCGAAACCTATGATGCTACGCTGGGTGACAAACAGGCTCGGGACCTGTCCGGAAATAGCGGACAGCACCTGAGTCTGACCTGTGGCTTCAAGCTGACGATGGCTGACGACCGAAACCGTATAAGGGGTAAGGTCACGGCTCACAGCCTGATTGGAGCCTGTCACAACCACTTCATTGAGGATAAGGTCCATGGAGTCCGGTGTCTCACTATACGCGGCCGACATTCTTATCGGCAAGGTGATAGCTGACAATGACAACAGGATGATGTGAGATGTTTTCATGGTGGTAAATCTGTAACTGTTATGATAATAGGGTGACAACTTCTTTTTCCTGACACAAAGGTACGGAATAATCACATATTTTCACTAAGTTTGCACTCTCAATGCCATCACACGAGACATCATCTCAAACGTTATGCCTAAGAAACTTCTATCATTGCCACCCAATCTTGTCAACGATTTCCACAACGTCACAAGCCTCTCCGATAAAGAATATTTCTGCACCTCCGACCCGATAAATGCACGCCTCGGAAGCGGAGGAGGCACCTCCTGGCTACTCGAAGAGTGCCACAGAGCATGGGGAGGAGACGCTGATTTCGCAACCTGGCTCGCAGAGGAGAAACGCATACTTCTTCATGCCGGAGGACAGAGCCGACGCCTGCCGGCGTATGCCCCATCAGGCAAAATACTGACTCCTGTGCCAATATTCAGGTGGGAGAGAGGTCAAAAGCTGGGGCAGACTCTGCTCGACTTACAGCTCCCGCTATATGAGCGCATCATGGATGCCGCGCCCGACAGGCTTCACACCATGATAGTGAGCGGAGATGTGTACATACACACCTCCGAGGCGATCCCTCAGGTGCCTGATGCCGACGTAGTATGCTACGGACTATGGCTTGACGCGTCGATAGCACGCAACCATGGGGTGTTCTTCAGCCGTCATGACACCCCCACGCGCCTCGAACGCATGCTTCAGAAACCATCGGTGGAAGAACTCAACACACTGCTACAGGAAGGATATTATCTCACGGATATAGGGGTATGGCTACTTAGCGACAGAGCTGTGGAGCTGTTGCGCAAACGCTCAAGGAATGCCGACGGCAATCTTTGCGAATACGACCTCTACAGCCAGTTCGGAGGAGCATTAGGCACTAACCCCACCAACCCCGATCCGGAGCTTGCATCCCTTTCGGTTGAGATTGTGCCATTGCCGGGGGGTAAATTCTACCATTATGGGACCACCCGCGAGATGATCACATCCACGCTGGCAATACAGAACCGAATAAACGATCAACGTGAGATAATCCACCGCGACTGCAAGCCCCACCCTTCAATATTCGTTCAAAACTCACTTTTATCCCGACGCTTCACCGGCGATAACACCAATATATGGATAGAGAACAGCTGCCTGGGTCCAAAATGGCAGTTGACAAAGGACAATGTTGTGACCGGAGTTCCCGACAACAACTGGGACATAACTCTACAAGCGGGACAGTGTGTTGACATTGTCCCTGTGGGGGACGACGGCAGATATGCTGTCAGAGTCTACGGAATAGATGATAAATTTGCTGGAGCAGAACAGCAACGCCGACGCTTCCCTGTGGTATCCACACTTGAGGAAATGGAACAAGCCATCAAGGATCAGCTGCAAGGGATTGAAAGCCTGACGGCTGAACGTATGATGAGCGCGGAGGAGCTGTCCAACGAAGCATCCTTGCCACGACTCGTGGCTCAGCGTCACAGATACCGGAACTCCAACTGGAAAGCCATTGCAGACAATCATGCCCACAGTGTGTTCTATCAACTGGATCTGCACGATGCCGCCAGGCAATTCGCTGAAAACGGCATAGAGCTGCCAGGAGAACTGTCACAGTCGGAACCGTTGATAAAACTCATGAGCGACTCAATGTTTCGTGCCGAGGTATACCGTCATTGCGGCAAAAAGCATGATAACTATGAGGATAAAGCTTTCGAAATACTCCGTTCCGCACTCACATCCACGGTACTTTTCCGCAAAGAGCTTCCCATAAGAGCCGTATGCTCCGACCAGATCGTATGGAGCCGCTCTCCGGTACGTATAGATATCGCTGGAGGATGGACCGACACACCTCCGTATTGCCTTATGGAAGGAGGCAGTGTGATAAATATGTCAATCGAGCTCAACGGTCAGCCGCCGTTGCAGACCTATATACGTCCATGCAAGGAACCCCATATCGTGTGCCGCAGCATTGACCTTGGAGCCGCAGAGACCATCAGCACTTACGAACAGTTGCTCGATTTCAAGAAGGTGGGCTCACCGTTCTCCATACCCAAAGCGGCTCTCGCTCTTGCCGGGTTCCATCCGCAATTCTGCGCAGAGCACTTCCCATCCCTGCGGGATCAGCTGTCCGGCATGGGCGGAGGACTCGAAATCACACTTTTCTCTGCCATTCCGGCAGGGAGCGGACTCGGTACAAGCAGCATCCTCGCATCAACCGTACTCGGGGCCATAAGCGATTTCTGCTCCCTCGCCTGGGACAAGACCGAGATATGCAAACGGACCCTGGTGCTCGAACAGCTGCTCACAACCGGCGGCGGATGGCAGGACCAGTATGGTGGTGTGATGGGAGGCGTGAAACTACTACAATCCGCCAAAGGTCTCGAACAGGACATCCTGTGCCGCAGACTTCCTTCCGATCTCTTCACTGACCCTCAGTACGCGCCTTGCCACCTGCTGTTCTACACAGGACTAACCCGCACAGCCAAGGATATACTTGCCGAGATAGTGCGCCGCATGTTCCTCAATCACGGAGCACAGATACAAATGCTCCGCGACATGAAACATCATGTATCAGACATGTATGACGCAATACAGCGTGACGATTTCAACCGCATGGGACATCTCATCGGACGCACATGGAAACAGAAAAAAGGCATAGATCCCGGCACCAATACACCTGCTGTAGAGACAATCACACGCCTTGTGGATGATCTTTGCCTCGGGTACAAACTACCCGGAGCAGGTGGAGGCGGATATCTGTATATGGTAGCAAAAGACCCCGATGCGGCATCAAGGATACGTCATATACTATCCACCGCACCCGGGCTGCCTGATAACTCACGCATGGTGGATATGTCACTCTCACTGCGCGGACTCCAGATCACGCGCAGTTAGAAACTGCCTGTATATTTAACGCCATTACATCCGTCATTCCTCCTCAATCCCGACCGGAAGCTTGTTGAGCTGCTCGATATAGTCGAGCAGCTCCTCTTTACCGCGTCCATCCTCGCTTGAGGTAAGGAACACAGGAGGAAGCTCTTCCCAGGATTCGAGTAACTTGTTGCAGTATTTCTGCACCTTACGGCGTCCGGCATCATTGCCGAGCTTGTCAAGCTTTGTGAACACGATGGCGAAAGGCACCCCATTCTCTCCAAGCCAGTTGAAGAATTCAATGTCTATCTTCATCGGCTCATGGCGAGAGTCAATTAGCACAAAAAGATTGGTCATCTGCTCTCTACCGAGGATATAACCCTTTATCATAGTCTCAAGCTGCTCACGCTGTTGCTTGCCACGCATAGCGAACCCATATCCGGGCAGGTCGACTATATACCATTCTCCATTCACAAGGAAATGATTTATCAGAAGGGTCTTTCCAGGCGTGGAGGATGTCTTGGCAAGCTTGCTGTTGCCGGTAAGCATATTTATGAGAGATGATTTCCCCACGTTGCTTCGCCCGATGAAAGCATACTCATGCCTCATACCTTGCGGACATCGCGAGTGAGTGGAATTGGATATCTCAAACCGTGCTGAATTAATAATCATGATCTTTTTTGAAATATAATAATTTAATGATTGGCGGGACGTTCAGTCCAGCATAAGGCTTATCATGGGTCTTACCGATGGGAAACACATTATATCGCCTATCTCCGAGGACGAGAACGCCACATCTCCGAGCACATCTATAGGGACGTCCATGTCAAGACGCCCTGAATAGCTGTCGTCAATCTCACACCTGCCACCTTTGATGATGTAAGTATGAGAATTCACCTGAGGGAGAAGAGGGTCCGTGACGCGTATGCGTGATGCCCATTTCGGATTGGCTTGTGCCACAGTCTCCAGCAGCAAGCCCGCATTCACCACACGCGCCATGCCTCTTGGCATGAGCCTTCCGCCCATGGTGTCACCCGGACGACCGAGAAGAAGGAAAGGCACTCCGGGATGCAACTCCCTGAGCCTGCGTAGCGCGGCTGTGCGTGCCTCATCATCCTCACCCATGACATCCTTCACGAGAAGAAGATCATCAAGCCTCACTGCCCATGCCATAGATACGATGCGCGGACCAGAGTCCTCATCGTCAGCAGCCATAGCCACAAAGTCACCACTATCGCTGTCAAGATCAGCTCGAATGTTGTCCATATCCCTGCGAGTGTGTGTAATGTAGCTTTCGCGCTTGTGCTGGAAGCGGTCAAACGCATCCCACACATCATCGTCGGCTATATCCTCAACCGCATGGTATTCATTTTTTACAGGGAATGAATGAAGCGATGTGAAACGCTGCTCCTTGGTGAAGAACACGGTCGAGAACCCGAAACGCTTATAGTAATAATACAGCGCGCTTCTCGCAGGGATAAGCGAACAAAGCATATCCCCCCTCTGTGCCGAGACTTCAAGAGCCTCGCGCATAAGCTGCGACATATACCCCTTGCCGCGCTGCGATCTGCGTGTGGCGGCTCCGGCTATATAGCCGACAGGCACTTCGGAGCCGTGAAATGTCATTCTGAAACGCTGCAGAAGCAGGCTGCTTACGGTGGCCCCGGTTCCGTCTACAAGGGTGAGAGCCTCATCATCGCGATACACTCTGTCAAAATACATTGCCACATAGTCTCGCGAATCGCTGAAGCTCTCACGCCATATTTTCATTATCTCATCTCTCTTGCTCATAGTAACTATATAACAAGAAAGAGAGCCGAAATGTTAAGAGGTTGTTTAATAACAAATTTGAAAGCCGGAGTCCATTCTCTTGAGGTGGATTTCGGGATGAATCGAAGGAGCAATGCTGTGGCATTGTGACTGAGATTAAGCACGAAAGACACCCAAGAGAATGGATGCGACAGAGCATTTCTCCCAACCACATAAAGACCTTCGAAATGTATACCAACGATAAACAAAGTTACAATAGTTTACATGGATGTCTTTTTGGCTCCCCTGTCCCTAATCTTCAGTCACAACCTTTAGCTCGCCGACCTTATGGTAGGCAATGCCACGGCATTGCTCCCTCAGATTATGAACAGGTTAGCTCAAAAATACATCCACTCCGGCTTCACATTTATTATTAAACAACCTCTAACAACTATAGGGTTATCCCTGATGAGCAGGACGCAGCAGGTCATTTACGGTCTTGACAGGATTGAAGGTCGATATCGGTACCTCGACAAACACCGTGTTCCAGTCGCTCATGGCTCCGTTCCATAGCCCGGGAAGCTCCATGGCCCTAAGTTCCTTGCCATGGCTCGATTTCGACGAGATGAATCCTGTGGCGGGGTCAACATACGACGGAAGGTCAAACTTCTTACCGTGTATGTCCTTTATATAGCATACAAGGTCGACCGGATTGAAATGGGTGGCGGTAGCCATCATGTTCTTGTACTCCTCATTGGAGGGATCCACCTGGTTGCTCTCGAGGATCTGAGGCGATGATGATCCGTCGGCATTGAACGCGATGAACGGACCACCGCCCGGCTCGCCCTCGTTACGCACCATGCCGCACACGCGCAAGGGACGGTTGAGTTTTTTCTTGAGGTATTCCACCACAGCGTCATCATCCATGTCATAGAGGCGGGCATCATTGACATTAAGGACATTCTTCAGATAGTCCACCATCCCTTTCAGATCGGAAGGTGTATAGTCCTTCTCCTCGAGTGCCACCAGATCGTCCTCTATCTGGTCATGGATCTCCAGCAGAAGTCCGCCGAGGATCTCTTTATATCTTATGGTGTCGGCACGGCGTGCGTCGGGCACCACATTGTCGATATTCTTTATGAACACCACTGCGCTCTGGATGTCGTTGAGGTTCTGTATGAGCGCGCCATGGCCGCCCGGGCGGAACAGCAGATGTCCGTCCTCGCGGAAAGGTGTGTTGTCAGGATTAGCGGCAATGGTATCGGTCGACGGCTTCTGCTCGCTCATTGACACAAAGAACTTCTTGCCGGTGCGGGCCTCGGCCTGAGGTATCACCTCGTCAAGCTTGGCCTGGAAGAGCGCGCGATGATTGGCCGACACTGTGAAATGCAGATGCACCTCACCCTTGGAGTTGGCGGCAGTCTGGGCCCCTTCTGTCAGATGCTCCTCCACCGGGGTGCGTGATCCTTCGGGATAGCTGTGGAACTTGAGAAGTCCCTTGGGGAGTCCTCCGTAATTCATTCCTTCAGGACCTACTATGGCGGCTATCACGTCGCGGTTACGTCCTGCCTTGAGCATCTCGTCAAGAGTCTTGCCATACAGTTTCTCACATGCGGCATTCAGCTCGGGAAGGAACGGGAGCTTGTCGATATCGGCTATGAGCTTTGCCACGGGAGTTCCCTCCTTAAGCTCGTCCGTACCGCCGTCAACATACTCGAAGAGAGCCTTGAACATGCGCGATGCGGCCCCTGACGCGGGAACAAACTTGCACACCTCACCTCCGTGTGACAGATATTCATGCCAGCGTTCGAGAGCGGCAGAGACCTCCTCGTCCGACAGGCGGAATATGCCGGCACCGACACGTGCGGCATCTTTGATCTTAAGATACGGGAATCCTGTCACAAAACGTGACAGCTGCGCCTCGGCCTCAGCCTCGCTGATACCCTTTTGGGCAAGCAGCTCTTTATCTTCAGGTTTTAGCATAATGCAATTGCGATTAGTTTATTTTAGAATTGATCATGCGTCAAATTTAATAAATATTTTTCAAAAAGCAACGCGATATTCGCAAAAAAATCACTAACTTTGCCGTCGCTTTTTAGCATCCCCGTGTGATGGGAAATTAAGGAGCATAATGAAATCACTTAATTTTGAGTAACACAACCAATTAAACCAACCAAAGAAATGAAGACATTTCAGCTCAACGCCGAGCCCCGCACCGATCTGGGCAAGAAGGCCGCAAAGGAACTCCGCAAGACCAACCTGATCCCCGTTGTCCTCAACGGCGGCAGCATCATCGAGCTCCCCTTCACAGGGACTCTCAAGCCCGGAGAGAAGATCGTAGAGATCGGCAACGGCAAGGGTCTTATCACAACTGACCTCGTTGTAAAGGCCGAGGACGTGCGCAAGCTCGTGTACACTCCCGATATATTCGCCATAGAGCTCACCGTCAACGGCGAGAAGCGCAATGCCGTGCTCAAGGAGATACAGTTCCATCCGGTAAAGGACAACATCCTCCACATCGACATGCTCGAGGTTTCCGACAAGAAGCCTGTGACCATCGAGGTTCCCGTCAAGCTTGAGGGACATGCCGAAGGTGTGAAGGCCGGCGGTAAGCTCACTCTCTCCATGAAGAAGATCAAAGTCAAGGCTATCTACAGCCAGATACCCGAGCGCGTTATCGTAAACGTTGACTCTCTCGGCCTTGGCAAGACAATCCAGATCGGCGACCTCCACTACGAAGGTCTCGAACTCGTAAACGCCAAGAACGCTGTGGTATGCGCCGTTCAGCTCACACGTGCCGCACGTGGTGCTCAGGCCAACGCCCAGTAATCACGGCGTAAGCGCAGTCTAAACTGTCAACCTGATTCTTCACAGGCTTTCACCACCGGCTACGGCATGAAAGCCTGTGAACTTATATATGCAGCTCATCAATAGGTCGTTTAAAAACAACCTCTAAGTAAACATTTATGAAATACCTCATAGTCGGCCTCGGAAACATCGGTCCGGAATACGCCTGCACGCGCCACAACGCCGGGTTCATTATAGCCGACGCACTCGCTGACTCTGTAGGAGCGACATTCTCCACCGAACGCTACGGCGACATAGCACATGCAAGGGTCAAGAACGCCCAGCTCACCATCCTGAAACCGTCCACCTACATGAACCTCTCGGGCAATGCCGTAAGATACTGGAAGGACAAGGAGGGGATAGATATCGAGAACATTCTCGTGCTCGTCGACGACTGCGCACTCCCCTTCGGTGCCATACGTATCAAGCCATCGGGGAGCGATGCCGGGCACAACGGTCTAAAGAACATTGCCCAGATGCTCGGGACACAGGCTTACGCACGCCTGCGCTTCGGCATAGGCAACGACTTTCCGCGCGGCTCACAGGTTGATTATGTGCTCGGTGCCTTTTCCGCAGAAGAAGCCGAAGCCATGTCGGAACTCATAGTGATAGCCGTAGACGCAATAAAGGCATTCTGCCTCGCCGGGATACAGAACGCCATGTGTAATTACAACAACAAATAAATGAACGAGGTACGCATCGATAAATGGCTGTGGGCCATGCGAATATTCAAGACCCGCACCGTAGCCACAGAGGCCTGCAAGAAAGGGCGCGTCCTTATGGGAGGTGTCGCCGTAAAGCCGTCACGCACCATAAAGGAGGGCGACATAATCAATGTGCGCAAACCGCCCGTCACATACTCTTTCAGGGTCAAAGCTCTGGCCCAGAACCGCCTCGGAGCCAGACTGGTGCCGGAATACATGGAGAACATAACGCCAAAGAGCGAGCTTGATCTTCTCGATGTGGTGCGCATATCGGGCTTCATCGACCGACGAAAAGGTCTCGGACGCCCCACAAAACGCGAGGGCCGAGACCTTGCAGAATTTACCGAGTCAATGTCCGACGGCTGGGACCTGGACTTCCTTGACGATGATGACGAGTGACCGATACGTCACTTTTCCGGATCAGTTCAGGCGTGAGGCTATGGCCGCAGGGTCATGGCCTGCAAACGATATATTGCCTTCGGGGTCTATCAGAAGCATGAACGGGATGCTGTTGAAACTGTAGGCCTTTGAGACGGACTTGAAAGTCTCCTCAGGCATCCTGAACTGTCTCCACTCCATCTTCTCCTCAGCCATAGCCTTTCTCCATGATGCATCCTCGGCATCGCAGCTCACAGATATCACCTCGAGTCTGTCGGGATGGGACTTGTATATCTCGCGCACCGCAGGTATGGACATGCGGCACGGTCCGCACCACGAGGCCCAGAAGTCGAGCAGCACCCATTTACCTTTGCCGGCATATGCTGACATAGCGTTCTCTCCGCCCTCGGGATCAAGGGCTGTGAAATCGCTATACTTCTTCCCTTTCACACATGTGCGGGCCTTGGCGAGAGTCTTTTCGAGACGGGCTACACGCACGGAGGAGTCATTACCCTTGATCCTGCCCCACAATGCGTCAAGTTCCGCGTCGGTGAATGTGAACGGTTCGTCGATCACATCGCCCCACAGCCTCGCGCTTATGTGATATGTGGGATAGGCATTCATGAACGCCCTGCGCGCATTGGCAAGATCAGCTTCAGCTTTCTTATAGGCCTGTTCATAAGGCTTTGTCTCCTCCGCTGTGCGTTTCTTCTCGGCGGGATCTATGTACAGGGCATAGTGCGCATTCTTGGCAGCAATCTCAAACGGCAATATGGCGGCGCGATAGTCGGCATACTGCCGCTGGGCCTCTCCACCCTCTATGCGGACATTCCTCTCCTGATACAATCCTCCGGAACCGAAAAAGAACGATGGCGGCACACTGTCGATATGGGCAGCTGTGACAGTATATGGGACATTCTCCACCATGATTGGGAAAGCATATCCTCCCAAGTCGCTTCCGGGCTCCGAGATTATGACCTCACATTCCGACGGCATATCCACAGTGCCCTCAAGCACAAAATGCCCGTCTGTGACTGTAGCAGAGGGCGCAGGACCGCGGCGGTCATCATGGTTGCGCAATTCCACCTTGCTCCCGGCCTTGAGTCCGGGGATATTTCCCGTGATTGTATATCCTCCGTCAGCGGCCACCACAGAGGTCGCGGCAGCAAGCATGGATACCGATATCAATAAATGTTTCATGACAATATTAAGATTTATTATTCTACACATATATGAGGCTGTGTCGTAATTAAGGCCAAACCTATAATGGAAAAGTGCACCGAAAAAGCACCGAAGGAGAGACTTAGGAAATTGCTCAGAACACGCTATGACGACCTGACCTCAGGACGCCGCGAGCCCCAGACCCGCGCAGGAGCGATGATCCTTTCCCGTCCGACCACCGACATCATGGAGATGCTCCTCAAGAATCTCGACGGCACTCCGATAAATCCCGCATAAGCTACAAAACACACACTAACAGACAAGGCGCACCGTGAGAAAGCATTTTTTACGGTGCGCCTTTATTAAAGACCGTTTTAAACGACCTCATAATTTATGCTTTTTATATTCGGGGAAAAATAACTAACTTTGCAGTCCTAAACTTCATCCTCATAATATGGGACTATTTGACCTGTTTTCGCGCAAAAAAGAGAAGCAAGAGACCCTCGACAAAGGGCTTGAAAAGACTCAGCGCGGACTTTTTGACCGTATATCACATGCCATCGCCGGGAAATCGACTGTCGATGACGATGTCCTCGACAACCTCGAAGAAGTGTTCGTGACTTCCGACGTGGGTGTCGACACCACTCTGCGCATCATCGACCGCCTCCAGGCCCGCGTGGCAAAGGACAAATATATTGGAGCATCGGAGCTCAACCGCCTTCTGTGCGAAGAAATATCCGAAATGCTCACCGAGAACGGCGAGACCTCGTCGCTTGATGACTTCACACTCCCCGAGGGCAACCGCCCCCATGTGATAATGGTCGTCGGAGTCAACGGTGTGGGCAAGACCACCACCATAGGGAAGATGGCAGCCCAGTTCAAGCGCGCCGGCAACAAAGTGGTGCTCGGTGCAGCCGACACATTCCGTGCCGCTGCCATAGAGCAGCTTGAGGAATGGGGGCGCAGAGCCGATGTCCCGGTGGTGAAGCAGAAACTCGGAGCCGATCCGGCATCCGTGGCGTTCGACACTCTGCAAAGCGCGATAGCCGGGAAGGCCGATGTAGTGATCATCGACACAGCCGGGCGTCTGCATAACAAGAAAGGGCTCATGGACGAACTTACCAAGGTGAGAAACGTCATGCAGAAGCTCGTCCCCGACGCTCCTCACGAAGTGCTCCTCGTGCTTGACGGATCCACAGGGCAGAACGCTTTTGAACAGGCCCGGCAGTTCGTGGCAGCCACACAGGTCAACGAGCTTGCCATAACAAAACTCGACGGCACAGCCAAAGGGGGCGTGGTGATAGGAATAAGCGACCAGTTCAAGATTCCTGTCAAATACATCGGTCTGGGAGAAAAGATCGACGACCTGCAGGTGTTTGACAAGCGCGCCTTCGTGGAATCACTCTTCGGAGAAAAGAAATGACAGGCGACAAGATAGCCATAATATCGCTCGGATGCTCAAAGAATCTCGTTGATTCGGAACGCCTCATGCGTATGCTCGACAGCGTAGGCCTGGAGGTGTCATACCCTGACAGTCCCGGAGCGGAGGACTCATTCCTGCGAGGCCGCAGGCGCAAACACACGGTCATAAACACCTGCGGTTTCATCGGTGACGCCAAGGAGGAATCCATCAACGAGATACTGCGATGGGCACAGCTACGCAAGGCCGGAAAGATCGACGGGCTTTACGTCATGGGATGCCTGTCAGAGCGGTATAAGGAGGAACTTCCGGCTGAAATACCCGAAGTGGACCGCTGGTACGGCAAGACCGACTGGCCGCAGCTGGTCAGCGACCTTGCCAAGATCCATCCCGGATCAGTTCCCTATGACCGCATACTCACCACCCCACGCCACCACGCTTATCTCAAGATTGCCGAAGGGTGCGACCGCTTCTGCGCATTCTGCGCAATACCGCTCATCACAGGCCGCTATACCTCACGACCGGTCGAAGAGATTGTCGACGAAGTAAAAATGCTCGTGGACCGAGGGGTCAAGGAGTTCAATGTCATAGCCCAGGACCTCACATCCTACGGCCGTGACCTGTACGGCAAGACCGAAATAGCCCGTCTCGTCGAAGCGATATCCGATGTGGAAGGGGTGGAATGGATAAGGCTGCACTATGCCTATCCCAACGAATTCCCTATGGACCTGCTCGACGTAATGGCATCGCGGCCCAATGTGTGCCGCTACCTCGACATAGCCCTCCAGCACATATCCGACAACGTCCTCACCAACATGCGCCGCCACATCACCGGAGCAGAGACACGCGCCCTGCTCGACGAGATACGCCGCCGTGTGCCCGGAATACACATACGCACCACCCTGATGGTGGGATTTCCCGGAGAAGGGGAAAGGGAGTTTGAAGAGCTCATGGACTTCGTGCGCAGCCAGAGATTCGAGCGCATGGGCGCATTCGCATATTGCGAAGAGGAGGACACATACGCGGCACGACACTATGACGACAGCATACCCGACAGTGTGAAGCAACAACGCCTTTCACGTCTGATGGCACTTCAGGAAGAGATATCCGCCGAGATTCAGGACGGAAAGACCGGCACCGTACAGCGTGTCATCATCGACCGCGAAGAAGAGGACTGCTATGTGGGACGCACCCAGTATGACTCACCCGAAGTCGACCCGGAAGTGCTGATAGAGAAAACCGTCAGTCTCAGGCCCGGAGATTTCTGTAATGTTAAAATCAAAGCCGCCTACCCCTTCGAGCTCGCAGGGGAGGCTGTGATATGACCCCGACCATGAGCGTGTCTAAAGATATGCTGACAACTCCGCTTCAACAGGAAGCCGCCGAAGAATGCCTCAGGCGCAACATACCGTTCGCACTCTATGCCCTCCCCTCTGACGACAAGTGCCGCTTCATCGCATCACTCCCTGACGACGACGGCAAAAGTCAACCCTCTCATACCGGTTCCCGCGACAGTTTCTTCATAAGCCGGTTCATGGCCGACGAGCCATACATGGCAGGCATCAGCGACAGCCTTGACGAAGAAGGCATCATCAACCTGATAGCCTCACGCCCCGACATCAAGGGCTCACCCACCCAGGAACGCCCCTACCTCACATCCACACGGCGCGTAAGCTACATGCAGGCCTTCGAGGGCATGACACACCGCCTCAGGAAAGAGGGCGGCAAAGTAGTGCTGTCACGACACGAGTCCATATTCACCACACGCGGTCTGCTCGACTCGGCTCTGGACTATTTCTCATCCTCGCCATCCACATTCCGTTATCTATGCTTCACACCCGAAACCGGAATATGGGCGGGAGCTACCCCGGAACTTCTTCTGGAGACGGGGACTGATCCGGGCCTCATCCGCACCATGGCTCTCGCCGGGACACGTCCGCGCGACACACAGGAAAGCGCATGGGACTCCAAAAATCTTCTTGAGCACAACATAGTAGTAAATTTCATATCAGAAATCCTGCAGAGCCACAGCCTGAAAGTTGATGTCGGGCAGCTGACAGAAGTCTCAGCCGGCGCGGTGACACATCTGTGCACCCCCATAACGGCAAGCGGAGACCTCAGCGACATCATGTCGGTCATAAATGACCTCAACCCCACACCGGCAGTGGCCGGATTCCCGCGTGACAAAGCCATAAGCGAGATAGATTACTTCGAGACCCACCAGCGCAGATGCTACAGCGGCATCGTAGGTGTCCGTGACAGCCGCGGATGGCATGTGTATGTCAATCTGCGTTGCGCCATGGCTGCACGCGCCACCCTCAATGGGAATGAAGGATGGATATTCAACATATATGCCGGCGGAGGGCTTATGCCTGACTCAAGACCTGATGACGAATGGGACGAGACCGACCGCAAGATGTCAGTGCTGCGCGCATCACTCCAATCCGCTTCATCGGTCATTGAAACCAACCCGACAGAAGCCACGTTCATCCATTGACCATCATCCGAAAGCAATGAAAAAAGGCAAACCGACACTCATAATACTCCTCGCTATAATATTCATAGCCATACTCTCCGTGCTTCCGTTATCCCGATGGACCGGAGGCAAGCTAAAGGACTTTTCCCTGATCAGCGACATACTCAAGGAGACCTCCCTGATATCCGAATCCACCGGCTCCGGCGAAGAGCAGATCGATCCCGAACTGCTCAAAGCCATGGAGGAAGAGGAAAAGGCCCAGCATAATCCGCTCACAGCAAGCGACTCGGTGCTCGCACTTCCGGTCGACACCATAATCCAGGCTGTCAAGGCCCCACGAGAGGGTGACCTTGTGATACTCGAAGACTACACCACCTCACAGACCGGACTGATACACCTGAAGGACGCAATCACCAACGGAAGGCTCGCACGCATAGCAGTGGTGGGCGACAGCTACATCGAAGGTGACATATTCACACAGGACCTCAGAGAAAAACTGCAGGAAGCCTATGGAGGAGAAGGTGTAGGATATGTGAGCATGCACACTGACTTTCCGGGATTCCGCCGTTCGGTGAAACAGGGTGGCAAAGGATGGAAGACACACATGGCAAACAAAAAGGCTGACCGCCAATATCTCGGACTGATGGAGCAGTATGCAACTCCGTCCGGCACAGCCACATCCACTTACGAGGGGACAAAATCACTTCCACACACCGGATCATGGTCTCGCTCCAGATTCATGTTCATATCGCCTGAAAATTCCATAATCTCTGTTAAAACAGGCGAAGGAGAATGGTCAGAGCGCAATATCACAGCGTCCGACTCCGTTCAGTGCATAGAGATTGAAGGTCCTACAACACGCTTCGACATCAAGACCTCGGCACCGAAACTGATAGGGCTCGGGGTATGGCTCGACGGACAGAAAGGAGTCAGCCTCGACTGCATGTCATCCCGCGGATTCTCGGGTATCACGCTCAGCAGAATCAATGTGGAGTTATGCCGGCAGATGGGACGCGTGATAGGCTACAATCTCATAATCCTTGAGTTCGGCATAAATGCAATGAGCTCATCGCAGAAGGACTATTCCGTGTACTCCGACCGTATGGTAGGGGTAATAAACCATGTGCGCCAGTGCTATCCGCGCGCCGACATACTGTTGATGGGGGTCGGCGACCGTGGAGAGAAGCGCGGAGGCCAGGTCAGGTCAATGGCCACCGCACCCGCCATGATCAACGCACAGCGCGACGCAGCCCGAAGAGCCTACTGCCTGTTCTGGGACACAAGGGAGGCTATGGGCGGTGAAGACGCCGTGGTGGAATGGAGCAATGCTGGACTCATAAACAAGGATTATATCCACATGACCCACAAAGGAGGAGCACGTCTTGCCGACGCCCTCTTTAAAGCCTTACAGCAAAGCCTCAAATGACACTGCACTACAACTACACGACCAAAACATTACTCATTTCCGCACTGATGGGGATCTCATCGTGGCTGACTGCCGGAGCAGCCGCACCGACCGACGATCCTGACACAGGAGCCAAAAGCGAGGAGACTACCGGCGAGAACTCCGACATGTTAAACGGACCGGTAGAGATCCCCGGCGAAGCGGACGACATAGATATACCCATACCTTCGTTCATACACATGAACGCAAACCATATAACATACAATGGAGCCGACTGGAGCCGGCTCCGCAAGGCGTTTCTCGAAAGTGCCGTATCTCCGGTGTCGATCGTACACATCGGAGACTCGCACATACAGGCCGACATAAGCACAGGGACCACCCGCGAACTGCTACAATACGATTTCGGCAACGCCGGACGCGGACTTGTGTCGCCGTTGAAGATGAGCGGCACCAACGAGCCTCTCGACTACACGTTCCAGAGCCGCAATCCATGGAATCCGGTCAAGCTCATGAGCTCGACATGGCGACAGACTGTGGGATTCACCGGCACATCGATACGCCCTACGAGCAACACATCCGAAATAACCATCGGCACATCAGGCAAGGATGACTACAACCCCTTCAGCTCGGTGACCATATTCCACAACGGACGCTTCACCATAAAGGGAATCACCGGAGAGAACGGAGAGAGGATACAATACCGGGCCATACCGTCGCGTGACTACACTCAGATAATGCTGCCGGCACCATACACCAAAATCACCGTCAACTTCACCTCGGCCGGCGATCTCACGGTGTTCGGAGCAGCACTTTCAGGAGACCGTCCGGGACTTTTCTACCATACCATAGGCAACAACGGTGCCGCCTACGAGACCTACAACCGCATTGGCAACGTAGGGGCCGGCATAAGTCCACTGAAGCCTGATCTCGTGATAATATCGCTCGGCACCAACGAGGCATTCGGACGTCTCAACACAGAATCGTTCACACGATCAGTCGACAGGCTTGTCAACAACATACGCACCGCCAATCCCGATGCACTCATACTCCTGACAACACCCATGGAATGCCACAAAAGTGTCACAACCACCAAGAAAGTCAAGGTGAGAAGCAAAAGCCGCAAAGGCCGCAAAGGGAAGCTCCGGACTGTCACACGCTCGTCGCGTTCCTACACCGTCAACAAGAACATAGCACCTCTGCGCAAGGCTATACTTGATTACGGCAAAGACAACGGCATAGCGGTCTACGACTGGTATGAAGTGGCTGGCGGACAGGGAGCAAGTTCCTCATGGATCAGCAACGGGCTTTTTGCCAACGATCGTGTGCACCATTCCCACAAGGGATACAACCTCGAGGGACGTCTGCTGTATGAAGCACTTATGGATGCCCTGCGCACATCCGAATGACAAAAAAGATATCGTACGAAATAAAAAAACGTTTCAGAATTGGAACACATAGCTACACGGCTCTCGGAGCTGTACAATTCACTTCTTTCTGATCTGGATGACATAGGGATAGATGTCACCGGCATAGGCGAACAGCTCGTCTATGACAGCCGGCAGCCGCTGCTGTTCAACACCGGCCTGTTCATCGTGCTCTTTGCCATGTTCATGATCCTCTACCGCATGCTGAGACCATGGAGGGCCGCAAGGATGATCTTCACCATTGCATTCTCCATATATTTCTACTACAAGGCATCGGGAGAATGCTGCCTCATACTGATAGGAGTGGCTTTAAGCGACTACCTGCTGGGGCTGTGCATGCAGAAGGCACGCACCCTCACACGCCGGCGCATTACGGTAATGCGGACTATAGTCACGCTCAATGTGACAGTCAACATATGTCTGCTTGCCTACTTCAAATACTTCGGTCTGATGATCGAGACCATCAACAGCTTCTTCACCGCGCATATCGATCCCATCAACGTCATACTTCCGGCCGGAATCTCATTCTTCACCTTCCGTTCCATAAGCTATATAGTCGACATATACCGAGGTCAGATACAGGCTTGCCGCAATCCGCTCGACTATCTCTTTTTCCTCACCTTCTTCCCTCCGCTTCTCGCCGGCCCCGTGGTACGGGCAAAGGACATGCTGCCACAGATCAAGAGCAATCCCGTCCCTTCGCGCGACATGACATCCGAAGGCATATACCTCATCATACTGGGCATCATCAAGAAGATGGTGATAGCCGATTTCATCTCAGGCAACTTCGTCGACCGCGTGTTTGACAATCCCGCTCTCTACAGCGGATTCGAAAACCTTATGGCATCGATCGGTTTCACCATCCAGCTTTACTGCGACTTTGCCGGATACAGCGACATAGCCATCGGCATAGCTCTCCTCCTCGGCTACAGATTCAAGGAGAATTTCAATGCACCGTTCAAAGCCTCAAACCCGACAGAGTTCTGGCACCGTTGGCACATATCCCTGTCGACATGGCTGAGGGACTATATATACATCCCGCTCGGAGGCAACCGCTGCTCCAGGCCGCGCGCTTATTTCAACCAGTTCGCCACAATGGTGATAGGCGGATTCTGGCACGGCGCATCCTGGATGTATGTCATATGGGGAGCGGCCCACGGCACACTGTTGGTGATACATAAAATGCTGCGCAACGCCATCCCTGCCACTTCCGCCACAGAGACCGTGGTGACAGAGTCGGGTGAAATAGAAGTTGTGACAGTCCCGTCACGCTTCGCACCTGTGACAAAGTGCTTCAACATGGTGTTCACGTTTCTCCTCATCGCAGCCGCCTTCATGCTGTTCCGTGCACGCTCACTCGACGAAGTAGGTATGATGTGGCATCAGATGATATTTGACTTTCATCTTTCCGTAGCTCCGGAATTCATATCAAGCTATCTCACAATAGTGCTGGCTATGGCGGCAGGATACATCGTACATATGCTACCTACGAAAATCACCGATCCTCTTAAGCAAGGCTTCATGAACGCCCCGGTGATCCTGCAGGCCCTACTGCTTGCAATCGCACTATTCATCGCCATTCAGGTGAGGTCAAGTGACATAGTCCCGTTCATCTATCTGCAATACTGATTTATCAGTCTGAAAGGCTGAACACTGTCACAATAAAAAAGACCGTCCCCGGAGATTTCTCTTCAAGGACGGTCATCTATTTTAAGCGTTAGTTGTAAGCTGTAAGGGTGGTGTGATCACCATGCCCTCAGGCCGGGGGCTTAGTAGTTCCACTGGCAGGCAACCATACGGAGGTTGTTGCAGGCGATTGTACGGAAATCGATGATCTGGTTGTAACGGCAGTTGATGTATGTAAGAGCCTGGTCGAACGACACGTCAAGCATTGTCAGCTGATTGTTGTTGCAGATAAGACGCTGCAGGAATGTCTGGTTTGACAGGGTCAACTGGGTAAGATCATTGTAGGAGCAGTCAACATACTGGAGGTTGGGGCATCCGTCAACACTGAGGGTGGTCAGATCATTGTAGGAGCATACGAGGTCGAGAAGAGCCTGGCAGTTGCGGAGACCGAGAGTGACCATATTGTTGTCCGAACAGATGAGAGTGGAAAGTGAAGGAAGCCCGGAGACTATGAAATTGGTGATCTCATTGTCGTCACAGTTGAGGTTCTGAAGGTTCTCCACACCTGCAAGAGTAAGTGAGGTGAGCTTGTTGTAACCGCAGTAGAGATTCTTTAGAGCCGTGCATCCGCCGACATTAAGTGACTCGAGGTGGCAACCCTGACAGTTAAGTGTCTGTAGATTGTAGGAATTGTTCAGTTCGAGCTCCACAAAGAGGTTGTTGGAGATATTCAGGTTCTTAAGAAGGGGGGCGTTGCTGAGTGAAAGATCCGTCAGACGGTTCTTGTAGAGTGACAGAGTCTGAAGGACGCTGCAGCCATCGAGATTGACCTCGGTAAGCTTGTTACGTCCGGCATTGAGCTGCTCAAGGGCAGGACAGTCAGACACGTCGAGCGATGTGAGGTGGTTACGTGAGACATCCACCTTGGTGAGTGCCTTGAAGCCGGAGAGGTCGAGAGCTCCGGTAAGCTTCTTGTCCTTCCACTGAATGGCTGTGACATGGCCGTTGGATACGGTGACACCTTCAATGGAGCCTAACGACTTTGGATTGGCCTTAAGGGCACTGGCATTGGTTCCCTCGGTGAGGAAAGCCTTTAGCTGCTTTGCCTCATTCTTGTCAAGATTCTGAGCAAATGCGGTCATACTTCCAAGCACGACTGCAATGATTAATAACGCTTTTTTCATAAAACAATAGTTGTTGGTTGAGTTAATTTTATTAATCTAACACTGCTAATCGACAAAAGGTTTTATCTTTGTCAAGAAAAGTTTTTCATGCCCCCTCACAGCATCTCAGATTACATTTCCGCTTACTAAGTTTTTTCATCACACCTACTTTCCGCGGACATTTTATTGCCACAGCGATATTTTATGGCAAATGACAGATGCGTCATAGATATATTTTTCGTACCTTTGCAATCGAAAATATTAATACCTTAAATCTAAAACAACCTTAAAATGAAGAATTGCAGATATCGCGGGGTAGTGGTACCCATGGTGACACCCGTCACAGAGAAGGGTGCACTCGACGTCCCTGCCGTAGAGAGAATCATAGAATTTTTTGCGCAGAACAATGTGGCACCGCTGCTTATGGGCACCACCGGTGAAGGCAACAGTGTGTCAGCCTCCGACGGACTGCTCATGGTAGAGACTGCCGTAAAGGCTGCAAAAGGGAGGATCCTGATCTATGCCGGACTCACAGGCAACTGCTTCGCCGAACAACTCAGCCAGGCTCAGGCCTACACAGCCGCCGGAGCCGACGTGATCGTAGCGACACTCCCCTCCTACTATGCGCTTACCGCCGAACAGATGTATGGCTACTACAAGGCTCTTGCCGACAATATCACCGGACCGCTGATGCTCTACAACATATTGGCCACGACACATATGACAATACCCGTAGATGTGGTGAAACGTCTTGCCGACCACCCCAACATCGTCGGGCTCAAGGATTCAGAGCGTGACCTTGAACGCATGCGCCAGTGCATCGACATATCGAGAGACCGCGAGGATTTCGCCTATTTCTGCGGATGGGCGGCACAGTCAGCCTACTCCCTCTCCATCGGTGGCGACGGCATAGTGCCGAGCACAGGCAATTTTGTGCCGGATATGTTCAATGATCTTTACAGCGCAGCCACCGGCGGCGACATGGACACAGCCAACCGTCTGCAGGACGAGACCAACGAGATAGCCAAGATATATCAGGCCGGACGCACCCTGGGGCAGTCACTCACCGCACTGAAAGTGATGATGCAGACCAAGGGGCTCTGCGATCCGTGGATGCTCATGCCGCTGACACGTCTTTCCGCTGAAGAAGAGCAATCCATAAGGGAAAAACTATGAACGACATACATTGGATAGACTATCTGATAGTCTTTGCATCGATTGCCGCAGCGATCGGTGTGGGCATATATTTCGCCCACAGGCAGAAGGACACAAGCACCTACTTCGCAGCAGGAGGCAAAATCCCTGCATGGGCTGTGGGCATGTCGATCTTCGCCACCCTCATATCAAGCGTGACATTCCTCGCGTATCCCGGTGCGGCATATGCCGACAACTGGATACTCCTCGTGCAGGGGCTCATGGTGCCGTTAGTGCTTCTGGCACTCATCGGTGTGATAGTGCCTCTGTTCCGCAAAGTGGTAAAGCTATCGACCTACGAATACTTTGAACGCCGCTTCGGACTCCTTGCCCGCATGTACAGTTCGTTTGCCTTCACGCTTGGCCACTTCTCCAAGGCCGGTACGGTCTTCTTCCTTGTGTCAATGGCACTTGCAACATTCCTTGACTTCAACATCTACGCGATAGTCATAGTGCTTGGCATCACCATCATCTTCCTCACACTTCTCGGAGGCATGGAGGCCATAGTATGGATGGATGTGGCACAGGGAGGTCTGCTTATCGGCGGAGGCCTTATATGCGTCGCCCTGTTGCTGTTCCTTCCGGAAGGGGGACCGTCGGAAGTGCTCCGCATAGCCGGCGAGTACAACAAGATAGATGTCGGCCCGTACGACTGGGATTTCACGCAGCTGACATTCATAGTCATGGTCTTTAACGGAATTTTCTACGCACTGCAGAAATATGGCACCGACCAGACCATCGTACAGCGTTACCTCGCAGCCAAAAATGACCGTGACGCCAAGAAAGCCGCATATATCGGCGTTCTGATGAGCGTTCCCATCTGGGCCATGTTCATGTTCATCGGCACATGCCTGTTTGCCTACTATCACGCATCCGGAGCACCGGCACTCCCCGACGGCATAAAGGCCGACGAGGTGTTCCCCTATTTCATCAGCAACGAACTTCCTGTGGGCATACGCGGTCTCATCATAGCCGCACTTGCCGCAGCAGCAATCTCAAGCCTTGACACTGATCTGAACTGCCTCTCGGCCATAGCAGTGCAGGACTATTACGTACGCTTCAGGAAATCGAGCACCGACCGCCAGCAGCTCCGCTTCGGACGCATCATGGTAGTGCTGTCAGGCGCAGGTGCAGTAGGGGTCGCCCTCCTCTATATATCATGGGGCGGAGAGGGTGTGCTCGGAGCACTGTTCTCCCTGTATGCCATCTTCTCGGCCGGAATCGTGGGTATATTCCTTCTCGGACTATTCAGCCGGCGTGCCAACAAGCAGGGGCTGTACGTAGGCATAGCGGCGTCAGTGCTGTTCACAGCCTACGCTGTGCTCACATCTACCAAGCTTGACCTGCACGGCACGGGTATCAAAGAGACAATTCTTGATCTCGGAGCATGGAATTTCACCCAGCACAAGTATATGCTGGGCGTGTACAGCCACATCATAGTGCTCGTGGTAGGATATCTGGCAAGCTTCCTGTTTGCCGCACCACTTGCCGATAAAGAGCTTACGATATACGGATACCTTGAGGAAAAAAGAAAGGAAAAACAACTGGACATCGAGCCTGCATGACGCATACGGCAGGTTTTCTTTGAACATTATATAACAGATACACATGAAACCAATCACAATCTTGCAGCCCCAGAAGATAGTATTCGGTTCAGGCTGCATACAGACATTTGTCGACGATTATCTCTCACTCGGCTTCCGCCGCCTCTTCGTGCTCACGGCACCTCCGATACTGCCTCTGATCGAGCCTGCCATGAACCGGCTGAAGGAGAACGGAGTAAGCATCGAGGTGTGCCATGATATACTTGCCGAGCCAACACTCAACGACTTTAACAAAATACTCGACTCAGCACGCGAATTCCGTGCCGACAGCGTGGTCGGAATCGGCGGAGGATCGGTGCTTGACGTCGCAAAACTTGTGGCCGCATTCATCGACAGCGACCAGAAGGCAGAGGACTGCTTTGGGACAGGATTCATCAAAAAGAAAGGGCTATGGCTCGCATGTCTGCCTACAACAGCCGGAACCGGAAGCGAAGTGTCGCCCAATGCCATACTGCTTGACGAACGTGACAGGCTTAAGAAAGGCATTGTCAGCCCCTATCTGCTTGCCGACACAGCCTATGTCGACCCTATGCTGACAATGACTGTGCCTTCAAAGGTGACAGCCGATACCGGAATGGATGCCCTGACCCACTGCATCGAGGCCTACACCAACAAGTTTGCCCACCCTGCAGTAGATATATACGCTCTTCAGGGAATAAAGCTGATAGCCGCCAACCTGCTCCGGGCAGTCAGGGACGGAAACGACACAGAAGCCCGCGAAGCCATGTCGCTCGGCTCGCTCTACGGAGGCCTGGTGCTCGGTCCTGTCAACACTGCGGCAGTCCACGCGCTCAGCTACCCCTTAGGCGGCGAATTCCATATACCTCACGGACTTTCCAACGCCATACTGCTGCCATCGGTGATGAAATTCAACCGCCCCGCTAATCTCCGTAAATATGCCGAAGTAGCCATAGCCTGCGGTGCGCCGCAGGGCAAAGATGACAACGAGACAGCCCAGAACGGAGTGGATTTCATCTATGAACTTTCCAAAGCCGTAGGAATACCGCAGAAGCTATCTGACCTCAACATACCTCAAAGCGCGGTCGACGGCATGGCCAAAGCCGCCATGGAGGTGCAACGTCTGCTAAAAAACAATCCCCGTGAAGTCACCGAACAGGATGCAAGAGACATATACAATTCACTGTACTGAGAACCTATCACTATACTGAGAACTTACATGAAACCGATTTTAGCCATCACCATGGGGGATCCCGCGGGCATAGGTCCCGAAATAGTGGTACGGGCCCTCAGCCATAAGGACACTTATGAAAAGTGTCGTCCCATAGTCACAGGCGATGCCGCCGTGATGCAGGAAGCAGTGCGCCGTCTTGGATACGACTTCAGCATAAATGCAGTGAACCGTGTAGCTGACGCGAAATTTGAATATGGAACAATCGACGTCTACGACCTTCATTGCGTGGACATGAGCACGTTCCGTTTTGGCGAAGTCCAGGCCCAGTGCGGAAACGCCGCATTTGTGAGCATACGCAAAGCCATCGAGCTTGCCATGGCCAATGAAGTGGACGGCACAGTCACTGCCCCGCTCAACAAGGAGGCTCTCAACCTTGCCGGACATCACTTCGACGGACACACCGAGATATACGCCACATTCACCGGCACCAAGAAATATGCGATGATGCTCGCTGACGAGAACATAAGGGTGATACACGTGTCCACACATGTCCCTCTGCGCAAGGCATGCGACCTTGTGAAGAAAGCACGCATCATCGAAGTCACCGAACTGATCGCTGACGCATGCCGCCAGTTCGGCATAGCAGACCCGCGCATAGGCATAGCCGGACTCAACCCCCACAGCAGCGAGAACGGAATGTTCGGCGACGAGGAGGCACTCGAGATAATCCCCGCCATCGAGGAACTCAAGTCACGCGGATTCAACGTTGACGGTCCGGTGCCCCCCGACTCGATATTCGCCAAAGCCAAATGCGGCAAATATGACGGATGTGTGGCAATGTACCATGATCAGGGACACATACCCTTGAAAGTGTGTGCCTTCAACTGGAACAAGGAGACCGGAAAAATGGAGAGTGCCAACGGTGTGAACATCACACTGGGTCTCCCCATAATCAGAGTGAGCGTTGACCACGGCACAGCGTTCGACGTAGCCGGAAAAGGTATCGCAAGCGATGACGCCATGGTGCTCAGCATCGACTATGCCACACGCATGGCAAAGTACCGTTTAGGAATACAGGAGTAATGATTGCCGTTATAGCCGACGACATCACAGGAGCAGCCGAGATGGCGGGCATAGCCCACCGTCTCGGTCTCTCTGTAAACATGTCGACCTCACCCAAGGACATCCCTTCATGCGATGTGTCGGTCATAGCCACCGACACACGTTCAATGACCGGGGCCGAGGCTGCCGAAGAGTCCGCAAGAGTTGCCTCCTCACTGGCAGGAATGAGCACGGTGAAACATATCTTCAAGAAGACCGATTCCGCTCTCAGAGGGAATGTAGTCGCTGAACTGACTCCTCTGCTGCGGCTAACACGATACAGGGAAGCACTGTACATTCCCGCCAATCCATCCAAAGGGAGAATCATACGAAACGGCACTTACTACATAGGCGAAAAGCCCATCCATGAGACGGATTTCTCGTTTGACCCTGAATTTCCGGCATTCTCATCGGTCCTGACTGAACGTTTTCCCGATGCCTTGGAGAGCAACGTGCATTTTGCCGATGCCGTGAGCGAAGAAGACATACGGAGAGAAGTGGACAATGCCGGCGACGACACGCTTCTTGTTGGAGCAGCCGACCTGTTCACGGCATTTCTGATGAAGCACTGCCGATGCCGCGGCACCTCCTCATCTCCAAAAGTAGACATAGACCTGAGTGACGCACTGATAGTATGCGGAAGCACACAGAGCCGGGCCATTGACTGCGGAGCCGAGACATTCTTCATGCCTACCGACCTTTATGACGGCATATCCGGTCCCGACGGATGGATCAGCGAAATCTCAGGACATTATGCCGCCAACCGCTCCATAATTCTCGCTATCCGCGACCGTCACCGCACAGGGAAAGAGAGCGCGACATATCTTCGCGAGACCATGGCAGAGACTGTTGACCGTTTCATCGGTATCCGCGCTCCACGCGAGCTTATTATCGAAGGTGGAGCCACAGCCTACGCAATATTGCGCAGACTGGGATGGGACACACTGACCATTACCGACGAGATAGCCCCGGGAGTGATACGCATGAACACTCCCGCCGGCATCCACATCACCATGAAACCTGGCAGCTATCCCTGGGGCGGACTTTTCCCCAGTAAATAAGGCTGAGACATCGCATAAAAAAGGCGGGACCTGCTCACGCAGATCCCGTCTCATCAACTTAGAGAATCGGATTCTCAATGCAAACACCGAGAATCCGACATATCATATATATTTAATATCCATTGGTACCAAATTCATTAGGATTGGCAATCGCATCAAGGAAGCTCTGAGGTATGGGACGAACAATGTGCTTTGCCTCATCAAAGAAAAGGATGTCAGGATTGGTGGCGGCAAAGAAACTCTTTGTGAGCTTGCCACAACGCTTAAGGTCATACCAGCGCACCTGTTCACCGGCAAGTTCGCGCGCACGCTCCTGAAGGATGAAATCGATGGTCATATCACCCTGATTGACCTTCATCTCAGCCTGACGTCCTGTCACAGCTGCACGGTCACGTAAAGGCTGTACATATTTTAGAGCTTTAGCTTGGTCATTGCTTGCGCGGAGTGCAGCCTCGGCTGCCACAAGATATATCTCTCCGAGACGTATCACAGGAATATCACCCTCCCACTTCTGATTGTCCTTGATCCACTTAATGGACGAAAACTTATTCATTGACGGATAAGTGTTCTTATATATGGAGCCTAAATCAGGATTGGTGGTCTCTGTCACCCATTTCCCGTCAGCAGTAAACATATCGGACGGATCAACACACACAAAGGGAAGCATAGCTTTCTCTGCCGCCGACATCGTATAGTTAGGGGTCAGCACGGAAATTCCGTCAAGCCATCCGTCACCATTCTCGTCCACCATATTGCAGTTGCCGGAAGAATTGTTCTGATAGAACACAGTACGTCCGCCATAATACATTTCACCGGGCTTATATGTTCCGGCTGTATTCTTGATCACATGGTTAAGCAGAGAGGCATCCTTGCCGAACTGATCAATCATGGACTGGGAAATTTTCTTATCACCCCAGGATGAATTATAATACTCGGTAAAGAATGTGTTGGCAAAACGAGTATCGGCAGGATTCCTGACCGGTTCAAACACAGTGGTCAGAAGATACTTCGTCGGCTTGATGCCGATACTGTTGGAACGGCCGTACCATGCACAATTCTTCTCGGCAAGACCCCACGCGGTATAATTCTGTAAACGCATCTCATAATACTGGCGTGTACGTCCACGGTTGTTACCCTCAGGATTCTTGTCACCTTCATGGTCAATAGCTTCGATGAAAAGGAACTCTGTGTTATTCTTGTTGTTCTCACCATCCCAAAGCTTGGCATAACCTGACTTATCGGCATCACTGGTGTAAAGAGCGCAATTGTATTTTGAAGCATTATTTATCAGTTCTTCAGCTGTCTGTAGAGCCAGACGTGCATACTCTTCCGCATTAGCCTCTTTAAGTCGGGTCCGCTGTAGATACACCTTGGCAAGCATTGCCAGGGCAGCCTTCTTGCTGACACGACCACGATCATCTCCCTGGGAATAAGGAAGATAATCCTTAGCAAAATTCAAGTCACTTATGATAAGATCGTAGAAATCGCTCTCCGAACTTCTTGCAGGACTGTTGTTTATACCGGTCACAGCCGAAGACGTGGTGTTGAGCACCACTCCGCCAAACTGCTCCACAAGATGCCAGTTAGCCCATCCACGGAAAAAATAAGCCTCTGCAAGTTTTGCATAAAGTTCATCCTGAGAAGCATAGCCTGTCACAGATGAAGCATAATATATCGCAGTGTTCGCATAGTTTATTGTAGAATAAAATCCCTCCCAAAGAGTCTTAAGAGTGCCCAATTGGGTATTCATATTCGAGTTATACTGTGAGAAACCGCTCTCAAATGATTCGCTTATCCAAAGATCCGTACCAAGCTCCATAGCACCGATACCGTCAATCTTACCATACAGGTAGTAGTAACCGTCATAGCAATAATTGATCAGGCTCTCAAACCCAGGACGCTCGGCATAAGCCGTCTCCACGTCGACAGTCGACGGATTCCATTCGTCAAGACTGCATCCGGTGAACATAGCGGTGCAGAGCACTACCGCCAATGTTTTTCTAAATATATTTTTCATGTTGAATTTCTAAGCTATAAATTTTAGAATGAGAGGTTTACACCAAACACTATCTGCTTGTAAAGCGGAAATCCGTCTGTTCCGCCAGTCTCCGGATCGACATCTCGCAGAAGTTTATCCTTTGCAAACACAAACGGATTACTTATAGTGCCGTATAAGCGGCAACGACTCATACCTGCCTTATCAAGCACATTCTTCGGGAGTGAGTATCCAAGAGAAATAGTCTTTATTTTCCAGTAGGAACCATCCACAATACCAAGTCCGAGATTGGATGCTGAATGGCTTGTGGAGCGTGACATATACGGACGAGGGAAATCATTGGTTGGATTGCTTTCTGTCCAATAATCATAAAAATCAGGCATTGCAACTCGACCGAAATATCCGAGAATCGGGCTCTCAACAGTCTGTCCCCAACGCGCTGTGATGAACACATTCAGATCGAATCCCTTATAGTAGAAAGAGTTGTTTAGACCTGCTGTCCATGACGGAGACTTATGACCGATAAGCTCTTTGTCCTTTTCTCCGATCTGATAAGGTTTTTCGGCAGTGTACTCGGTCACTGTGCCATCCTCTTCAGTCAGAGTCCAAAGACCGTCGCTCACCTTTACGAGCCTGGTATTCACTTTTGAGTCACCGGGAAGAAGCCCGAACACAGCGGCATCAGCCTCCTCGCCCTTCTGCCATATACCGAGTTTACGGTAGTTATAGATCATGTCCTTGGGATTGTCCATAAACAGTCCGAGCGACACGAGATTATCTACAGTAGTGCCACTGCCGAGATCAATGGATTTAACTCGCTCTTTGTTAGCTGCGAATGTCAGGGTCGTTGTCCACTGGAAATCCTTTGTGATAATATTACGGCTGTTGATAGTCATTTCAAAACCAGTATTGCGCATACGAGCTACATTGCATACCATCTTATACGGATTCTTCGGTTTGAATAATCCACCTGTCGATGGTAGATTACGCGAATACAGCACGTCCTTGGTATCGGTATCATAGAATTCCAACGCACCGTCGATACGGTTATTGATTATACCGAAATCGACACCGATATTCCAGTTATAGGATTTCTCCCATCCCATCTCCACATTACCTACGGCCTGCGAAAGCACACTTGACGTGACGGCACCCGAACCGAAATTGATATTGTCAAGACCATTGGACGTAACCTCTGTACGCGACACATAAGCATCGACATTAGGATTGCCTGACACACCATATCCCACGCGGAGTTTCAGGTTGTTGAGCCAGTTGCGTGTCGATTCCATGAAAGGCTCATCGGAAATACGCCATGCCAATGCTGCAGCAGGGAATGTGTCCCAATGATTATAAAGCTGTGACACACCGTCCTGACGAACGGAAGCTGTGAACAGGTAGCGTCCGAGATAGTCATAGTTGACACGAGCCGCATAGGACATGCGTTTGGTCTGAGTGTAAGAGGAGGATACGGAAGGATTGGTGCCTGATGACAGCGAATACCAAAGGAACTTGTCATAAAGGAAGCCTTCATTATAGGCAGTATGTTTCTCCGTCTGATTATAAGCCCACGAGGTGATAAGAGTCAGCCCAAGATTATGAGTGTTGTTCCAGGATTTACGGAAATTGAGTATATTCTCCCAAGTATAATTGTAGTTGAGATTGGGATCGAGAGAAGCCTTGCGTATTGCTGTCTCCGATCCTGTAAGCATCATGAATGTATCATTGCTTTTGAATTCACCTGTACGGCTGCTGCTCACCGATGTGCCGAGAATCGTACGGAATGTGAGCATCTCGGGAAGAATCGTTACATCAAGATATGGATTGGCAGTGAAAGCAAATGTCTTGGAATTCTTTTTGTACACGCCATCACGTTCATCAGCCAAGAGGCTCACCTGATCCTGCAGACCATCCACAGGATAAATGTTGATATTTCCTTCAGCATCGTACACATCCCCCACCGGAACATAACTGAATGTACGGTTAAGACGTGTGGAACGACTGTCAACATCACGGAAAGTCAATCCGCCCTGCAGTCCCGCAGTCAACCACTTATTGACCTTGAGATCCATACCGAAACGAGAGGTATATAGATCAGACTTATCGTCACGGTATATACCTTCAGTACGGTTATAGCCTAAGGAGAAATGACCTTTAAAACGCTCATTGCCACCTCTGACTGACACTGAATAGTTCTGTTGAGTACCGGTCTTTAGAGTCTCGTCGACCCAATCGATCCATTTGCCCTGTTCAACATAGGGTCTGATCACATCGGCATTATAGCCATAGCCGTTGAATAGCTGTGTAAGATCGGAAGCCTGATTTCCGGTTGTGGCATAATATCCTTCCTTGAGATAGTCAAGCCAAGCGTCACCGCTGAGAGCCTTGGGATATTTGGCAAAACCATTCCATCCAAAATAAGCGTCAAGATCCACCTGCACCTTACCTTCCTCAGCCTGCTTGGTAGTGATCATGATCACACCGTTGGCACCGGCTGAACCATAGATGGCTGTCGAGGAGGCATCCTTAAGAATGTCAATCGACTGAATGTCGTTAGGATTGAGATTATCAATTGATCCTGGAATACCGTCGATCACAAAAAGCGGGTCCTGACCTGCTGTAAGGGAGCGATTACCGCGAAGAAGAATCTTTGTGCCCGATCCTGCCTGTCCTGACTCTCGTGTAATATCAAGACCGGCAACTCGGCCTTCAAGTGCCTCTGTAGCACTCGCTACAGGTGTCATAGTGAGATCTCCACTCTTTACCGATGCGACAGCACCAGTGAGATCTCGTTTCTTTACAGTACCATATCCTACTACCACCACCTCATCGAGCATCTCACGACTCTCTTTGAGGGTCACATCAATCACGCTACGACCATCAACAGGAATTTCCTGTGTGACGTAGCCTACATAACTAATAGCTAAAACGCTGTGGGGGGGGTATTTAGGGTGTATTTCCCGTCAATATCGGTAGCTGTCCCGATCTTGCTCCCTTTTACCATTACAGTCGCTCCGATGACCGGTTCGCCTGTTTCATCAATCACTGTTCCGCTGACGGCCTTATCCTGTGCCGATACTATCAAGGCTACCAGAACAAAAATCACCGAGAAGCAGACACGCCCAAAGTGACGACAAAATTCACTTCGGGAACCTCTGATTTGTAGAAATTTCTCGTTTCTCATTGTTGAAATTTAAGGTTAATATATATAAAGTGTTATATTTTCAATACCACAATACATCCAACCGCAAAGATACAACATTTATGTTAATAATTTGCAATAATTTTAAATTATTCTCCAAAAAAAATCAACAAATGTCATAGAAACCATAGAACGATCCGACTGAATGCTATCAAAACAATTAAAATAATAAGAGGGCATGACTAATAATGGAAAGTATGGCGGAGTGTGCTCCGCCATACTTTCCATTATTAGAGGGTGTTTAATAACCTCTTAAATTCCTACATAAATCCTTTTAATTGGAACAAAAATATCCAATATATCCGGATCATCCATCACCTATCTGGCAACGAACGTATATGTAGCTCCCGCCTCTGTGGGGATGTCGTAAAGATTGGTGACAGGCAGATCAAGTGCAGGAATCTTATCAGGATTGCTGATCATGGGTGAGGATATCGTGTAGACCCCATTCAACGGATTGGGATTGATACCCTTTGCCCTTGTGAGGCTCCTGCCGTCCGCATCACACAAAGCCGAAGCCGTGCGAAGTCTCAGATTGCCTCCGAGAGTAGATTTTATGGTCACCGACGTGAGCTTGCCATCGCTCCACTTCATGTCAGCGATCTCAAATCCGCCACGTGTCCTCAGTCCTTTCACTTCACCCTGCGGCCACACATCAGGGAGTGCCGGAAGAAGATGTACCCCTCCGTCGTGACTCTGCACAAGCATCTCGGCTATGCCGGCCGTGCATCCGAAATTTCCATCGATCTGAAACGGAGGGTGCGCGTCAAACATGTTTGCATAAGTGCCCCCATCCTGCGACTTGATGGTCACATTCGGATCCATAAGCTTGAGCTGATTGGATATCAGAGTATGGGCATGGTTTCCGTCAAGCAGTCTTGCCCACAGGCACACTTTCCATCCCATCGACCATCCACGGCTCGCATCACCCCTTCCGATCAAGGATTTCTTTGCTGCCTGAAACAATTGTGGATTGGAATAGGGAGATATCTGATTGCCGGGGAAAAGCCCCCACAGATGCGAGACATGGCGGTGGCCGCTCGTCTCACGGTCCCAGTCCTTGAGCCATTCCTGCAACTGGCCGTACTTCCCGACGTGCATAGGCGGAAGCTGCACCTTCAGATCCTCGAGATCTGCGGCAAATTCCTTGTCAACGCCCAATTCACGGGCAGCGGATATGGTGTTGCCGAGCAGATCATACACCATCTGATTGTCCATCGTCACGCCGCTGAACTGAGCCACACTCTGCTTCTTGCCATTGGCATCGATATAGGACCCTAATCCGGGATGATTCTCAGGAGAATTAGACGGCGACACCACCATATATCCCGTCTCCGTATCCCTGACAAGAAAATCCTGATAGAACTCGCAAGCCGATTTCAATATCGGATATATCCCTGCAAGATACTCCTTGTCTCCGGTAAAAAGATATCGCTCCCACAGATGCGAAGCAAACCATGCATTGCATGTGGGCCACACGCTGCATGAGGCATAATCGACCGCTCCGGTGGAACGCCAGAGGTCAGTGTTGTGGTGGAGGGTCCATCCGCGTGCGCCATACATCTTCGACGCCGACTCACGGCCTGTCACACTCACATCCCTGACCATCTGCAGGAACGGGTCATGACATTCGCTCAGATTGGTGACTTCCGCCGGCCAATAGTTCATCTCCACATTTATGTTGGTCGTGTACTTGCTGTCCCAGGCCGGATACTGCCCTGCATTCGGATTCCATATACCCTGCAGATTAGCCGGCTGTGTGCCGGGCTGGGAACTGCTTATAAGAAGATAACGGCCGAACTGGAAATACATGGCGGCAAGTGACGGATCATGGACCGTGGAGAACTCACGTATACGCACATCCGTAGGCTTAGCCTCCTGCACGGGATTGGAACCAAGGTTGAGGCTCACTCTACCGAACTGTCCGCGATACTTCGCCACGTGATCACTTTTGGCGGTTGCGTAATCCTTGACGAATCTATTGATCGCTGATATCGCCTTGGCTTCACTGTCGTCCGAAATATCTCTGTAATTCTTAAAATTAGTGGCAGCCGAGACATATATTGTCGCGGCATCCGCATCCTTGACCGATATGCTGCCTGACGCCGCATCGGCGGTCTCGGTCCCGCCGTCAGCAACGACCTTGATTATAGCGGTTGCATGCAGACGGTTAGGAATGTTCTCCTCCGCCTCCCGGGCATGAGAGCATCTGACCCGAAGCATATTGTCGGTGCCATCTACAACCTCGGTCACCGCTACGGTACGATTCTTCTTTAGAGGGCCTGTGAATGATGCGGTAAATGTCAGCTTGCCGGGCTTTGAGGCAGTAATCCGTATTATGATCAGATCGTCAGCAAGAGACGCAAACATCTCGCGAGTGTAGTCTACTCCGTCCACAGTGTATGTCACCTTGGCAACGGCACTGCCAAGGTCAAGCTCCCGGCGATAATTGTCAGGGATCCTGTCCACACCGGGAAAATCAAGTATGAGATTGCCTATCGACTCATATATCATACCGTGGGCTGTGATACTCTTGTCGGCTGTGATATTGGCCATCGACAGTTTCTGAGCCTCGGCATACTCTCCCCGGTCGATAAGCGACTGTATTTCCTTTAACTTACCTTTGGCTTTAGGATTATAGTTGTTGTAAGGACTTCCTGACCAGAATGTGTCCTCATTGATCTGAATAGTGTCCCTTGACGCTATACCATACATCATGGCTCCGAGATGGCCGTTGCCAAGAGGCAATGCCTCAACCCAATAATCGGCAGGACGGTCATACCACAGCGTCAGGTCCTGATCCGACACATTTGCGCCATATGATGCGAACGCGACAAAGGGCAAGAGTAACAGGAGTAAAAATTTATTCATTCTATATTATGATAAGTAACTCTTATAAATTAGTTATAATTAAAATAATTTCAAGTAACCCTTAATTCCGCAACACTATAATTTAACTTTATTTATAAGTTCCTGAGCAACAA